>JANLWG010000191.1:0-19846 GCA_031364405.1 Hyphomicrobiales bacterium
AAATCGACAGGGCAGGGCCACGAGACCACCTGGGCCCAGATCATCGCCACCGAAATCGGCATTCCATCCGCCGACATCATGGTGGAGGAAGGCAACACCGATACCGCCCCCTATGGGCTTGGAACCTATGGTTCGAGGTCAACTCCAGTTGCTGGTGCGGCAATCGCCATGGCGGCGCGCAAGATCAAGGCCAAGGCGCAGATGATCGCCGCCTATATGCTGGAGGTCCATGAGGACGACCTGCAATGGGACGTCGATGGTTTTCGCGTCAAGGGCTTGCCGGAGAAATTCAAGTCGATGAAGGAATTGGCCTGGGCCGCCTACCATGCGCTGCCACCGGGCATGGAGCCTGGACTCGAGGCGGTGAGTTACTACGATCCACCCAACATGACTTATCCCTTCGGTGCTTATTTCTGCGTGATGGATATCGACGTCGATACTGGCGTGTATAAAATCCGGCGCTTCTACGCGCTCGATGATTGCGGCACCCGTATCAACCCGATGATCATCGAGGGCCAGATTCACGGCGGATTGACCGAAGCCTTCGCCATCGCCATGGGCCAGGAAATCCGTTACGACGAGATTGGCAATGTGGTGACCGGCTCGCTGATGGATTTCTTCATGCCGACTGCGGTCGAGACCCCGGTTTGGGAAACCGATCACACGGTAACGCCTTCGCCGCATCATCCGATTGGTGCCAAGGGCGTAGGTGAAAGCCCAAATGTCGGCGGCGTTCCGGCCTTCTCCAATGCCGTCAACGACGCTTTCTCCTTCCTTGGCTCGACCCACATCCAGATGCCGCATGACTACTGGCGCAACTGGGAAGCCGCGAAAAAACTCGGCGTGGTGGGGTAACATGTTGACACTGCCCGTTCTGTCCGCAAGGCTGGCGGAAGCGGGCTATGTTGCCGACCGTGAACTGGCGATGGCGCTCCATCTCATGGAGCTGTTACAGCGTCCACTGTTGCTGGAAGGGGAGGCCGGTGTCGGCAAAACCGAAGTCGCCAAGGCCTTGGCGGCAGTGCACGGGACAGAATTGATCCGCCTGCAGTGTTATGAAGGACTGGACCGTTCCGACGCCCTTTATGAATGGAACTACCAGCGCCAGCTTCTGGCAATTCAGGTGAGAGCGGCGTCGGGATCGGCGATCAACGAGGATGATATTTTTTCCGAACGCTATCTGTTGGAGCGCCCATTGCTGCAATCGATCAGGCGGGAACTACCGCCGGTCCTGCTGGTCGATGAAATCGATCGCGCCGATGAGGAATTCGAAGCGTTCTTGCTGGAACTTCTGTCGGATTATCAGGTGAGCGTTCCAGAGTTGGGCACCATCCAGGCCCGCAGCATTCCCCATGTTGTGTTGACCTCCAACGGAACTCGCGAGATTTCCGACGCGCTGCGCCGCCGTTGTCTTTATCATTATGTCGACTTTCCTGATGTGGAACGTGAAGCAACAATCCTGCAGCGGCGATTGCCCGGCATCGGAGCTACATTTGCCTTGCAGATTGCCCGTGCTCTAGAAAAAATCCGCAAGGAGGATCTGCGCAAGGTGCCCGGTGTTGCCGAGACGCTTGACTGGGCGGCGGCACTGATCGGACTTGCGCTCCGTGATCTGCACAGCAATCCCGAGACGGTTTATGATACCATGATGTGTCTTCTTAAAACCCAGGAGGACAAATCGCGATTCACCCGCGAAGTTGCCGCCCGCGTGTTGGGAAAAGTCGCATGAGTACCAGTAAGGCCGCACCAAAATCTGGATCGTTGACACCGCTTGAGGATGCCATCCTTGGCCGCATCACGGCATTCGCCAGGCTTCTGCGCCATCACGGTTTCGCCGTGGGCCTCAGGGAAAGTGCCGATGCCGCGCGCTTGGCCGGTTCGCTCGGCGTGCGGCGCCCCGCCGTACTGCGCCAGGCCTTCAAGGCGCTGTTCTGTTCGCGTGCATCCGATTGGCAGCAGTTCGACGCTCTGTTTGATTCGCATTGGCTCGGAGCCGGCATGAAGCGCCTTGTATTAGTGGGCAGCTCAGCCGCGGCCACGGCAAGGCCTACTTTGGTTTCACCGTCCGAACAGAGTGATGGCAGGGACGGCACCACCGAACTTACTGACCAGCTCTCCAGTTTACCGGGCGAGGAGCCGGATGACGGAGCGGCCGGCAAGAGCGAAGGTGCATCGCGCGGAGAAATCCATCAGTCGACGGACTTTCGCAAGATCGCCGACCCCGGCGAGTTGGAGAAAGCCCATGCCGCCGCCGAGCGATTGGCCAAGCTTATGCGCACGAGACTCACCCGCCGTGAAAATGCCCGGAACAAAGGCCGGCGCATCGATCTCCGCGCCACCATCCGGCGCAACATCGGGGTAGGGGGCGTGCCCGTCGATCTGCTGTATCGCAGCCGCAAGCCCAAGCCGCTGCGCCTTGTGGTACTGCTCGATGCATCGGGCTCGATGCAGATGTACACCGCCGTGTTCACCCGTTTCATTCACGGCGTGCTCGATAGTTTCCACGAGGCGGAGGCTTTCGTATTCCACACGCGCCTTGCTCATATTTCATCCGCCATGAGGGAAAAAAATGCAACCCGCGCCGTCGAACGCATGTTGCTGATGAGTGACGGCGTTGGCGGCGGAACCCGCATCGGCGAATGTCTTGCAACTTTCAACCAATGGCACGCTATGCGGGTTTTGAATTCGCGCAGCTGCGTCATGATCCTGTCGGATGGCTATGACACCGGCACTCCTGAAGTGCTGGCCCGCGAAATGCAACGCTTGCGCCGGCGTTGCCGCCGCATCGTCTGGCTCAATCCGATGATGGGCTGGGATGGTTACCGCCCCGACGCACAAGCCATGCGGGCTGCCATTCCCTACCTTGATCTCTTTGCGCCTGCCCATAATCTCGAAAGTCTGGCAGCGCTTGAACCCTATCTGGCGCGCCTGTGATGGAGTGACAACCATGCCCCAGCAAACCGACGTCATGGATATCGTCTCAGAATTGAAGCATCGCGGCGAAGTTTTCGTTCTCGCCACTGTAGTCCGAACCGTAGCGGTTACGGCAGCCAAGGCGGGCGCCAAAGCAGTCATCATGCCCGATGGCACCATCACCGGCGGCTGGATCGGCGGTGGCTGTGCGCGCGGTGCCGTGTTGAAAGCCGCCCAGGATGTTTTCGCCGACGGCCAGCCCCGGCTGATTTCAGTGCAACCGCCGATCGAGCTTGAGGCCCTTGGCGTCAACCCGGGCGAAAGCCGTCAGGGTGTGCGCTTTGCCCGCAACATGTGCCCGAGCCAGGGTACCATGGATATCTTTGTGGAACCGGTCATGCCGCATCCAAACCTGGTGATCTGTGGATCAAGTCCGGTTGCCGTGGCGCTGTCCCGCCTGGCTTCCGTCATGGGTTTTTCAGTCACCGCTTGCGCACCGCCTGCCGAACAGCAGGCATTTGAGCACGCCGATACACGCATCGACGGCTACGC
Organism: Hyphomicrobiales bacterium; assembly: GCA_031364405.1. GTDB lineage: Bacteria > Pseudomonadota > Alphaproteobacteria > Rhizobiales > Aestuariivirgaceae > Aestuariivirga. Next base: position 3,466 of record JANLWG010000191.1, read on the forward strand.
CCTGCCGGTGGCGGATGCGGCCCAGCGATTCATCATCGTTTCCACTCAGGGAAGGGGCGACGAGGCGGCCTTGCGCGCCATTCTGGATATCGAAGCCCCCTACAAGGCCTTCGTCGGCAGCCGCCGCAAGATGGCGGCTATTCGCGAGAAACTTATCATGGACGGCGCATCGGCCGCAGCGCTTGACGCCGTGAAGGCGCCCGCCGGAGTTGATATCGGCGCCATATCTCCAGAGGAAATCGCCCTGTCTGTTTTTGCTGAAATCACCGCCCTGCGGCGGCAAAAAATTCGCGCCGAAGTTCCGGAAATCACTGGCGAAGCGGCATCATGAGAATGCCAGGGCCGATCGTTTCACCGTTCTTCGACTATGGAAACTGCCCTTCCTTGAAAAGATCGGAAAGCGTTTCATCATCGCTGACGGTGGGCAGTACCGGCAAGCCAAAAATCACCTCAACTGTCTTCAGGATGGAACCATGAGTGTAATAGACGTCCCCAGCGTAGTTTTCCTTCACACCCGGCCCAATCGCAAGGAAAGGCATAATTGCCGCGGATTCGGCTTCGTCCCAAGCAATGAATGCGACACCTGAGTTTTGCTTCAGCCAATCGATGATCAAGGGCATCTGCCGCTTCAGCCATGTATCGCCGGCAAGTATTCTATTTTTGCCCCCGCAGGTGTCGTGCATGTCATTGCAGAGATCAGGCGTTATGAAAACATAATTGGCGACAGTGCCTGAGGCCATGTCGTCCGCGAGCGCGGAAAACGGTTTGTGGTGAGCGGCGCAATATTCATTGTTCACATCTGGTGGCGAACCGGAAACATCCTGGAAGAATACGAAGGGATTATGCCGGGCAGCGTATTTGCCAGAGCTGATGATCGGACAGGCACCAGTCTTAGGCCCCATCCCCTCTTGATAAGCCATCCAGGTGAGGGTCTTGGTGCGCTCGATTTGGGTTACCAGATGTTCAGTGCTGCTGGTTGAGCGCTCAGCCGACACGCTATCATCACCACTGAATGTGTGATCTGGAAACGTATTTGTACCAGCCTCCATCCAGATATAATGAGGCTCGCTCGGGGTATCGATCGAAAGCGGGTCCTGGAAGTCAGTCGCGTGAGCGTATTTCGGTATGAGCTCGCTGTTGATATACGGCGCCAATTTCTTATTGCCGTAAATGTCTTCCGCATCCACATTTTCCATGACGATTACGATGACGTGTTTAATCACAGGTGTCGCATAGGCCGTGCATACCGGAAACAGTGATGCAACCAATCCCAGCCCCGCGGCGAAGGCTAATTTCTTTCCTGTTCCAAATATCATTTGCACGGCATTCGTTTGAGTTCCTTTTTTGGGCTTGCCAATGGTTGCCAGCCAATACGGCAAATGTGATCATCGTAGTAGCATAGTTGGGTAATCCCCCCATCCCAAGCGGGGTATAGTCGTAAAGAGTGTGTTGGCAACAATTGCATTAGCTGAGGTGGCTGGGCAACATGAATATGTCGCCATATCAAATTGCGTAATTAGTTGATAGTGCATGATCTAGGACGCTCGGCTCCAATCCCGAACATGCGGCTACTTGGCATGGCGGCAGTCGAGCCTGTCGATTGCCTCGACATTCGCTGCGGACGGTCCGGTGGGATCAAATTCGCTGGCCAGCCAGATGTCGACAATTGCCTTGGCCAGTTCCGGCCCGATGCCGCGAGCCCCCATGGTGATGATCTGGGCATTGTTGGATTTGGCGGCGCGCTCTGCTGAATAGGTGTTGTGAGTCAATGCAGCACGAATTCTGGGGAGAACTGAATGCCAAAACCGCAGGTGAGCAAAGCCAATCAGGAGGCCTCCCATGAACATCCGCCTTTACCCCTCCCTGTCTCGCCCGTGCCTGGGCCAGGCGCGGCGCTGACCCGGGCATCGAGGCTCCGGGTCAGTGTGAAAAATCGCCATGACAGGGGGCACGCGATTTCATCTCCCGCGCACTCATTTTCGAGACCTTGCAAACCAAACGCAATTCTGATGTCATCGCCTCGCTCGAACGGCTCGATCACATCTATGGCCCCATACCGGGAGCGGCGTGTAAGTCCGTCACCATCGCTCTCGATAACAGTTCAGTTCACACCAGCAAGGCCACTCAGCACAACACAGACCGGGCGCGAGTCTATGCTCACGCCCGGAAGGCTGGAAAAATACGCACCCGGTCTCAACGGCGAGGGGGCGGAAGCTGGGCGAAGCCTGCCGCACGATCTGACCCGTGGGAACGGGTTAACGGACCAGACACGAAGCTAGCCCAATGGTTGCGAGTCGCGAATTGTTGCCCGCCTATAATATGAAATCCGCACCGGTCAGAGTGAAGGCGCCGGTCAGCTGTATTTGAAAATCGGCAACCGCATCACCATTGGTATCGCCCTCGACGATTGTGTTGGCGCCCGATGTAATGTGGCGTAATTCACCCGCAACACCCGTGAAGGCTGCATCCTTGGCGGCAATGAACGTAAAGGCATTGCCGGCAAGCGCGCCGTTGGCGTCAATCACCAGGAGGTCAATCCGATCCGCCGATTGGACGAAATCCGAGATGACGTCGCGTGTCCCTGCTGTCAACCCGCTATCGGTGATGGCGTTGTATTTGAACGTATCATTGCCGTCAGCCCCGGTCAAAACGTCACGGCCGCCAGCACCTCTGATAATGTTATTTCCGCTGTTGCCGGTGATCGTGTTGGCGGCTGCAGTGCCAGTACCGGAAATCCCAGCCGCGCCAGTAAGAATGAGAGTCTCAAAATTGGCTTTGAGTGCATAATCAATTGACGACCGCACCGTGTCGGTTCCTTGCCCCGCCAACTCGGTGACAACATCGGTCACCGCGTCAACGAAATAAATATCATTGCCGATGCCACCAATCATTGTGTCCGCACCAGCACCACCGTCCAGCGTGTCACTTCCTCCTGCACCGGTAAGGGTGTTGGCGGCAGAGTTGCCTGTCAGAACGTTGTTGCGTGCATTGCCGGTTGCATTGATGGCCGCGATGCCGGTAAGCGTCAGATTCTCGACATTTCCGCCGTTGGCGCCCGCACCATCAGTATCAACCAGACTGTATGTGATTGCGCTCCTGATGGTGTCGATTCCTTGTCCCACCAACTCGGTGACAACATCGGCCACCGAGTCAACGAAATAGTTATCGTTGCCGGTACCACCAATCATTGTATCCGCACCAACATCACCGTCCAGCGTGTCATTGCCTGCTGAACCGGTAAGTCTGTTGGCGGCAGAGTCACCAGTCAGTATGTCTGCGGAACCGCTGCCAATGACAGCTTCGAAGCCCGAGATCACATCTCCTGCCGCATCGCCATCGGAGACAAAGCTGGTCGCCAGATTGACAGTGACACCGGCGGCCGAACCGGCATAGCTCAGCGTGTCTGTGCCGATGCCGCCGATAAGAACATCCGCTCCGGCCCCGCCCTTGATTGTGTCGTTGCCATCACCACCGTCGAGCGTGTTGCTGTTGATATCACCAGTCAGCCTATCTCCGGAACTGCTGCCAGTGACCGCTTCGAAGCCCGAGATCGTGTCTACTGCGGCATCGCCACCAGAGGCAGTGTTGTCCGCCAGATTGACAGTGACACCGGCGGCCGAACCCGCATAGCTCAGTGTGTCAAAATCCGCTCCACCGATCAGCGTATCAGCGCCGGCACCTCCCTCGATCGTATCGGCGCCATTACCACCGTTGAGCGTGTTGCTGGTGATGTCACCAGTCAGTATGTCTGCGGAACTGCTGCCAATGACAGCTTCGAAGCCCGTGATCGTGTCTCCAGCCGCATCGCCGCCAGAGGCAGAGTTGGACGCCAGATTGACAGTGACACCGGTGGCCGAACCGGCATAGCTCAGCGTGTCCGTGCCATTGCCGCCGATCAGCGCATCAGCGCCGGCGCCACCATCGAGCGTGTCGTCGCCAGCGCCGCCGTCGAGCGTGTTGTTGTTGCTGAAACCAGTCAGTATATCTGCGGAACTGCTGCCAAGGATTCCATTGAAGCCGGAGAACACATCTCCTTGCGCATCGCCGCCAGAGGCAGTGTTGCCCGTCAGACTGACGGTGACACCAAGGGCCGAACCGGCATAGCTCAGCGTGTCAAAATCCGCGCCGCCGATTAGCGTATCAGCACCCGCTCCGCCCTCGATTGTATCGTTGCCATTGCTGCCGTCGAGTGTGTCCGCATTGGCGCTGCCGGTCAGGAAGTCAGCTCTGATGCTGCCAATGACAGCTTCAAAGCCCGAGATCGTGTCTCCCGTCGCATCGGCGCCAGAGGCAGTGTTGGTCGCCAGATTTACAGTGACACCGACAAGGGCGGTCGAACCCGCATAGCTCAGCGTGTCCGTGCCAATGCCGCCGATCAGCGTATCAGCGCCGGCACCACCTTCGATTGTGTCGTCGCCGGCGCCGCCGTCGAGCGTGTTGACGATGTTGTTACCGGTCAACGTATCGCCACTGCTGCTGCCGGTTACTTTTTCGAAACCGCTGATCGTATCGCCGGTTGCATCGCCGCCTGTGGCCGTGTTGACCGCGATATCGATGGTGACGCCGGTGGCGGAACCTGCATAACTCAGCGTATCCGTACCATTGCCACCGATCAGTATATCCGCTCCGCCGCCGCCTTCGATCGTATCAATGCCGTTGCCACCTTCGATCGTGTTGTCGCCAATGTCGCCGGTTAGCGTATCGCCATGGCTGCTTCCCCTGATGCTCTCGAATCCAGAAATCGTGTCTCCTTGCGCATCGCCCCCAGAGACAGTGTTGTCCGCCAGATTGACGGTGACACCAAGGGCGGAACCGGCATAGCTCAGGGTGTCCTTGCCAATGCCGCCAGTGAGGGTATCGGCGCCAGTACCGCCATTTAGGCTGTCATTGCCGTTTCCGCCGTCGAGTCCATCGGTGCCGGCACCGCCAAACAGCGTGTCGTTATTGTTGCCGCCGGCAAGCGTGTCGTTACCCGCTTCGCCGAATAGCCGGTCATTGCCATCAGAACCGTTCAGGGTGTCGTTACCCAGACCACCGAACAAATCATCGGCGTTCAATGTGCCATTCAAAGTGTTATCAACTATGGCGGTGTTGAAAACAAAATCGGCGGCAGTCAATGTCAAGGCATTGGCCAAACCGGTGATTGTAACGGTTTGCGCGAATCCATTGTTCATAAAGGTCAGGAACGAATTCCCACCGGAACTCGAGAGAAGCTGCTGGATTGTTGCAAACTCCGAGATGCCGATAGTGCTCACATCAATGAGATCGCCGGCCAGAGCCGAAAAGTCGGTGATCGTGTCGGTCTGCGCCGTGGACGCAACGGCCCCCCCGCTATCGACAACGAAAGTGTCGGCGCCAGCGCCTCCCGTCAGGCTGTCGTCGCCCAATCCACCGCTCAGCGTGTCGTTATTGTCCCCGCCATCCAGCGTGTCGTTACTCAAAAGTCCGTTGAGAATATCATCGCCGCCAAGACCAAAAATCTGATCGTCCTGAGCCACGGAGCCGGGATCGCCGTCCAAAACGTCTGCGCCAGAAGTTCCGTTGATTAGAGCCATTTCACACCTTCACATTTATATAATGGGTTCACTGAAATTCTTGACATGAGCGTTAACTTTGAGTCAAATTCTTGCTGAATTTGAAGTTAACACGCGTCCTTTACTCAGACTTGTATTGAGAGTCCATCCAGGAAATTTTGTGCGGATTGCACGGCTTTCCGGGCGGCCCGCCGATCCTTTCGACTGGGCACAGGAAGCGCAACGTGATCATCGCATTTATCGAAGCTATCGCCGGCTCCCATATGCACTCGATTGCCGCAGCCCATGGAAATTTGCATGAAGTCAACATGCCGGAGCCTGATGCGATTTATTTGCGTGGTCTTGCCTATGCGGCCTTCATCACCCACCAGAAGATGTCCAATCGTGGAATCTATTCCGCCTTGTGCCCTGCCTTCCCGAGACTGCTCGCTGGCATTGCCAAGATGACCGGCATTGCGAGTGGCCAGGAAAAGCCCTGCCTGGCCTCGGTGCTGCGCGACCATGGCTATATGACGCTGTTCACCAAGGAGGAAGATTCGGAATGCATATTGATGCGCGAATTCATGCTGAAGACCGGCTGTGATACCGCTCACGGCTCATTCCACCGGCAACAGGCTACAGCCGCCGCCCGGGGGAGGCCGAGTAGCGCAAGTTTGGTGAACGCAGTTCCGTCCGTTCAGGCTGCGTGAAGCACCAGCGCCACGCCTTGTCCCACACCCACGCAAAGTGTGACCAGGGCGTACCTGCCACCTGTCTCGTGAAGCCTGCGCGCGGCGGTGGCGGCGATGCGTGCACCCGACATACCAAGTGGATGGCCCATGCTGATGCCGCCGCCATATGCATTCACATGGGCCGCATCATCATCGAGCCCCCATGCGCGCGTGCAGGCCAGAACTTGCGCGGCGAAGGCTTCGTTTAGTTCGATCACGTCGAAATCATTTGGGCCAAGGCCGGTGCGTTCGCCGAGCCGTGCCAGCGCAGCGATGGGGCCAGTCCCCATGACACGCGGGGCCACGCCGGCACTTGCTGAAGCACCAACCCGTGCCAAAGGCGTAAGACTGTGCCGCTGAACGGCGGCACCCGATGCCAGCAGCAGCGCTGCCGCGCCATCATTCACGCCCGAGGCATTGCCTGCGGTTACGGTGCCACCTTTGCGGAACAGGACGGGCAGGGAGGCAAGTTTTTCAAGCGTTGTCGCGCGGGGGTGCTCGTCAATGGCGATGACCGCCAATTCGCCTTTTCGTCCGGGCAACGATACCGGCGCGATGTCGGCCGCATGCCACCCAGCCTCATAGCGCGACTGGCTGCGGAGCGCGACGCCGTCCTGATCGGCGCGCGAAATGCCCATCTCCGCGGCAACATTCTCGGCCGTCTCGGGCATCGAATCGATTCCATAGGTGTTGGCGATCCGCTCATGGACAAAGCGCCAGCCGATTGTCGTATCGTAGATCTCGGCCCGGCGTGAAAAAGCGCCCTCAGCCTTTGGCATGACGAAGGGCGCGCGGCTCATGCTCTCGACCCCGCCCGCGATCACCAGGTCCACGCCCCCACTGGCAATCGACCGGGCACCAAGAATAACAGCGTCAAGTCCGCTGGCACACAGGCGGTTGATTGTCAGCGCCGGAACCGTTTCGGGCAGGCGTGACAGCAACACAGCCATCCGGGCGACGTTGCGGTTGTCTTCGCCCGCCTGATTGGCACAACCAAAAATGACCTCGTCTACCGGAAGGTCATCTCCCGCCAGTACCGCATCAATCACATGGGCTGCCATATCATCCGGCCGCATCATCGAGAGCGCCCCGGCATACCGCCCGATGGGAGTGCGTTTGCTCCGGCAGATAAAGACCTCGGTCATTCCATCGCCTCCAATGCAGGGGATATTGCGTAGCGCCCTTGCAGATGCGCTGGTGCTGCAGCTTCCAGCGCTGTCAGCGTGGCGCGGATACGGGCCAGCCCGTGCGCCCGCGCCGCCTCGAACGGTCCGCGCGGGAAGTTGAGACCCAGCCGCAGGGCGGTGTCAATTCCGGCCTCGTCTGTGCCGACTTTGGCCAGAAGACTTGCGGCTTCGTTGGCTAGCACCGCCTCGATCCGAAGCGCGATAGCTGCAGAATCCTTGGGGGCCGCGCCAGGGGCGCCGGGGAAGATGAACCCACGCCCGGACTTGCGGCCCAGTTCACCTTTTTCCACCTGCGTCTGCAGTGCGCCGAACACATGATAGCGCGGATGGCCACCCATCGCCGCCGCAAGCCCCTGCGTCGCGGCCAGATTGATGTCGGCACCGATCAGATCGATCAGGCCGAAGGGGCCGATACGATAACCCGCCGCAATCATCGCGGCATCAATCTCCGAAGCACTGCGGCCTTCTTCCAGGAGTGCCAGGGCTTCGCCATAGAAGGGGCGCGCACAACGGTTGACGATGAAGCCGGGCTGGTCGGGGCACGAGATCACCGTCTTGCCAGCGGCTTCTGTCACGGCCTGCGCCAGTGACAACGCCTCGGGATCGGTACCGGGATGCGCCACAAGCTCAACAAGTTTCATCGCCGGGGCAGGATTGAAAAAATGCAGGCCCAGCACGCGGGACGGATGCGCCAGTCCTTGGGCGATGGCCGCTACGGAGAGCGATGACGTATTGGTGGCCAGCACCGCCTCGCGCGCCACCACCGTCTCCAGCGCGGTAAACAACGCCCGCTTGGCCTCCACCTTCTCGACGATCGCCTCGATAACCAGTCCCGCCGCGCTCATTGCCCGAAGCTCGTCAACCACCGTGAGCCTTGCCAGCGTCGCATCGCGCGCATTGGTGAATAACTTGCCTGCGGAAACCCTTGCCCCCAGCACTTCGGCCAGCCGGGCCACGGCGCTGCCGCGCGCAGATGATTGGGTATCGGTCACCAGCACGGAAAACCCCGCCTGCGCAAAGACCTGCGCAATGCCAAGGCCCATGGTGCCAAGCCCCACCACGCCAACCACAGGTTTTTCCATCATTCGCCCCGGAACTCAGGCTTGCGCTTGGCGCGGAAGGCGGCGATGCCCTCGCGCTTGTCGGCAGTGTCGAGAAGCGCCTCGAAGCCTTCACGCTCTGTCCCGAAGGCGAGTGCTCCTTCGCCGCCCGCAAGGATCGCTCGTTTGGCCGCCGCCAGCGCCAAGGGCGCGCGGCTGGCCAGAAATCCACACAGCGCCTCTGCCTCGGGCAGCGCCGTTCCCGCCACGCGCCAGCCCGCGATGCCCCAGGCTTCTGCCTTGGCCGCATCAATGATCTCGCCCGTCAGAACCATCCGCAGGGCCCGCGCGCGGCCTGCCAGAGCCATCAGCCGCTGCGTGCCCCCGGCACCGGGGATAAGGCCAAGATTGGTCTCGGGAAGGCCCAGCCGAGCGGTTTCGCCGAGCACCAAACAATCGGCCATGAGGGCCAGCTCGAAGCCGCCGCCCAAGCAGAATCCGTCCACCGCCGCGACCACCGGTTTGGGGAAAGTCCGTATTCTTGCCCAATATCCCTTCCTCGGGTCCATCGCACCCGCGGCGCGGTCCTTTCCCTCTATTTCGCCAATATCCGCTCCGGCCGCGAAGTTCCCGCCCGCGCCGCAGATCAGCACGGCGCGGGAGGCTGGTTGCGTCGCCAATCCATCCAGCACATCGGCCAGCCGCGCCAGCAATGCGGCCGTCAGCGCATTGCGCGTTGTTGGCCGGTTGAGCGTCAGGCGCACCCAGCCAGGTCGCACTTCTACGATCAGGTCATCCATGAACGGCATGATGCGCTATCGGAGAGAAATTTCAAGCCAGAAATTTCAAGCTTGAAATTATCTTGTAGCAATGGCAGGCTGACACCGGAACGCGCCAAGTGGAGGAACGGCTATGAAGGTTCTTTGCCTGGGGGGCGGCCCCGCTGGACTTTACTTTGCCATTTCGATGAAATTGCGTGATCCTGCGCATCAGGTGATAGTGTTGGAGCGCAACCGCGCCAACGATACCTTTGGCTGGGGTGTGGTGCTGTCGGATGACGCGCTGAGCCAGATGCAGAAGAACGACCCCAAGAGCACCGACGCAATCCGGGGCAGTTTCGCCTATTGGGACGATATCGCCGTTGTGCACCAAGGTGTCCGCACTGTTTCGGGCGGGCATGGCTTTGCCGGAATCGGGCGTAAGGCGATGCTGATTCTGTTACAGGACCGTGCCCGTGAATTGGGCGTGGACATGCGGTTCGAGACCGAGTTCAAGGCCGCCGAGGATTATCGCAAGGACTGTGATCTGGTCGTCGCCTGCGACGGCATCAACTCGCTGGTCCGGCGCGAATATCAAGAAGTGTTCAAACCCGATATTGACATGAGACTGTGCAAGTTCATCTGGCTTGGCACGCATCAGAAATTCGATGACGCCTTCACCTTCATCTTCGAGAAGACCGAGCATGGCTGGATGTGGGCCCACGTCTACCAGTTCGACAGCGATACCGCGACCTTTATTGTGGAATGCCTGCCCGAGACCTGGAATCGCTGGGGCTTTGAGGCGATGTCGAAAGAAGATGCCGTCGCCACCTGCGAGCGCATTTTCGCCGCGCATTTGGGCGGACATGCGTTGATGTCAAACGCCGCGCACCTGCGCGGCTCGGCGGTCTGGATGCAGTTCCCGCGCGTGATTTGCGAACGCTGGTACCATGGAAATGTGGTGCTGATGGGCGATGCGGCGGCGACGGGACACTTCTCTATCGGCTCCGGTTCCCGCCTTGCCTTCGACAGCGCCATAGCGCTGGCCGGATATCTGCATACCGAACCAACGAAGGAGGCTGCCTTCCAGCGCTATCAGGAGGAGCGTCGCATCGAAGTGCTGCGCCTCCAATCGGCCGCACGCAATTCGCTCGAATGGTTCGAGCAGGTGGAGCGTTATCTCGATATGCCTCCACAGCAGTTCGCTTACTCGCTGCTGACCCGCAGCCAGCGGATCAGCCACGAAAACCTGCGCCTGCGTGACCCAGGATGGCTTCGCGAGGCGGAGGATTGGTTTCAGAAGCAGGCGGGTGGCACGCCCGGCCGTGCTCCGATGTTCGCTCCCTTCAAGCTGCGGAACATGGGGCTCGCGAACCGCATCGTCGTCTCGCCAATGGCGCAATACAAGGCGGTCGATGGCCGCCCGACCGACTGGCATTTCGTGCATTACGCCGAACGTGCCAAAGGTGGTGCGGGTCTGGTCTATACGGAAATGACCTGCGTTTCGCCTGAGGGCCGTATCTCGCCGGGATGCACCGGCCTCTACGCACCCGGGCATGAAACGGCATGGAAGCGGCTGGTGGACTTCGTTCACGCCGAAACGCAAGCGAAAATCTGCTGCCAGATCGGCCATTCCGGCCGGAAGGGCTCGACCCAACTTGGCTGGGAGGAGAGCGATGCGCCGCTTAAATCCGGCAACTGGCCAGTCATAGCACCATCGTCTTTGCGGTGGTCGCCTGACAACGCAGTGCCCAAGGCCATGGTCCGCGCCGATATGGACGCCGTGACCGCACAGTTCGTGGCCGCTACCAGGATGGCCGCGCGCGCGGGCTTTGACATGATCGAGCTTCATGCGGCCCATGGCTATCTGATCTCCAGCTTCATCTCGCCCAAGTCCAACATCCGTGACGATGAATATGGCGGATCCCTGGAAAACCGCATGCGCTATCCGCTCGAGATCTTCGACGCCATGCGCGCCTCCTGGGGTCCGGCCAAGCCGATGTCGGTGCGCATATCGGCCAATGATTGGCTGGGTGACGACGGCGTGACGCCTGCGGAAGCGGTGCAGATCGCCAGGAAGTTTGCCGCAGCCGGCGCCGATATCATTGATGTCTCGGCGGGCCAGACCTCGATCGACGCGCGGCCCATCTACGGCCGTATGTTCCAGACCCCGTTCTCGGACCGCATCCGCAACGAGGCGGGGCTTGCCACCATGGCGGTTGGCAATATCTATGAACCCGATCATGTGAATTCGATTCTCATGGCCGGGCGCGCCGACCTCGTCTGCCTCGCCCGCCCGCATCTTGCCGATCCGTACTGGACACTTCATGCCGCTCTTCGGATGGGCGACAAGGATACGGCGTGGCCTCTTCCTTATCTGATGGGCCGCGACCAGGCGCAGCGGCTGACCCACAAGGCGCAAGAGGTGATCCGGGCATGACATTGGCTGGGCGGCGAGTTTCGATCACCGGCGGAGGTACAGGCGCGGGCGCCGGCCTGGCGCGCGGCTTTGCCGCTACCCGGGCAGTGGCACTTGAAGTGGCAAAGAATCCCATCACTGTTAACGCCGTCTGCCCCGGCTTCTTCGATACCGGGAAGAACGGCCAGGCCATCGCCATATCCGGAGGAGAGGCATGAGCCCGCAACCGGAATGCGATCCGCTCTCCAAGCGGCGGTTGAAAATGTGGATCCGGCTTCTGGGCGTGACGCGCGCCGCGGAGGGCCAGTTGCGTGAGTTCTTGCGGGTGAACCACAACACGACCTTGCCGCGCTTTGACGTTCTGGCTGCCCTCTACCGCCGCCGCGAAGGTGTTACGATGTCGGAGCTCAGCCGCATGTTGCTAGTTTCCAATGGCAATGCAACTACCGTGGTGGACCGCCTGGAAAAGGATAGGCTCGTGCAACGCAGCGCATCGGAGACCGACCGCCGCACCGTCTTCGTGGCGCTGACCGCCAGGGGCCTGCAACAGTTCGAGACCCTCGCCGACGAACATGAGCGCGAGGTGAACGCACTGTTTGACAGCCTGAGCGAGACGGAACTGGAAACATTGACCGGGGTACTGAAACGCATGGGCAAGGGAGACAGGACATGACAGAGCTGGCAAACTTCAAGCCGCAGCATTTTCTTTGGGAGGTGCACGACCGGATCGCGACTATTCGGTTGAATCGCCCCGGCCGGAAGAACCCCTTGACCTTCGAGAGCTATGCCGAGCTGCGCGACACTTTCCGGGCACTGGTCTACGCCAACGATGTCGACGTGGTGGTCTTCGCGTCGAATGGCGGCAATTTCTGCTCGGGCGGCGATGTGCATGACATCATCGGCCCCCTGGTTGGTCTCGACATGAAAGGCTTGCTCAACTTCACCCGCATGACCGGCGACCTCGTCAAGGCGATGATCGGTTGCCGCAAGCCTATCATCGCCGCCGTCGATGGCGTGTGCGTAGGTGCTGGCGCGATCATTGCCATGGCCTCGGACCTGCGCATTGCCACACCTGAGGCGAAAGCCGCGTTCCTGTTCACGCGCGTCGGTCTTGCGGGTTGCGACATGGGCGCCTGCGCCATACTGCCCCGCATCATCGGCCATGGCCGCGCGGCGGAACTTCTCTATACCGGGCGGATGATGAGTGCCGCGGAAGGCGAACGCTGGGGCTTCTGGAATACCCTGCATGACGCGGGCACGCTGGAGGACGAGGCGTTGACGCTCGCCAGCCGCATCGCGGCGGGGCCGACTTTCGCGCACGGGATTACCAAGACGCAGCTCAATCAGGAATGGAATATGGGGCTGGAACAGGCAATCGAAGCCGAAGCCCAGGCCCAGGCGATCTGCATGCAGACGAAGGATTTCGAGCGCGCCTACCGCGCCTTTGCGGCGAAGGACAAACCCGTGTTTGAGGGTAATTGATATGGCGGACCGGTCGTTTCTCTCTTGGCCATTCTTCGATGACCACCATCGCGAACTGGCAGCTGCACTTGAAACGTGGTGCGCAGGCCATCTGCCGGTCGACCATGCCGATGTCGATGCCGCTTGCGTCTCGTTGGTGCGGATGCTGGGCAAAGCTGGCTGGCTCCGGCACACCGGAGCAGGCGAGGGAGAGAAGCTCGATGTCCGCACGCTGTGTCTGATCCGCGAGACCCTGGCGCGGCATGATGGGCTGGCGGATTTCGCCTTCGCCATGCAGGGGCTGGGCATGGGGGCGGTATCGCTGTTCGGCACGCCCGATCAACGGGCCTGGCTGGAAAAGACCCGCGCCGGTGCTACGATCGCGGCCTTCGCCTTGACCGAACCGGGCTCGGGCTCGGATGTGGCCGCCACTGCAACAACGGCGAACCGGGTGCCGGGCGGCTATGTGCTGAACGGTGAAAAGACCTATATTTCAAACGGCGGCATAGCCCATCTCTATATGGTTTTCGCCCGTACCGGCGAGGCTCCGGGGGCGCGCGGGCTTTCGGCCTTTTTGATGCCCGCCGATAGGCCGGGCCTTGCGGTGGTGGAGCGGATCGAGGTGATTGCGCCTCATCCGCTCGCCCGCCTGCGCCTGAGCAACATCGAGTTGCCCGAGTCGGCGATGATCGGCAAAGCTGGTGAAGGGTTCAAGATTGCCATGTCGGTGCTCGACGTGTTTCGCGCCACGGTCGGCGCGGCCGCACTTGGCTTTGCCCGCCGCGCCTTGGACGAGGCGCTGACGCGTGTGCGGGAGCGCAAGATCGGCGGCGCACCGCTTTCCGATCTGCAAATGGTGCAGGGCCATATCGCCGACATGGCGCTGGAAGTCGATGCAGCAGCGTTGCTTGTCTACCGCGCCGCCTGGACCAAGGACATGGGCGCGGCGCGGGTCAGCCGCGAGGCGGCGATGGCCAAACTCTATGCGACCGAGGCCGCGCAGCGGGTGATCGACACTGCCCTGCAGCTCCATGGCGGCGATGGCGTGCGCCATGGTTTTGCGGTGGAAAGCCTCTACCGCGAAATCCGCGCGCTCCGCATCTATGAGGGGGCCTCGGACGTGCAGCGTGTCGTTATCGCGCGGTCGGTACTGGGAGGAAGCCCGCAATGAGTTCGCCACATGAATTGCTACATCCCAAAACCTGGAAACCGGCTTTGGGTTATTCGAATGGCGTCGCCGCCACCGGGCGTATGGTGTTCTGCGGCGGGCTGATCGGCTGGAACGCGAACCAGGAATTTGAAAGCGATGATTTTGTTGATCAGGTTGCACAGACGTTGCGCAACATCGTGACCGTGCTGGCCGAAGCGGGAGCGCGGCCCGAACACATCGTGCGCCTGACCTGGTATGTGAGGGACAAGCAGGAATACATGAACCGCCTCAAGGACCTTGGAAAGGTTTACCGTGCAATCATTGGGCGGCATTTTCCGGCCATGGCGTTGGTACAGGTGGTAGCCTTGGTCGAGGACCGGGCGAAAGTCGAGATCGAGGCGACCGCCGTCATCCCAAAAAACTGATGGCCCGGCGCGGTCATGGGCGCTCGAAAAAATGGGGGTAGGAGATGCTGGGGCCAACCGGCCATATCGACACATTCACCCGCGACCGCCTGCCGCCAGACGGCGAATGGCCTGACCTCAGGCTTCAGGAGTTCGATTATCCCGATTGGCTAAATGCCGCCGTGGAATTGACCGGCCGCACGGTCGAGCGGGGCTTTGGCAACCGTGTCGCGCTGATCGGCAACGGGCGTCAACGCACCTACAAGGAACTCACCGACTGGTCGAACCGGATCGCCCGTGCATTGGTTGACGATTGCGGTGTGAAGCCTGGAAATCGCGTTCTGATCCGGTCTGCAAACAACCCGGCGCTGGCGCTTTAACCATGTAACGACCGTCGAGCGCGTGATCGGTTTCAAGCGTGGCACCGGCGGAACAGGTGGCGTGAGCTACCTCAAGCGCATGCTCGAAATTGAACTGTTCCCGGAACTCTGGCGAGTCCGCACAGTGCTTTGAATCGGTGGACGCGAAGGAGTCAGCCGGCAGCAGGATCTGTCGGAACGAAGGACAACAATTTTGTCCGCACAGCCTCGGGCCAGGTCATGGACGTATGCGCATCGAGCCAGCTTGCCGCAAGCACCTGATGACCGGACCAGCGCGGTTCCTCGCCGCAATGCACCGTATGCTCTATTGTCACGGAGGAGCGGCCAACCTTGGTGACCGTAAGCCGGAAGGTCAGCTCATCGCCAAAGAGGGAGGGTTTCGAGAAATTGCACGTAAGATGGACCGTCGGCGTACCCCAGCGTTCCTTCCAGATGATCTCATGCCAGGGGAAACCGATCTTGGTCCAGAATTCCTCGATTACACCATTGAGAATGTTGAGATAGGACGGGTAGTAAGCCGTCCCGGAAATATCGCAATCGCCGAAATTCAGCATGCGATTCGTGGTGAAACTGACAGGCATGGACAACTCATCGGCTGGTGAAAGAACCGGACGAGGAGGAATTCCCTTGGTCCGGGCACGGTCTGGAGCAACCGCTTGCCACCGTCTCTAACACAGGACTGGCGTCCGAGTTAGTGGGAGCTGCCGCGGAATGTGATCGCCGTCCGGGGCTGGTGTCGCCCGATACGTCTGATCAAATGCTTGAGCACAGTACGTCCCAAGGCGGTAAATCCCCCCGCGCCGATTCGTCGCCGAGGCGCGTTAAGCGGTCAGTCCTCCTCCGCCGATTATCCTCATTGTTGAATCCCGTTCTCTGCCAGCAATTGCCGCATGCGGGTCACCGCAAGCCCGGGCTCGCGCAACAGGCCGCATTGATCGGCAAGACGGAAGACCTCGGCATAGTGCGCGATGCGCCGCGCTGTCTGGTGATTTCCAAGCATGACGAACCGGTCTTGAAATCCGTTGAGCCAGGCAAGAAACACAACCCTGCACTTATAATTCCAGGTCGGGGCCTCGAAGATGCGGCGCGACAGAGCCACTGTTGGGTCGAGTACCGCATGAAACGACTTCCTGTCGCCACGATCCAGATGTTGCAGCGCCAGCGCGGCCGCCGGTGCTATCGGATCGAAAATACCCAGTAATGCGTGGCTGTGGCCCTCGGCGTCGCCGGCGATCAGTTCGGCATAGTTGAAATCGTCGCCAGTGAACATCAGAACACCCTTTGGAAGGCGGCGGCGCAGCGCGATTTCATGGCTCGCGTCGAGAAGCGATATCTTGA
>JANLWG010000294.1:0-5363 GCA_031364405.1 Hyphomicrobiales bacterium
GTATTTGGCGCTGCAATTGGAGGGTTCAAAAATGATGAAGCGTCTTGGCCTGGCGATCTTCTGCATGTTGCTTGGCGCGGATTTTGCTTTCACTCCTGCCTGGGCGGAGGCGGGGATACAGACGTGGAACAGTGGGTGCAGGAATATATATAAACAGTACAAGCAGAAGCCGAAACACAAAGCTTTCGCTGTTTCGAATATCTCGGTTGACAATTCCGCCCAGTCCTGCGGCTCATCCTGGGCTGCGTCCAGCAAAAGCGCGGCCGAAGCCGGGGCGCTTCGAATATGCAGAAGCTCCCAGGTTGCTGGGACCTGCAGAATAACCAAGTCCGAATAGGATAACTGCGGCGCGCCGGAGGTTCGCCAAACCGGGAAGTACGGACCGTCATGTTGCAAGGGGCTTGACTCCCTTGCAGAAGTAACGAAGTTCCTGAGTTACTTCAGACCAACGATCCAATATGTACAGGCAGACGCCCTTCCTGAGCGTCTCTACCCACGGGACTTCCTATGACTTCCTCCCTTCTTGAGCGCAAGGCAGATATTCTGGCGCGGTATTTCATTGGCACCGAAATCGACCGGCGGGAATTGCATGATCTCGCGGCCCTTGCGCATCTTAAGCGGGCGACGGCGGACGAAGTGATCTTCGAGCAGGGCGATGCCGGACATGCCTTGATGATCGTGATCAGCGGCAAGGTGCTGATCCTCGCCACATCATTTGCCGGAAGACGCCTGATCATCAACATCATCGGCCCCGGCGAAATCTTCGGCGAGATCACGGTGATCGATGGTGCCGGGCGCAGTGCCGACGCGCAGGCGGCGGAACTTACTGAATATCTGCTTCTCGAGCAGCGGCATTTCATGCCTTACCTCGAGCGGGCGCCCAATGTTGCAGTCAAGCTACTCAGGCTCTTGTGCCAGCGCATTCGCCTGGCCACAGTTGAATTGCAGGATGCGGCGTTTCTTGATCTCGGCCGAAGGTTGGCAAAAAAGCTTTCAATGTTTATGACGCTGGTTGGCAAGTCAGATACAAGGGACGGCGGCGTGAGCATCCCGGTAACCCAGGCCGATCTCGGCGCCATGCTCGGCGTCTCGCGCGAAAGCATCAACAAACAGTTGGGTGCGTGGCGCAACGACGGCGTGATCCGTGCCGGGCGCGGCCGTCTGATCATCGTCAAGCCGGAGATGATCCGGTCTCTTGCAGAGGAGGCCACTTGAATGACTGGGCCGGTGCGGCTTCGCGACGCGGCAGGTTGGCTCAAACAGGAATCCTGGGTCAAATGGCTGGCCTTCGGCAGCGCACTGGCTGTCGCGTCGGCACTCCTGTTGCTGCGCTTTCTAAGCCTGCTGGAGCCGTTGGAATTCGCCGCATATGACCGCGCCCTCGCCATCCGGTCTTCCGGCGGCGACGCTCGCGAAATAGCGGTCGTGACCATCGGCGATGACGATCTCAAAGCCTGGGGTTGGCCCATCTCGGACGGCCGCCTCGCTGAGATCGGCAAGAAAGCCCTGTCGGCTGGCGCTGTGCTTGTCGGCTTCGATATTTATCGCGATGGCGAAGTTGCTCCGGGGACTGACGAACTCTCGGCGTTGTTCAAGGATCGCCGCATTGCCGGAATAAGCAAGCTCTCATCGTCCTTAAGCGCTGCGATCCCGGCCGCACCGAATCTCCTCGGCGATGGCCGATATGGCTATTCTGATCTTATTGTCGATGCTGATGGCGAGGTGAGGCGGGCCCTGCTGCTGGTTCAAGAGAATGGCCAGACCAATCTCTCCTTTGCGCTGAAATTGGCGCTGATGGCGCAGGATGGTGCCGGGCTGCAGGCAGTCCGCGATGATCCGCGCACGCTGATGATCGGGCCGACCATCATACCGCGACTGCGGGCGAGTGAAGGAGGTTACGCTGCAATTGACAACCGGGGCTATCAGATACTGATCGATTATCGCCATCCGGTGGAGAGCATTTCGATCGTCCCGGCATCGCTTTTACTGGCCGAGCCCAGTGAGGCCAACCGTCTTGCCGGCAAGATCGTTTTGGTCGGAACCGTCAGCGAAACCGTCAAGGATATGTTTCTGACGCCGCTGGCCTGGGACCGCGACACCGCCCTCACGCCTGGCGTTGCGATCCATGGCGCAATCCTCGACCAGATACTGCGCCACCAGCAGGGTCAATCCCGGCCCACGCGGTCATTGCCCTCATGGGTGGAGTCGATAGCCATTGTCCTGTTCGCGCTGGGTGGGGCGCTTGCAGCATTTACCTCGCACGCGATTTTCCGGCTCATCTTGACTGGTCCCATTGCCGCTACCCTGATCGTGGTGGCGGGATTGCCATTACTGCTACTGGACTGGTGGTTGCCCTCGATCATCCTCGGTCTCAGCTGGCTTTTGTCATTTCTCGCGGTGACTGCCGAAATTTCGCTGATTGCCGGCCGTCACCGCCGCCAGTTGTTTTCGGTTTTCTCTACTCAAGTTTCTCCCGGTGTAGCCGACGAGATCTGGCGCAACCGGGAAGTGTTTCTGGCTGGCGGCAAGCCGCGCCCGATGCGCCTCGACGTTACCGTGATGTTCATCGACATCGCAGGATCAACAAAGCGGGGCGGAATGATGGAGCCGCAAGCCTTCGTCGATTGGGTTGGCCGCTTTCTCAGCACAATGGCAGGGGTCGCAGCCAAGTTCGGCGGCTTTGTCGAAAAATTTACCGGCGATGGCCTCATGGTGGTATTCGGGGCGCCCATTGCCCGTGTTTCGGCCGAGGAGATCAGAGCCGATGCGGAGCGGGCCTGCTCCTGCGGCTTGGCCATGGTGGCAGCTGTCGAGACCTTGAATGCACAAGCAGCACCGGGCGCCAACTATGCAGCCCGGATCGGGGTACACAGTGGCGGCGTTCTAGGTGGAGTGTTCGGTGATCAGAGCCGGCAGCAATATTCGGTGATAGGTGACGCGGCAAATCTCGCGGCGCGGATGGAAGCCTTCGGCAAGAGATTGCCGCAAGCAACTGAACAATCGGTAGTCATTTGCGTCAGTGAGGATACGGTGGCGCGGCTTGAGCCCATCTGGCATCTGAAGTCTGCGGGCACCTATACCCATGACG
The DNA here is from genome assembly GCA_031364405.1 of Hyphomicrobiales bacterium. Lineage (GTDB taxonomy): Bacteria > Pseudomonadota > Alphaproteobacteria > Rhizobiales > Aestuariivirgaceae > Aestuariivirga. Next base: position 3,089 of record JANLWG010000294.1, read on the forward strand.
ACGGCGTCCGGCAAATTGCTGTTTATCTCTTGACGGGAAGAACTCAAACGCCTGAAGATTGATCTTGCATCGCCCCTGGTGGCGTTCGTGTTAAATGGGTGAAATATATGGGCCGGCACTTGCAATCGATTCTGTTGGGATTCCTGGCTTTCGCCGGGCTCTCAAATGTGGCGGGTGCTGGCACGCTTAGTTCGAGCAATGGCAATTCGACTGCGGCTACTTTCGTTCCGCCGAGCGATGGTCCTCCTGCTGGCCGGGTGGGGGCCGGCACGCGAGAAACCGAAGCACTTGATAATGGACTGATCAAGCTCATAGTGCCCGCAGGTGGTGGCAAGACTGCGAATGGCAGCCCCACTCTCGTTTGGGCCTTCAGCCAGAATGTTGATGGGGAACTGCGACTCGAACTTTCAGAGGCCAGGAGTCAAAAACCCTGGCTGACATTTCGGGAAACCGGGCAGTGGAAGGCTGGTCTGACCGGCTTGTCGCTGGCCGATTTCGGCATTGCCATGACCAAGGGCCAGATATTGCACTGGAAGATGTCTTTCCTGCCGGCCGATGGATCAGGCCCGGAACCGGCGGTCGGGAGTTTCGTGGAATTTATTTCCACCGATCCTCCCCAGGCTGATGCTGCAAGTGCCATGCGCGCTTTTGCGGCTTCCGGCCTGTGGTTTGATGCCCTGGCGGCGGGCATCCGTCTTTCCGCATTGGATACGATTGAAATGACCGATCCTGCCAATGTCGAAGCACTGCTGGCGAGCGCAGGCGCCGAATGAAGTAATTCACATTACCGCACTACGCATATCTGAAAGCAATTTGCTCAGTTCCGGCCCGATGGTATTTCCTTTAAGCAAGGATGCTGACGATGCCTTGGTGGGTTGCTCGCCTGTTTGCAGTGGCGCTGGTGTTGGTGCTGTGCGCCGGAATTGAGCCAGCTCTTGCCGAAAAGCGCGTTGCCCTGGTGATTGGCAATGATGCCTATGTGACAGTGCCGGGCTTGCAGAAGGCCGCCTATGACGCCAATGCCATCGGCGATACGGTTGCCGGGCTCGGCTTCGAGGTTATTCGTGCCACCAGCGTGTCGCGGCGCGACATGAACTACAAGATTCAGGAATTCGCCAGCCGCATCGAGCCGGGCGATATTGCCATGCTGTTTTATGCCGGCCACGGTGTGGAGATCGACGGACAGAATTATCTGCTGCCGGTTGATGTTCCGGCGGCGGAGCCGGGCCAGGAGGAGTTCGTCAAAGGCGAAGCCATCAGTTTCGATGGCAGATTGACCTTGCTGCGCGGCCGCAACGCCAGCCTCAATATCCTGATCCTCGATGCCTGCCGCAACAATCCGTTCGCCACCCGATCGGGACGAAGCCTGGGCGGCACAAGGGGTCTCGCCCGCGTCGAAGCGCCCAGCGGAACCTTCGTCATGTATTCGGCCGATGCGGGAGAAGAGGCTCTCGACCGGCTGGGTGACAACGACAGCAATCCGAACTCGGTGTTCACCCGCACCCTGTTGCCATTGCTGACGAGGCCCGGCCTCGATTTCGTCAGCACCGCCCGCGAGGCCAGACGCGAAGTGCGCCAGCTCGCCTCGACTGTTTCGCACAGCCAGACCCCCGCCTACTATGACTCGGTGTTGGGCGATTTCTATTTCAACAAGGGCAAGGCCGACGAGACCAGCAAGCCCGATCAAGTATCGCCAGCCGATCCGGTCGCTGCTGACTACCGGCTGGCCGAAAGAATCGGAACGACGCAGGCGTGGGATGCGTTTTTGGCCAGGCACGGCAGCGAAGTGGGGAACTTTTACGTCGACCTGGCCAAGGCAGCACGGCAGAAGCTGGCGCTGAATGTTCCAGTGCCTCCGAAGATCGAGCCGGACAAGACGGAGTGCGATGGAACGCTGCTGGCCGCGACGGGCGGCGCTGCGAAGTGCCTCAAGCCGGGCGATGAGTTTGCCGATTGCGCTGGCTGCGCGTGATGGGATCAACCAGAAGACGGTTGCCAAATGGAAGAATCGGGACACGGTTGCTGACCGCCCTGCTGGTCCAAAAGAAGCGAAGTCCACAGTCCTGACGATTGAGGACGAAGCTGTCATCGTCGCTTTCCGGCGATATACGCTGCTACCGCTCGATGACTGCCTCTATGCCTTGCAGGCAACCATTCCGAACTTGACCCGCTCTTCACTGCACAGGATTTGCAACGGCACGGGATTGGCCGAATACCGGATGTTGATGGCAACAAACCGCCGAAGAGAAAGTTCAAGAACTGCCCAATCGGCTAC
>JANLWG010000297.1:0-8088 GCA_031364405.1 Hyphomicrobiales bacterium
GCGCTGGCTCGACCACGGTTTCGACATGGCCTATGCAGTGAACAGGATCGCCTCCAATGACAAACCGAACATACTGGAAGTCATCAGCAACAGCGGCCCCGCCGACCTCGCGATGTGAGGATCGGCTGATAACAATCAAACTCAACCGGCAGGTTCCATGACCGTTGGCGATAATAGGCTTCTCCTCGAACTTTACCATACCATGCGCCGTATCCGCACCTTCGAGGAACGGGTGAACGAACTGTTCGTGCGCGGCCAGACGGCGGGTTCCATGTTGCATATGTCAATCGGCGAGGAGGGGGTTACTGGCGTGTGCAAGGCGATGGAACCGGGCGACAGTTTCACCACCCACCATCGCGGCCACGGCATTTTCATCGCGCGCGGCGCCGACCCCAAGCGCATGATGTCGGAAATCGCCGGCAAGGAAGATGGTTATTGCGCCGGCAAGGGCGGTTCCATGCATATCGCCGACATGGGGCTGGGGCACCTTGGTGCCAATGCCATTGTTGGCGGCGGCATTCCCCATGTGGTGGGGGCAGGCATGTCGTATCGCAACCGCAAGCTGCCCCATATTTCCGTCGCCTTTTTCGGTGATGGTGCAGCCCAGCAGGGCATTCTCTATGAGGCGATGAACATGGCGGCACTTTGGAAACTGCCTGTCGTCTTCTGCTGCATCAACAATCAGTATGGCATGGGCACCAGAATTGATCGCGCCGCCGCTAACACCAATCTGCACGAACGCGCCATTGCCTTTGGCTTGAACGGCGTCACCATCGATGGCGGCGATGTCGAGGAAGTGCACGAGGCCGCCGAACGCATCGCCACCGCTGCACGGAATGGCAAGCCCGGATTCATGGCGCTCACCTGCTATCGTTTCTTCGGCCACGCCCGCCTCGACAAGAGCCCTTACCGCGACGAGGAAGAGGAAGCCAAAGGCCGCAAGAAAGATGCGCTTGCCAATGCGCGAACCAAACTCATCACCCACCGGACTTCATCGGCCAACGAACTCGACACCCTTGATGACGCCGTGAATATCGAAATGAACGCCGCCGTCGAACACGCCATCGCTGCTGCCACGCCACCAGCCGACTCGATATTCCGCGATGTCTACGCCGAGGACGAACCCCGGCCCCGGCCGGTGCGCGATCACCTCTCGATGATCCTGAGCGAGGCCCGCTGATGGAAGTGACCTACCGCGATGCACTGCGCCAGGCCCTCATCGATGCGATGAACGAAGACCCAACGATCTTTGTGATGGGCGAGGAAGTGGGCCGCTATGGTGGGGCTTACGGCGTCACCAAGGGCTTGCTCGAAATGTTCGGCGAAAACCGCGTCGTCGATACACCGATCTCCGAGCCCGGCATAATCGGCGCTGCGGTGGGTGCCGCGATGACCGGATCGCGGCCCGTCGCTGAACTGATGTATGTGGATTTCGCCGGCCTCACCATGGACCAGGTCGCCAACCAGGCGGCCAAAAGCCGCTACATGTTCGGTGGCCAGATTGGCGTGCCGATGGTTCTGCGTACCCAGGGCGGCACCGGGCGTTCGGGTGCGGCCCAGCATTCGCAATCGCTGGAAGCTTGGTTCACCCATGTGCCGGGACTACGCGTGGTGATGCCCGCCACGGTGAATGATGCCTATCATCTGTTGCGCATGGCGCTGAAATGCCCGGACCCGGTGATCTTCATCGAGCACAAGGGCCTCTATGTAAAGAAGGGCGAAATGGATGTTGCCAAGCCCGATGGCAATTGGGGCAAATCGGTGATCCGCCGCGTTGGCAACGATCTCACCATCGTCGCCTATTCCAGGATGGTGCATGAGTCCCTCGCCGCCGCCGGAATCCTTGCCCAAAATGGTATCGAAGCCGAAGTCATCGATATCCGCACATTGAACCCGCTCGATGATGAAACTGTATTCGCCTCGGTCACCAAAACCGGCCGCGCCATGGTCGTCTCGGAGGCGGTGATGACCGGTGGGTTTGCCGCCGAATTGTCGGCGCGCATTTCCGAACGCTGCTTTGATTATCTCGAAGAACCCGTGGTGCGGGTGGCGGGCGAGGATATTCCGATTCCCGTCTCCCCCGGCCTCGAGCGAGGTGCTGTGCCAACACCGCAACTTATCGCCGAGACCGGCTTGTGGCTGGTCAAACGAGTGGCACCTTCATGGGCCGCATAATCGAAATGCCATTGCCTCGCTTGGGCGAAACAATGGAAGAAGGCCGCATTGGCCAGTGGTTCAAACAACCCGGCGAAAAATTCCGCCGTGGTGAAATCCTGCTCGAAGTCGAAAGCGACAAGACCACCGTCGAGGTGCCGGCCTTACAGGACGGCATCCTCATCGAATGGCTGGTGTCACTTGACGAAATGGTTTCCGTCGAAAGCGCCATCGCCCGCATCGAAATCGAAGGCGAAGCCGTGGGTGTTGCTTCCGCTTTTCCAGTTCCGTCACCCCGGCGAAAGCCGGGGCCCAGCCTGGCCATGGATTCCGGCTTGCGCCGGAATGACGGATTGGTAACGCGCCCCCGCGCCTCGACCGCCGCCAGAGCCTTCGCTCGCAAATCCGCCATCGATTTAGCAACACTAGTGGGCTCAGGCCGCAACAACCGCATCACCCGCGCCGATCTCGCCCACAAAATCACCCCTGCCCGCGCCACCTATCTTGTAGAAACACCACAAGGAAAAATCTTCATCCGTGAATGGCCCGCACTCGGTATCGTCAAAGGCACAGCCCTTCTCATCCACGGTCTGTTCGCCGACTCGCAATCCTTCGTAACCCTCGGCCGCAAGCTCGCCGCCAAAGGCTTCCGCACCCTCGCCATCGATCTCCCCGGCCACGGCGAAACCAAGTCCAACGCGACAACACTAAAGGACATCGCCGCCGCCATTGCCGCTGCATTGCCGCCAACCAAACTCCACATCACCGGGCATTCTTACGGCGCGGTGATAGCCACGCAACTTGCCGATCACGCGCTGTCGCTCACCTTGCTTTCACCGGCAGGCACCGGCGAAGAGATCAATGCGGATTTCATCACCGCCATGTTGGCTGGCCAGATCAATCAGGCACTAACTTACCTCGGGGAAAAACTGCCACCTGAAATTAAAGCCGATCTTGCCGCGCATCTCTCCACCAATGCAGGCCAGCTAAAATCCATCGCCAGTTCTGTTGCCGAAAACGGCAAGCAGACTGTCTCGATCCTGGTTAAACTCGCCAGCCTCACCATCCCCGTCACCGCCATATACATGCGCGACGACACCGTGATCCCCGCCCACCACGCATTGAACCTGCCGCCCAACATAGCCGCGCGCTTCATCCCCGGTGCCAGCCACTTGCCGCATTGGCGCGATCCTGATTTGGTGGCGAAGCTCGTTGTCTTACATTCCTGAAACCATCAAGCAAGAGGCTAGGTCATGCCCAAAGGATATTGGATCGCCCGCGTCACTGTCAGCGATCCCCATCAGTACAAACTCTACGCCAGCGCAGCCCCCGAAGCTTTCAAGAAGTATGGTGCGACTATTCTGGCGCGCGGTGGTGCCTTCCAGCAGATGGAAGGCGAAGGCCGGCCGCGTAATGTGGTGGTTGAGTTCCCGTCCCTGCAAGCCGCTATTGATTGCTACAACTCAGCCGAATACCAGTCGGCAAAAACTAATAGGAAAGGTGCCGGCATCGCCGAGATCGTGCTGGTAGAAGGCGTGTGATGCTTTCCATCGTGGCCCCCAGTTGCTAAGAGCAGTCATGGAAGGGGAACGCCGATGAAACTCGCCATTGCCGGAGCTGCAGGCCGCATGGGCCGCGTGCTGACGCGTATCGTGCATGAGACCGAAGGTGCCGAAGTCGCCGGTGGGCTTGAGCCCAAAGGCTCGGTCCACGTCGGTGCCGATATGGGAACACTCGCCGGTATGGGTACGCTTGGCATCACCATCAGTGAAGATCCTCTGGCGCTGTTTACCAAAATCGACGGCATCATCGATTTCACCGTGCCGAAAGCCACGCTGGCTTTGGCCGAACTTTCAGCCCAGGCGCGTATCGTCCATGTGATCGGAACCACCGGCATTGATGAGGCAGGAGAGGCAGCGATCAGGGCGGCGGCGCGCCATGCCCGCATTGTGAAATCCGGCAATATGAGTCTGGGCGTCAATCTCCTTGCCGCCATGGTGCGCAAGGCCGCTGCTGCCTTGGGCGAGGATTTCGATATTGAAGTCCTGGAAATGCACCACCGCCACAAGATCGATGCACCCTCGGGCACGGCACTACTGCTTGGCCAGGCTGCGGCTGAAGGCCGTGGTATCGACTTGAAATCGCGCTCGGTGCGCTCGCGCGATGGCCACACCGGTGCAAGGCCGGCGGGTGACATTGGTTTTGCCAGCTTGCGCGGCGGTTCCGTCGTCGGTGATCACACGGTGATGTTTGCCGGTCCCGCCGAGCGCATTGAACTCAGCCACAAGGCTGAAAGCCGCGATATCTTCGCGCGTGGTGCGGTGCGGGCCGCACTCTGGGCTATGGATAAAAAACCCGGATTTTATGCGATGACCGATGTCTTGGGATTGGAGTGAAGATGCAACGTCTGCTGGTGCTCGTCCGCCATGGCCAGAGCGACTGGAACTTGAAAAACCTGTTCACCGGTTGGAAAGACCCTGACCTCAGCGAGAAGGGTATCGCTGAAGCGCGTGCGGCTGGAAAACTGCTCAAGGCCAAGGATCTGAAATTTGATGTAGCCTATACCAGCGCCCTGATCCGCGCCCAGCACACGTTGACGCTTATGCTCGAAGAGCTTGGCCAGACCGGCCTCGAAACCATCAAGGATCAGGCTTTGAACGAGCGTGACTATGGCGAGTTGACTGGCCTCAACAAGGATGATGCCCGCAAGAAATGGGGCGAGGAACAGGTCCACATCTGGCGCCGCTCCTATGACGTGCCGCCGCCCGGTGGCGAAAGCCTGAAAGATACACTGGCCCGCTCGTTGCCCTATTACATGAAAATGATTCAGCCCGATGTGCTGTCGGGCAAGCGCGTGCTGGTCGCCGCCCATGGCAATTCCATCCGTTCACTGATCATGGCGATCGAGGGCCTGACGGCCGAACAGATCTTGAAGCGCGAACTCGATACCGGCGTCCCCGTAGTCTACAGGCTCGGCCCCGACTCGCGTCCCCTGTCGGTGGAGACGCTCACTGCATGAAGGTCACACAACTCACACCGGCGGAGTTCAGCGCTGCCGTTCCCCGGCTCGGTGAAATTCTCGCCGATGCGGTTGCGGCAGGTGCAGGCGTCAGTTTCATGCTGCCATTTTCCAAGGAGGATGGCGCCGCCTATTGGCGCGGTCTCACCGATGCGCTGGCAAGTGGCGTCAAAAGCATTTTTGTGGCGAAAGAGAATGATACCATTGCCGGCGTCGTCATTCTCGAAAAAGCCTGGGCACCCAATCAGCCCCATCGTGGCGAAGTGTCAAAAATGCTCGTGCATCGCGATTATCGCCGCCGGGGCATCGGTACACTGTTGATACAGGCCCTGCTCGAAAAGGCTCGCACCATGGGCTTGACTCTGATCACCTTCGACGCTGTGGCGCGCAGTCCGGCTGAAGTCTTTTATCGTGGTTTGGGCTTCACCTGCGTTGGTGTCATTCCGGGCTATGCCTATTCATCCATCGGCAAATTAGACGACACCGCCATCTTTTATATGAAACTCTGATCAGGCCGCGCGCGCCGCAACGCCGGCTTCCCAGCCGAGAATGGCGCGTTTGCGTGTAAGGCCCCAATGGTAGCCGCACAGCCCGCCGGATTTACCCAGCACCCGGTGGCAAGGCACCACGAATGAAATGGGATTTTTGCCCACCGCCGTTCCCACCGCGCGGGCCGCCGTTGGTTTGCCCACATGCGCCGCGATAGCGGAATAGGTTGATGCCTTGCCGAGTGGAATGCGCAATAACGTTTCCCACACCCTGATCTCGAAATCAGAACCGATGAACACGATGCGCAAAGGCTGATCGGGCATCCAGTTTGCCTTCTCGAATATGCGCGCGGCGTAGGGCGCTGTCACCGCCCTGTCCTCCACGAAGTCAGCTTGCGGCCAGCGCGCCATCATGTCGGCGAGTGCTGCACGCTGTTCACCTTGGTCAGCAAAGGCAAGCCCGCACAGGCCCATATCGGTCACCATCACCAGGGCCAATCCAAACGGGCATTCATGGAAACCATGGCGGATGGTCAAGCCCTTGCCCCTGACTTTGTAGAGGCCCGGCGTCATGCCCTCATGGGTCACGAACAGATCGTGCAGCCGTCCCGGCCCCGACAGACCAACCTCGTAAGCTGTATCGAGCACAGTGGCGGAATCGCGCAACAAATCGCGCGCATGGTCGATGGTGATGGCCTGCAGGAAAGCCTTGGGGCTCAACCCCGCCCAACGGGTGAACAGGCGCTGCAAATGATGCGGGCTAACCCCGTTCTGGTCCGCTAACTGCTCAAGTGACGGCTGATCGCGCCAGTTTTCCGTCAGGAACGCCAGGCTGCGCCGTATCATTTCATAGTCCCGTGAGGGGGTGTTTTCCGTGTGGGCCGTATTCATGGTTTGAACTTAGGACTCCTAAGCTCCCCAAGCCACCCGTTTCTTGCTCAGGTCAGCGGGTTGGCGATAGCCGCCCGGAGCGCCCCCGCCAGACTTTTTCGTTCGTCGGCTCCGAGGAAGTTGCCAATTTCCGTTCGGCTGCCGTGCGACCGCAGGAACAATCGGCCAATCAGTTCGCGGGCCCTGTCTTCCTCCAGTTCAACCCGCACCCAGTGCCTGACGAAGCGCTGTTCACGGCGTTCGCGGCCCTCGGCAATGCGCACGAGCACGAGTTCATCCTCGGTAATCTCAATGCGCTCGGCACGGCGTCCAGCGGAGAAATTGGCTTTGAAGGCCCACCACATCAGCACCACGTCGAGCCCGGCAAAGCCAGCAATGGGCCAGGCGCCAATCAGATAAAAAGAAATGCCAATCACAAAACTGACCAGGGCAATGGCGCCCATGATGATCGCAAAGCCCTCGCGGCTCAATGACTGGTGCGGGGTGAGAATGACCCTCCAATTTTCCGGGTTGCTTTGCTCCATGCTATCGTTCTACCCAATTTCACAAGCTGAAAAAAGGGGACCGCATGGCCAGAACCGCAAAACTCAAGGCGGACGAAATCGAAGAAATATTCCAGCGCTTTCATGCAGCCGAGCCCGAGCCCAAGGGCGAACTTCACTCGGTCAATAATTTCACGTTCCTCGTGGCCGTGGTGCTGTCGGCGCAGTCCACCGATGAAGGTGTGAACCGCGCCACCATAGCCCTGTTCAAGATTGCCGATACGCCCGTGAAAATGGTTGCGCTGGGTGAAGATCGGCTGCGCTATATGATCAAAACGATTGGTCTCTTTCGCGCCAAGGCCAAGAATGTGATCGCCCTGTCGCGGGCCCTGATCGAGCGTCACGATGCCGTGGTGCCGGACACTCGCGAGGCGCTGGAAGCCCTCGCCGGCGTTGGCCGCAAGACCGCGAACGTCGTGCTCAACAACGCCTTCGGCCATCCCACCATCGCGGTCGACACTCATCTGTTCAGGCTGGGCAACCGCACTGGGTTGGCAGCAGGCAAGACGCCGATGGAGGTCGAGCAGAAATTATTGAAAGCGGTGCCCGCCCAATACATGCGCCACGCCCATCACTGGCTCATCCTGCACGGCCGTTATGTGTGCAAGGCTAGGAAGCCCGAATGCTGGCGCTGCCTGATCGCCGATATCTGCCGCTTCAAGGAGAAGTCGCCTTCACCTGCTTGAAGATGTGCACGAAGTAAGATGTGGAAAACAGCGGCACCACCAGATTGACCAACGGCACCAGCGACAAAAATGCCGGAATCAATCCCGCTACAAAAATTCGGGGTGTGTTTTCCCGGCGCAAAAGCCGCGCTTCAGCCACCGGCATATGGCGCGCCGCCACCATTTCGAAAAACTCGCGGCTTAATAGATAGGCATTGGCCGCTATCAGGGCCAAGGCCCCCACGCCAAAAAACACCATCGGCAACACGGCAATATTGACCACCAGCACAACCGCGGCAAATTGCAGTGCGGTGACAATCGCCGGAGCG
>JANLWG010000364.1:0-10344 GCA_031364405.1 Hyphomicrobiales bacterium
CTATACCAGCAACAAGAAATTTCCGTCTGGACCCAATCATGATCTGTCTCCTAAACCGGATGATAATTATACCCGGTTTTGCATACAGACGATATAGTCCAAAAGACGTCTACACTCAAATTTGAACAGCAACCCGGGCTAACCCGCCAGGCGGAGCCGAATGGAAAATAGCTCGTCGCAAAGAAAGCTCGCGGCCATTTTTATCGCCGATGCAGTCGGCTTTTCGCGGCAGATGGGCGAGAACGAGGAAGGCGCGCTAAGGGCACTCAAGGCCCGGCGCGACATTTTTGGACAGGCGATTTCCAAATATCGCGGCCGGGTGTTCGGCGGTGCCGGCGACAGCGTGATCGCCGAGTTTCCCAGCGCTGTCGATGCCCTCAAGACCGCCATCGATGTGCAAGGGGCCATTGCGGCGCTCAACGAGGCAGGCCCGCAATCGGACCGGATGCTGTTCCGCATCGGCATCAATGTGGGTGATGTGATCGTCGAGCGGCGCAACCTGTTCGGGGACGGTGTTAATGTGGCGGAACGGCTGCAAACGCTTGCCGGACCGGGTGGCATCTGCATCTCCGGCAGTGTCCATGAGCAAGTCAGGGACAAGCTCCGCCTCGAATACACCGATCTTGGCGCGCAGCAGCTGAAAAACATTGCGCGCCCGGTACCGGCATTTCTCGTGGGTGAGTCTGGCCAAGCTACTGTGCCAGCGAAGCCTGCCGCCGGAAAGCCGCCAGCAATTCGGCACTGGCCCAGAATTGCCGCGGTCATTGTCGCAGTGGCGCTGGCACTGGCGGGCGGCTGGTTCTATTTGCACCCTTGGTGGACTTCGAAAAACGCCACGGTGGAAACATCGGGGCCGCCGATTATCGCGGTCTTGCCGTTTGCCAATCTCAGCGGCGATGCAAAGCAGGACTATTTCAGCGACGGCGTCACCCAGGACATTATTTCAGCACTGGGGCGTTTCTCCAATCTATCGGTTCTGGCGAGCGGCGCCACGGCCAAATTCAAGGGCAGCAGCGCTGATTGGACCGAGCTTCGGCGGAAGCTCGGCGCGCGCTACGTGGTAATCGGCAGCGTACGCCGCGACGGCAATCAGATTCGCATATCAACCGACCTCACCGACACCGACAGCAACCTTCATCTGTGGTCGCGGCAATTCGATGGAAAACTCGATGACATCTTCGCGGTGCAGGACCAGATCACCCGCAACATTGCCGGCGCCCTGGCCATCAAGCTTTCACGCGTCGAGCAAAACCGCGCGTTGGCCCGGCAAACCGGGCGGCTCGATGCCTATGATTATTTCCTGCGCGGCCGGGCCCAGGTCGCTATTTACGAGCGGGCGAACAATCTCGAAGCCCGCGCCATGTTCGAAAAGGCGATTGCGATTGACCCCCATTATGCCGCCGCGTTGGCTCGGCTTGGTGAAACCTATCTGTTCGAAGTAACGGAGGGTTGGACTGAATTTGTGAATGTAGCACTTGACCGGGCCGAGGCTCTTGGCCGCCAAGCTTTGAAATTGGAGCCCGAGTTGGCTGAAGGACATCAGCTTCTTGCCTTCATTTACCTAGCGCACGGGGAATATGACCGCGCCATTCTCGAAGCCAGGTCCGCTGTGGAAATAAATCAAAGCAATGCCGAAAGCTATGGGACACTGGGCGCCGCGCTGATGTGGACAGGCGATGACGAAGGCGCCATCGCGGCTTTGGAGAAGGGAAGAATCTTCGATCCAACACCACGTTGGGAATTTGTCTTCAACCTGGGGTACGCCTACTATCTCGCTGGCCGGTACAATGACGCCATCGTCATTCTTGAACCGATTACCGGAGACAGTTCAAATTACTTCGCTTATGCGATCCTTGCCGCGGCCTATGCTGAACTTGGCCGGGCGGCCGAAGCTGAACGTGCGGCGGCCAAGGTGAAACACCTATGGCCGTTCTTCACCATCGCCAGCTTTGTCAATCAGTGGAAGGACGAGAAATCCCGCAAGCTTGTCGCCGATGGCCTGGCCAAAGCGGGCCTTCAATAGGTTCCGCTACTCACAACGGAATGTTGTCGTGCTTCTTCCACGGATTTGACAACTCCTTGTTACGCAGCATGTTGAGCGCCCGCGCCACCCGCTTGCGGGTGGTGTTGGGCATGATGACCTCATCGAGGAAGCCGCGCTCGGCGGCGACGAAGGGATTGGCGAAGCGGATTTCGTATTCCTTTATGCGGGCCTGGATTTTTCCGGCGTCGCCCAGTTCCGAGCGATAAATGATTTCCGACGCACCACGCGAACCCATCACCGCAATTTCAGCGGTGGGCCAGGCGTAGTTGACATCACCGCGCAAGTGCTTTGACGCCATGACCACATAGGCTCCGCCATAGGCCTTGCGAGTGATGACGGTGATCTTGGGAACCGTGGCTTCGGCATAGGCAAACAGCAGCTTGGCGCCGTGCTTGATCAGGCCGCCATATTCCTGGGCGGTTCCCGGCAAAAAACCCGGCACATCGACCAGCGTCACGATGGGGATATTGAAGCAATCGCAGAAGCGCACGAAGCGCGCACCCTTGCGGCCGGCATCGCTGTCGAGGGTGCCGGCCAGCACCATCGGCTGGTTGGCGACAAGCCCGACAGTCCGTCCGCCGATGCGGGCAAAACCAGTGACGATATTACGGGCATGGGCTTCCTGGATTTCGAAGAAGTCGCCCTCGTCGACCATCTTGGTAATCAGTTCCTTGATGTCATAGGGCTGATTGGGATTGGCGGGGATCAGGGTATCGAGCGACATGTCGAGGCGCTCGGGATCATCGAACTGCGGCATTTCCGGTATCGGCGAGGTATTCGACGACGGCAGGAAATCGATCAACCGCCGCATCTGCAGCAAAGCCTCGACATCATTGTCGAAGCCCTTGTCGGCAATCGATGACTTGGTGGTGTGGATGGAAGCGCCGCCCAATTCCTCGGCGGTCACTGTCTCGTTGGTGACGGTCTTTACAACGTCGGGTCCGGTCACAAACATATAGCTGGTGCCGCGCACCATGAAGATGAAATCGGTCATCGCGGGGGAATAGACATCGCCGCCCGCGCACGGCCCCATGATCACCGAAATCTGAGGGATCACGCCCGACGACAGCACGTTGCGCTGGAACACTTCGCCATAGCCGCCAAGGGCGTTGACGCCCTCCTGGATGCGCGCACCGCCGGCATCGAACAGGCCGATGATCGGCGCCCGGTTCTGCAGCGCCATGTCCTGGATCTTGGTGATCTTGCGGGCGTGGGCTTCCGATAGCGATCCGCCGAACACGGTGAAGTCCTTGGCGAAGACATAGACGACGCGGCCATTGATGGTACCCCAGCCGGTGACCACGCCGTCGCCTGGGTATTTGGTTTTCTCCATGCCAAAATCGGTGCAGCGGTGTTCGACAAACATGTCGAACTCCTCGAAGGAACACTCGTCGAGGAGCAGTTCAATGCGCTCGCGCGCCGTCAGCTTTCCGCGCCTGTGCTGGGCGGCCACGCGGGCCTCGCCACCGCCCGCACGGGCTTCCGCACGGCGCGCCTCAAGTTTCGCCAGAACTTCCTGCATGGTGATCGCCCCACAAAATCCTGATACCTGTAAAGCAGGCAGGGGCGGAGTCGTCAAATCTACCGAATGTTCATACCCTCACCCTGAGGAGAATTGGTTACTGTGCGGCGGCGATGACCTTGTCGACCAGGGCTGCGGCATTGGCGCAAAAACCCGCATTGTCGGCATCGGCGTCGCCTTGCGTCTTGGCGTAGAGGGCATCGAGATCGGCCTGGGCCAGGCCACTGCGCTGTTCATTGCGCTGGACGGCATCGCCCAACTGGCTGGATTTATCGCTGTCGAGATTAAGGCCGCATTTCTCGGCGGCAACACCGGCCTTGTAGGCGGTAACCAGTGCAGCGGGCGCGGTTTGGGCCTGGGCCGCCAGTGCGGTGGAAACAACGGCAAGAATAGCCAAGGCCGGAATGCGGAACTTCATGGGTGAGCTGCCTCTCTCAATGCATCGATGGGGTTTGTCTTGGCGGCTAAACTGGGCGATAGCGAGGCGGAGTTATATCAGGATTTGGACAGCTCGATGAACCGGCAGCAGGAGGCGAACTCGCGCTGCCGCGCGGCCCGGCGGACCGCGGCTTCGTCGTCCTGCCCCCAGGATTTGATCTGGAAATCCTCGTCCACATGGGCGGCGGCCCAGGCGGCTTCGGCGGACAGCGCCCGGGCTGCAAGCATCAGGGCAATCAGCGTCGAACCGGTGATCGTCATGATGGTGTGGAGGGCGGCAATCTCGAAGCTGTTTAATCGCGACAGTGCGGCGCCAACCGCTTGCAATGCTTCGGGTGGCTGGGGCTGGTGGATGATCCCGGTGGTCACGGTGAACGGCGCATCAAGGCTGCTCAGCGCCCAATCGATCACCGGGTTCCAGTTGGCCGCTTGCGACGCCACCAGATCGGGCGGGTGGGCGGCCCGGTAGCACACGAGATCGCTGCCGGCGTAGTCTACCATTTCGGCGATAATGCGAGCTTTATCGCTGCTGACCCGGTCGATTGCCGTATTGGCGAGCTTGGTGAGCAGCATGGTGGTAGGCCGGATTTTCTCGCCCTGGGCTTCCCACTCCGCCGCAACCGCTTGTGCCAAGGCCTCGGCCGGCAACGCCAGCAATTCTTTCTTCGGTGTCCGGATCAACTTTCCGTCAAGTGCCACGGCGCGTTCCGGGGTCACTGTTACGATCTTGTAGAACCGCCGCCTCGGGCTCATTCGGCATCCTTGTCATAACGGCCGGGATCAAAGCCGAACAGCGTCCATGTCTCCAGCATGTGCTGTGGCAAAGGTGCTGTTACATCGACGGTGCCGCCACGCGGATGCGGAAATACGACGCGGCGAGCATGAAGGTGAAGGCGCTTCGAAACACCATCGGGCATGTCGGCGTTGCCACCATATTTCTCGTCACCCAGTATCGGCGTTCCGATATGCGCCATGTGGGCGCGCAGCTGGTGCTGGCGGCCGGTGACCGGTTTCAATGACACCCAGGCCGCGATGCTGGAGGCTTTGTCGATGACCGAATAGTTGGTCACCGCGTGTTGCTCATCGTCTTCCTCGCCCGCACCACTGGGGCGCATGCGGTCGCCGTCAGGACCCTTGGCCTTGATCAGCGCCACATCGATGCGGCCCTGCGCGGGCTTGGGCACGCCCTTGACCGCCGCCCAATAGGTTTTCTTGACGACACGGGTGGCGAAGAGTTTACCCAGCGCCGAAGCCACGGCGCGCCTCCTGGCGACGACGATGACGCCCGATGTATCGCGGTCAAGACGGTGCACCAGCAAGGGCCGCTCGCCCAGTTCAACCGCCAGTCCCATCAGCAGCCCATCCAAGTGGTGGTGGGTCTTGCTGCCGCCCTGTACGGCAAAGCCCGATGGCTTGTTGAGAACGTACAGGTCCTTATCCTCGTGGACGATCATGCTGTCGAACAGGCGGCGCTCTTCCCTCGTCAGCGGCTTTACATCTTCCTTCGGCGTATCGGCGGGGCGCTTGTCGAAGGCCAATGGCGGTACACGGATTTCCTGCGCCGCCGCAAGCCTGGTGCTGGTCTTGACGCGGGCCGTGCCGATGCGCACCTGGCCAGTGCGTGTGAGCTTGTTCAGATAAGCGAATGTCACCTGCGGAAAATGCAGCTTGAACCAGCGGTCCAGCCGCATGCCCGCCTCGTCAGGCGAGACCAAATGCCGTTTCACTTCAATCATGATGCGAGCGCACGTACCAGATAAAGGCCGGCGAAAACAGCCATCAATGAAACCACCACGGAGCTGGCGGCATAGGCTCCGGCGAAGCCATAGGATTTGCGCTCCACCAAGAAAGCAAAATCCAACGAGAAAGCCGAGAAGGTGGTGAAGCCGCCGAGGATGCCGGTGGTGAGAAAGGCGCGAACATCATTGCCGGCGTTGAGCTTCAGCGCCATCAATTCGATGAGCAGCCCCATGGCAAAGCAGCCGGCGATATTGACGATCAGGGTGTGCCAGGGAAATTCCGAACCCAGTAAGCGCCCGGACCAGACATTGACTGCGTAGCGCGCCGCTGAGCCCAACGCTCCGCCGAGGGCAACCCAGATAATCGTCGGCACTACAACCAACCCTTTTGCTTGAAGTAGAGCCACGGCAGGACGGCCGAAAGCAGCATCAGGCCAATGGCCAGCGGATAACCATATTCAAAATGCAGTTCCGGCATAAACGAGAAATTCATGCCGTAGATGCTGGCCACCAGGGTTGGTGGAAGAAAAACCACCGCAGCGACGGAAAATATCTTGATGATGCCGTTTTGTTCGATGGAGATAAGCCCGAGCACCGCGTCGAGCAGAAAGCTGATTTTGCCCGACAAGAACGAAGCATGGTCGGTGAGCGACTGGATATCGCGTTGCAGAATCTTGATGCGGGCGCGGTTGTCCTTCATCTCGCGGGTGGGTTTCATCTGATCGATCAAGGCATTCATGAAGGCAACCACGCGGCCGATGGAAACCAGGCTCTCGCGCATCTTGGAGGTAAAATCGCCCTCCTCGCCAATATTCTCGATCAGTTCCTGAAGATTGACACTGCGGCGGCGCATGCGCTTCTGCTGGCCGCCCAGCGTGCGGCCGGTGCCAAAAGTCTTGCGTGAGGTATCCTCGACAATCTGGCCGACGCGCTCCAAATGATCGGCGGCGCGGTCGACCACGGCTTCCAGCAGGCTGATGTAAATGCCCCAGCCGGTCATTGCCGTGGTCTGCGGCTTCATTGCCCGCTTGACATAGGCCGGGAAGGCCTGCGGGTGATGATAGCGGATGGTAATCAAGGTGTTATCCTTGATGATGAAAGTAACGGGTGAGGATTCTGGCTGGTCGTTCTCGCCGCGGCGAATGAGGTTCGCCGTCATGAAGGCGGCACCATCCTCCTGGTAAAGGCGGCTCGAGGCTTCGATCTCGGCCAGTTCCTCGCGGGTCGGAATATCGATACCGAGTGTAGCCTCGACCGCCGTCTCCTCGCTGGCGGTAGGTTCCACCAGATCGAGCCAGACAGTATTGGGCGGCACCACCGGCTCCCCGGTGTTGGCAAATTCGGTCAGGCAGCCGTTGGCGGTTCCATAGGCATTGAGCATCGGTGAGGACTCGGAATTAGTGGAGGCCACCTTGCCGAAAGATCGGCGCGGGATCAACCTCTGGCGCTGTTTAAACCGGTTTTTCCGAAAATAGCCAGCGGCACAACACAAGCGCAATCAATGCGCCGGCAATCTGGGCGGCAACAAAAGGCAAAACCGCGATCACTATGAGGACCACCTCGCCAACAATGATCAAGCGTTGCGAGCCTCCGGCCATTGGGGTGTGCCGACCATGGTTTTTGAAGGCGAACCATTCTTCGGCCAGGACCGGCTCGATGTGCTGGCGCGGCGGTTAAGGCAACGGGGATTGAGGAAACGGAATCCGGCGGATTAGAAAAGACCACCACTTTATCCTTCTCCGCCCGCAGGGTGGGGAAGGTGGCGCGGGCGGCCTTCCGCACGTGACGGATGGGGTCCTACCTCGCTGAAGCAAGAACCCCATCCGTCACACGCGATAGATCGCGTGCGCCACCTTCCCCGCGCGTTCCGCACGGAGAAGGATAAAGTATGAATTGAAACAGAATTCCTTACCCCCAATCCAGCACCACCTTGCCGCAGCTTCCCTGCTTCATCAGGGCGAAGCCTTGCGCGTAGTCGACGGCTTTCATGCGGTGGGTGATTACCTTGCGCACGTCGAGGCCCGACTGCAGCATGGCGATCATCTTGTACCAGGTCTCGAACATCTCGCGGCCAACGACGCCGCACTGTGCGCAGCCGGTCATTGGGGGTGCCGACTAGGTGCTTGACGGCGAGCCGTTCTTTGGTCAGGATCGCTTCGAAATGCTGGTCTGGCGGCTCGAACAGAGGGGACCGAAATGGGCGGATCAGTCGTGAATGCGTGAATGGGAGAGCATCACGACACGATAATCGTGGGTGGTGGCCAGGCGGGACTGGCGATGAGTTATCATCTGCGTCAACGTGGCCGCGAACACATAATTCTGGAACGCCACCGTATCGCTGAGCGATGGCAAAGTGAGCGCTGGAATTCCCTTCACTTTCAATACCCCAATTGGTCACTGCGGCTACCGGGAATGGCATGCGCAGAAGGTGATCCTGACGGATTTGCGCACTACCCGAGAATCGCACGCTTCATCGAGAACTACGCCAGCACAATAGATGCGCCGGTCCGGACAGGTGTTGCGGTCACCGCGTTGCGCCGCGACTCCAGCTCTGGCAACCTTGAAATCGAAACTGCAAGTGGCGTGGTGTACGCCCGCCATATTGTGATTGCCACGGGACCATTTCAGCGACCGCTCATACCGGGCTTCCATACCGAACTTCCGTCTTGGGTCTATCAGGCCGATGCAACGAGCTACCGCGGACCCGAGGAACTGCCGTCTGGTGCCGTATTGGTGGTCGGCAGCGGCGCATCAGGCAGCCAAATTGCCGACGAATTACTGCAAAGCGGTCGAAAAGTCTTTTTGTCAGTCAGCCGGCATCGGCGCGTTCCACGGCGATATCGCGGCAAGGACGCCTTCTGGTGGTTTGAAAAAACCGGCCGTCTGGACACGACAATCGATACCTTTCCGAACCGAATGTATCCCCCCTCGACGGTGATAACCGGTGCAAACGGCGGCTATGACATCGATGCCCGGCGATTTGCGGCGGAAGGAGGCACTTTGCTTGGGCGCGTGAAGCACGTGGTCAACGGCACGCTTTCCACCGGCGACGATGCCAAGCAGGTATTGGCCGAGGCCGACCAAGCCTACATGGACTTTGTTCGCGCTGCGGATGCTGTTGCGCTCCAGCCTGCATACCGAGGCATGCTGGAAGAAGTGGACAGTCGGCCACCACCGGCTTACCCGGATGATGTTGACGGAACGGGGAAGCTCAACCTGCGGGACGCAAACATCAGGGCAATCATCTGGTGCACGGGCTATCGTTTCGACTTCGATTGGGTAAAGGTGCCGGTGCTCGATACCAGCGGCGCTCCGGTGCAGCAGCGCGGAGTGACCCCGTTCCCGGGTGTCTATTTCCTCGGGTTGCACTGGATGCACACATTCAAGTCTGGCCAACTTTCTTTCGTCGGCGAAGATGCCGCCTACATCGCTGATCACATCGATGGTAGAGACCGCATTTGATGAGTTGGTCTCAACCCCAATCCAGCACCACTTTCCCGCAACTGCCCTGCTTCATCAGGGCGAAGCCCTGGGCGTAGTCGGCGGCCTTCATGCGGTGGGTGATCACCTTGCGCACGTCCAATCCCGATTGCAGCATGGCGATCATCTTGTACCAGGTTTCGAACATCTCGCGGCCGTAGATGCCCTTGATGGTGAGGGCCTTGAAGATGATCGAATTCCAGTCGACCGGCATCTTGCCCGAGGGGATGCCCAGCATGGCGATCTTGCCGCCCATGATCAGGTGTTTGGTCATCTGCTCGAAAGCCGAAGGTGCGCCCGACATTTCCAGGCCGATGTCGAAGCCCTCGCGCATGCCGATGCGCTCCATCACCGATTTCAAATCTTCCTTCGACACATTCACTGTCACCGCATCCACCACCTGATTGCATAGTTCGAGGCGGTAACTGTTGACATCGGTGACGACGACATGGCGGGCACCCACATGGCGGCACACGGCGGCGGCCATGATACCGATGGGACCGGCACCGGTGATCAGCACATCCTCGCCGACGAGATCGAACGAAAGCGCGGTGTGCACGGCATTGCCGAGAGGATCGAGAATGGCACCAATTTCATCATCGACCTCGGGCGGTAGATGGATGGCATTGAAGGCGGGGATTTTCAGATATTCGGCGAAAGCTCCCGGCACATTGACGCCCACTCCCTTGGTCTCTGGATCAAGATGAAAGTGCCCGGCCCTGGCCATGCGGCTTTTCATGCCGATCAAATGGCCTTCACCCGAAACCCGGTCGCCCACCTTCACGGTGCGCACGTGGCTGCCGATCTCCTTGACGACGCCGGCAAATTCATGGCCCACCACCATGGGAACGGGGATGGTTTTCTGGGCCCACTCGTCCCACTTCCAGATATGAAGATCGGTGCCGCAAATGCCGGTCTTGGCCACCTTGATCAATATATCATCGGGACCGATTTTCGGCACCGGTTCATCGCGGAACGTGAGACCTTCCGACTTTTCCGCCTTGACTAGAGCCCGCATATCAGATCACTCCCAACTCTTTTCCAACACTCGTGAAAGCAGCGATGGCCGCATCGACGTCGGCGGTTGAATGGGCCGCCGACATCTGGGTGCGGATGCGGGC
>JANLWG010000370.1:0-33819 GCA_031364405.1 Hyphomicrobiales bacterium
CGAAGTGGCGGGGTTCGAGATCGAGCACCTTGTCGATGTCGGCCAGCGATGCCTGGTAGTTCCCCATCAGGAAATAAAGTGTGGCCCGCTTGTTCCAGGCCTCGGTGTAATCGGGATAAGCGCCGATCAGGCGGTTGAGAATGCTGAGCGATTGTTCGGGAGCACCCTCGTTCATCGCCTTGGTGGCCTGCTGCAACAGCACTTCCGCCGTGGGCGAATCCGCTGCCATCCATAAGGACCAGATATCCTGTTCGGCCGCCTGCATGTCGTCCTCGCTGGTCGCCCGGTGCAGCCGCGCAAACAATTGATCGAGCCGTTCAGACCGCATTTCGGCGGGAGATTTTCGCAGGGCGGGCTCAACCGCGGTTGTCGGCTCCTCGCGCCTGTCCCCGGCCAGGGCCGGAGCAGCGATCAATAGGCTGAGGGCGAGCGAGAGAAAAATGCCACGCATGCGGCCATGCTACACCAGAACATGTGGCAACAACATGAGCGCCGTGCCCGCAACCCGGCCGCCGCCGTTCAATTGTTCGTAACCCGCTGGAGCTTAGCCCTGACGCGCCTTGAAGCGCGGATTGGTCTTGTTGATGATGTAAACGCGCCCCTTGCGCCGGACAACCTTGTTGTCGCGGTGCCGCTTGATCAGCGCCTTGAGCGAATTGCGGACTTTCATGGACTTCACCTGCATTTTCAGGCAGATAAGGCCAAAGGCCCCGGGCCGCCTGCGACATTCGGAGGCTGGTCTATAGTGGGGGCCGCAGCCCCTGTCAACCAAACCCGGTGCAATGCCTCCCGACCTCAATTCAGCCGAGCTTTGGCTCACCATACTGGCCCTGCTGGCGTCAGCGGCAATCGTCGTCACCATGGCCTGGCTGGAACGGCGCCCGCGCCAGAGTCTTGCGCCGCGCCTCCTGCCGACCACGCCGATTCTGCTGCTGGGTGCCGGGATTGGACTGCTGGCTCTGATACATTTGCTTAATCTCTGGGGCATCCACACCGGACGCCAATAGGAACCACCATGCTGCCCGCCACCCGCACGCTCTATTTTGAAGACCTGACCATCGGCATGACCGAGACCTATGCCAAGGAGGTGAAATCCTCCGACGTCGTCGGCTTTGCCGAAATCAGCGGTGACCGCAATCCCATCCACCTTTCTGAACATTTCGCCGCCAAGACCCCCTTCGGCGGCCGCATCGCCCACGGCCTTTATACCGCGAGTCTCATCTCCGCCGTCATCGGCACCAGGCTTCCCGGCCCCGGCGCCATCTATCTGTCGCAAACCCTGAACTTCAAAGCCCCGGTACGCATTGGCGATGTGGTCAATGCCAGTGTCGAAGTCGTCGAACTCACCGAAAAAGGCAACCGGGTGAAACTAACCTGCCGCTGCAAAGTAGGCGATACACTGGTGCTGGAGGGCGAGGCACTGGTGAAGGTGCCGGGGAGGCCGGAGGTATTGTAATTTGAAACCGCTTGTTGAATATTTTGATTGATTGGGCCGAACTCAAATAACTTGAGAGCAGAATATGGCAAGAAGAGCAGCATCAGGGCCGGTTCAAACACCGAGTAAAGGGAAACCAATTAGTGCACCAGCATTTCGCCGATACACCAACTTAGCCGCTGCAATTCATTTGCTTCAAACACGACAGATCACCCTTCTCAACCCAGCGACTTGGGATGACAGTAATGATGCCTACTTCTTATCGGAGTGTAAGCGGATACTCCGCGCAAAGACTGTTCTAGCTTTGTGTTTTGCGGAGGCTGACGAAACCTACCATCATTGGCGTGTTTTTTCCAACGGATCAGATGGCGTATGCATAGAGTTTAACAAGCAAGCACTGACTTCTGCCTTTCAGCTCTGTTCCAAAATTCAGCAAGGTAAAGTCGAATATCATCTGATCAAGACTCTAAGGAAGAAACATCTATCTGTCGGACGATTGCCGTTCCTGAAGCGACATCCCTACAAGGACGAGTGCGAGTACCGCGTGGTCTATGTAGATGATAGACAGAGCATTGAATTCAAAGACGTTCCAATTGAGTTGGCTTGGATAAAAAGGATTACTTTGAGTCCGTGGATGTCGAAGTCCCTCAAAGATTCCGTGGCATGAACCCTCCATTCCATCCAAGACTGCTCCCGCCTCAAGATTGCGCGATCAACTCTGGTCGGCAACTCTGAATGGCAGGCGCTTACCGCGAATGTTAGTAAAGAGCAATAATCGACCACTTCGAGACCTTCTTGACTCCTGATGGAACAAGTCATCAACATAAGAATATGGCCCTGACCAACATCCTCCCCTTGCCCCATGCCGCGCGCAATGCGGGGGTGCCATTCGATTTCGATTGGATCAATGGCATGCGCATTAATTTGTCGGCTTCCGAGCGCCGGGTGGCAAGTCTGCCGGGGCGGCGCACTGTGAAGAAGGATGCCCAGGCCGCCTGGCTGCTCAAGGCGGTCACTTGCATCGATCTCACTACGCTGAGCGGTGACGATACAGCGTCCCGCGTGCGCAGGCTTTGCGCCAAGGCGAGGCAGCCGATCCGCGCCGATATCCTTGAAAAGCTGGGCATGGCCGATCGCCCTATCCACACCGGCGCCATCTGCGTCTATCACCGCTTTGTGGAAACCGCTGTCGAAGCATTGCAGGGTTCCGGCATTCCGGTGGCCGCGGTCTCCACCGGCTTTCCGGCGGGCCTCATTCCGCATGAGTTGAAGCTCAAGGAAATCGAAGCCTCGGTGAAAGATGGTGCCGCCGAAATCGACATCGTCATCACCCGCGAGCACGTGCTGACCGGCAATTGGAAAGCCCTTTATGATGAGATGCGCGATTTCCGCAGCGCCTGCGGGGCAGCCCATGTGAAAGCCATTCTGGCCACCGGCGACATCAAGACCCTGCGCAATGTGGCCAAGGCTTCGATGATTTGCATGATGGCGGGAGCCGATTTCATCAAGACCTCGACCGGCAAGGAAAATGTCAATGCGACCCTGCTGGTGACGCTGACCATGATCCGCATGATCCGCGATTATCGCGAGCGTACCGGTTTCAGGATTGGCTACAAACCGGCTGGCGGCATTGCCACCGCCAAGGATGTGCTCAACTATCAAATCCTGATGAAAGAGGAATTGGGCCGCGATTGGCTTGAGCCCGATCTCTTCCGGGTTGGCGCCTCAAGCCTTCTCGCCGACATCGAGCGCCAGCTTGAACACCATGTCACCGGCCGCTATTCGGCCTTCAACCGCCATCCCGTGGGGTAAGGGTTAACCGCGTGAAATCAAAATTTCCCCTCGTCCGTCACCCCAGCGCAAGCTGGGGCCCAGCTTCGGTGTCCGCGACAGACGAAGCGGGATACCAGCTTTCGCTGGTAAGACGGACCGTGGGCGCGGACCATGCCCCGCAGAAAGGCGTCACACCATGAGCGTCGCCGAATATTTTGACTCCATGGACTATGGCCCGGCGCCCGAGTCCGATGCCGAGGTGCGCGCTTGGCTTGCCTTCCACAATTCCGCCTTCGGTCATTTCATTGGTGGGGCATTTGTAGCGGGCGCCCGGCAATTCGAAACCCGTGAACCCGCCACCGGCAAACTGTTGGCCACCTGCGCCAATGGCTCGGCTGCCGATGTGGATCGAGCTGTTGCCGCCGCTCGCAAAGCCCAAGGTCCATGGGCGAAGATCGGCGGAGCCGCTCGCGCCCGTCATCTCTATGCGCTGGCCCGCATGGTGCAGCGCCACGCGCGTTTGTTTGCGGTGCTCGAAGCCCTCGACAATGGCAAGCCCATCCGCGAAACCCGCGATCTCGATGTGCCCTTGGCGGCGCGGCATTTTTATCATCACGCCGGCTGGGCGCAATTGCAGGATACGGAATTATCCGCCTACGGACCATTGGGCGTGGTGGGCCAGATTATTCCATGGAATTTCCCGCTGCTCATGCTGGCATGGAAAGTCGCACCCGCCCTTGCCTGCGGCAACTCGGTGGTGTTGAAGCCCGCCGAATTCACTCCGCTTACCGCCCTGCTGTTTGCCGAGCTAAGTCACAAGGCGGGCCTGCCGCCCGGCGTGCTCAATATCGTCACTGGTGAGGGTGCCACGGGTGCGGCTCTCGTCGAACACGCTGACGTCGATAAGATTGCTTTCACCGGCTCGACCGAAGTGGGTCGCCTGATCCGCCAGAAAACCGCCGGCACCGGCAAATCGCTGACGCTGGAGTTGGGCGGCAAATCGCCCTTCATCGTGTTCGACGATGCCGATCTCGATGGGGCGGTTGAAGGTGTTGTCGATGCCATCTGGTTCAACCAGGGCCAGGTATGCTGCGCGGGGTCCCGGCTTCTGGTGCAGGAAGGGGTTGCTGCGGAATTCATCAAGCGCCTCAAGCGCCGCATGACAACGCTGCGCGTGGGCCATCCGCTCGATAAGTCGATCGACATGGGCGCCATCATCGATCCCACTCAACTCAAGCGCATTGGCGCTCTGGTCGACAAAGGTGTGGCTGAAGGCGCGGTGAAGTTCCAGCCCGATATCAAACTCCCCGCCACCGGCTGCTTTTTCCTGCCCACATTGCTCACCAATGTGGAGACGGCCTCGACTGTTGCTACCGAAGAAATCTTCGGCCCCGTGCTCGTCTCCATGACCTTCCGCACGCCCGATGAAGCGGTGATGCTCGCCAACAACAGCCGCTATGGCTTGGCGGCGAGTGTGTGGAGCGAGACTATCGGGCTCGCACTCGATATCGCCCCCAAGCTGCAATGTGGCGTGGTGTGGGTGAATGCCACCAACCTCCTTGATGCGGCTGTGGGATTCGGTGGTTATCGCGAGTCGGGCTTCGGCCGCGAAGGGGGCCGCGAAGGCATTCACGAATATCTGAAGCCCAAGGCGTGGGCCGCGCGCATGCCCAAACCCGCGCTCGCCACGGCTGTTGAAGCGAAGGCAAAATCAAGCAAAGACGAGTTAACCCTCGACCGCACCGCCAAGCTGTTCATCGGCGGCAAGCAGTCACGGCCCGATGGCAATTATTCACGGGTCATTGTTTCGCCTGCGGGAAAACGCCTTGGCGAAGTGGGCGACGGCAACCGCAAGGACATCCGCAATGCAGTGGCTGCCGCCCGTGCAGCTGAAGGCTGGTCGAAGGCGACCGCTCACAACCGCGCGCAGATTCTTTTTTACATCGCCGAAAACCTGTCTGCCCGTGGCCTTGAATTCGCCAAACGCATTGCGGGCCTCACCGGAGTATCCGCAGCGAAGGCAAGGAAGGAAGTGGAGACTTCAATCTTCCGCCTGTTCAGTTATGGCGCATGGGCCGACAAATACGATGGCAGTGTGCATTCGCCGCCCCTGCGCGGCGTGGCGCTGGCGATGAATGAGCCACTGGGCGTAGCGGGCATCATTTGCCCCGATGAGGCGCCACTGCTTGGTTTCGTCAGTCTTGTGGCACCCCTCATCGCCATGGGCAATCGCGTGGTGGTGGTGCCGAGCGAACCAGCTCCGCTTGCGGCAACTGATTTTTATCAGGTGCTTGAAACCTCCGATTTGCCCGCCGGCGTCATCAATATCGTCACCGGCAGCCGCGACAGCTTGCTCAAGACTCTGGCCGGGCATGATGATGTCGATGCGCTGTGGGTGTTCGGCTCAAAGGAAAATTCCGCGGCGGCCGAAAAACTTTCGACCGGCAATCTCAAGCGCACCCTTGTCGATCATGGCCTTGCCACAGACTGGTACGATGCAGCACAAGCTGAAGGCCCCATTCTGCTGCGCCATGCGGTGCAGGTGAAAAATATCTGGATCCCCTACGGAGAATAACATGCTGAGAAATTTTGATAACCGCCTCAACGCCGACGTGATCCGGGCGCTCCGTGCCATGGGCCACGGCGACGATCTGGTGATCTGTGACACCAATTTCCCCGCTGACGCTACAGCGCGCCAGACCCGCCTCGGCAAACTGTTGCGCATGGATGGTTGCTCGGCGGCGGAAGCAACCGAAGCCATCCTCTCGGTGTTCCCACTCGATAGCTTTGTTGAGCATCCCACCGAACGCATGGAGATTGCCGGCAAGCCCAGCGAAATCCCCCCGGTGCAAACCGAAGTGCAAAAGTCTATCGACAAGGCCGAAGGCAAGTCCTCGCCCATGGGTTCGATTGAGCGCTTTGCTTTTTATGAGCGCGCCAAAAAGGCCTATTGCGTGATCGTCACCGGCGAGACCCGCTTCTACGGCTGTTTCGTTTTCAAGAAGGGCGTGATCCCACCCAAGGCGGGTTGAGTCATGACCGGAAAAACCGGCGTCGCCATCCTCGGCATTTTCGTGGCCGATCTGGCGTTTCGGGCGAACCGGCAACCCGCCATTGGCGAAACCCTGATCGGCTCGGGCTTTGCCATGGGTCCGGGCGGCAAGGGTTCCAATCAGGCGGTTGCGGCGGCCCGCGCCGGCGCCCAAGTCAGCTTCATTTCGAAGATCGGCAGGGATGCCTTCGGCGGCATAGCACTCGCCGCCTGGGCAAGGGAAGGCATCACGCCATGCGTCGTTCAGTCAACGGACGAACCGACTGGTGCCGCATACATCTTCGTCAACGACACCAATGGCGAGAACGCCATCATCGTGGTGCCGGGTGCCGCCTCCACGATTGGGCCGGCGGATGTGGACGCCGCGGCGGATGCGATCAAGGGTGCCAGCGTCTTCGTCACCCAGCTCGAGCAGCCTATCGCTGCGGCAAAACGCGGCCTCGAGATAGCCCGCGCCGCCGGTGTCATAACGGTGTTCAATCCGGCACCCGCCGTTGGCCCCATCGACGAGGCGATCTTCCCGCTTTGTGACTACGTGATCCCCAACGAACGCGAAGCGGCGGGACTGACCGGCATAACCGTGACCTCCGCCGACGACGCCCGCCGCGCCGCCGATATTCTCCTCAAGAAAGGTGCTGGCGCAGCACTCATCACACTGGGCGAAAAGGGTGCGCTATTTCATAGCCGTGAACACTCGGCCTTTTTCGCGCCCTTTTACGCCGGACGCGTCGTCGAAACGGCAGGTGCGGGCGATGCCTTCGTCGGCGCCTTTGCCGCGGCACTCGCCGAAGAGCTTGATCCGCTCGATGCCGCCCGTTTCGGCTCGGCTGCGGCGGGCATTTCGGTGACGCGGGCAGGCACCGCTCCCGCCATGCCAAGCTATACGGAAATCAAGCGGCTGCTTGAGAGCCGCTAATTTTCAGGCTGCCGGAAGCGACAAGAGCTTTCGCGCCTCCGCCACACTGGCGGGGTGACGGTCATAAGTCCGGCATAACGCCGCCACCCGGGCCACAAGTTCGGCATTGGATGCTGCAAGCCGCGTCTCATCCCAGCGGATATTATCTTCAAGCCCGGTACGGCAATGGCCACCCCGGTCGAGACTCCAGCGGTTGACTTCAAGTTGATGGCGGCCAATGCCAGCCGCTGTCCATGTCGCCTCGGGTGCAAGGCGGGTCAACTCATCCGCCATAAAATCAAAGGCCTGGCGCACCGCTGGCATGGCGTTCTTCACACCGAAAACAAATTGCACATGCAGCGGCTTTTTCAACAACCCCTCATCGGCCATGCGCAATGCCTGATACAGCATGGAAAGATCGAACACTTCGATTTCCGGCTTCACGTTATTGGCCAGCATCTTGGTGGCCAGTTCGCGGACGAGGTCGGGATGGTTCTCATAAATGATCGTCGGAAAATTGCATGATCCCGTCGAAAGCGAAGCCATGTCGCAGCCCAGATGCAGCATGCCACCGCGCTCCGATCCTTTACCGGATCGGCCACCGGTGGAAAACTGCACGATCATGCCGGGGCAGGCCTGGCGCAGGCCGACAAGAAGGACTGCGAAACGTTCAGGGTCCGATGTCGGAGTCTGATCATCCCTGCGCACATGGACATGGGCGATGGTAGCGCCCGCCTCGAATGCGGCTCTGGTTGATTCAACCTGTTCGGCAACAGTAATGGGAACCGCGCGATTGTGTTCCCTGCGCGGCACCGACCCGGTGATGGCAACTGTAATGATGCAGGGTGTGGTCATGAGCACTACATTACAGTTACAGTCACGTCAGGCAAACATCTGAAAGCGAGTGATTAGAAAGCCGACACCGGCACCGGTTTGACCGGCGGCCGCGGTGCCGCAAATGAAAATTCATCGGGTACCGCGCCGTGATACCGGCACAAACGCTCAACACCTTCGGGCACGCAATAGCGGCCTTGGCAGCGGCCCATTCCAATGCGCGACTGACGCTTGATGGAGCCTATATGATCGCTGCCTTCGTCAAGCACTGCGTCGAATTGTGAAATCGTTACGCCTTCGCACCGGCAAATTTCTACTTCGGATGTGGCAAGGTCTTGCGGTGGGAGTGCTGAAAAGACCTGCCAGAGAGCTTGCTGGAATCTCCGGTGCCGTAGCATCGCCCAGCGGGCAGTGGTCAATTCATGTTGTTGAGCCGACCCACGTGACCGGGCTGTTGCGCCTGCCGCCGCAGCCATTCCCGCAACAACCCCTTCGGCGATAGCCACGCGCGCGCCATTGAGGCCGCAGCAATCACCGATCCCGAACACATCTGGCACAGTGGTGCGAAGTTCCTCATCCCGCACTGTTACGAGATGACGCCGGCGTTGGTCATATTGATGGCGGCATCCCAGCAACCGTAGCAACTCATTGCTGGGCAAAAAGCCATAACCCATGCAGATCACATCGGCGGCAATTTCGATTGTGCGGCGAGTGCCCGTTCCAGCCACCACGAAACTCGCTTCAAGGCCGGGGCGCACCTCCTTGAGCACCGTGCCGAAATGGAGAGGAATTCCGTGGCGGCGCAGCTCGCGCAGATACCCCAAGCCTTGATGCAACAGCATTGGCGATGTAAGCGCCATGGCAGCGAGTGCGGGCAACCGCTTGGCGCCAGGTGCTGGCGCCAATTCAGCTACAGCTACGACATCTGCGCCAGCGCGTTGCATCTCGACGGCCACCTGCAAGTTCAACGGCCCGTTGCCGGCGATGACGACGCGCTTTCCTGCCAGCACGCGGTAACTGCGCAGCAATGTCTGCGCTGCACCCGTGGTCATTACACCGGGCAACGTCCATCCCGGTACCGGTAAAGCCCGTTCATAGGCGCCGGTGGCGACGACAAGACGCCGGGGCCGGAGTTCGACGGCTTGTCCTCGCCAAACGGCAGTTACCGACAGCGGCAGTGCCGCGTTGACCGCCATGCCTTCGATGATGCTGACACCGGCCGCCTCGGCGCGCGCCATCAGCTTGCGGCCTTCGGCGAATTGAGCGTCGTCAGTTATAACTGAGAACGCCATGCCGGAGTGCGGCTGCTTAAAATACTGTCCGCCCGGTGCCGGGCGCTCATCGACGAGTACAACACGGGCACCGCATTCTGCCGCTACGCTGGCGGCCGTCAGTCCGGCAGCGCCGCCACCGATCACCAGCACATCGGGGTCGGGCGGGAACGATGGCGCCAATCGTCGAACCGGCGCAATAACCGGAACGCGTGCTGGCGTCACATGGCGCCTGACCACAATCGGTTTGGTGATCTTAACCATGCAGGCGCGCTGGGCCGCTTGCCCATCGATTTCAACCAGGCACTCCTGGCAGACTCCCATGCCGCAATACAGGCCACGCGGTTTGCCGTCACGCGTCACACGTAAGGTTCGGATGCCCTTTGCGGTGAGTGCTGCCGCAATCGTTTCACCAGAGCGCGCTTCAACCGGCTCGCCTTCGAACGTGAAGGTGATAACCGGCTCGTCTGTCCGAAGTTCACCGCCCGCAGCCCGCATCAGGTAGCACCATCGTTTCGCTTGGCACGGTGAGCCAGAAGCGCCATCAGTTCGTGGTCGCGCCAGGCGGCACGGTCGGCCCAATTTTCCAGTGGCAGGGCTTTGCGCCGTTCGGCGATGACAGTCTCGACAGTTTCCGGCACCCATGCCGGTTCTGCCTCGCCGCGCTCGGCACCCATGCGCCGATAGGAAGGCAGCATGCGTTGAGCATGTGCCGCGATGCCGCCACGGGTATTGAGATCAGCCGCCTCAAAGGGCCCCACCACCGACCAGCGCAATCCCAGGCCATCACGCACCAGCCGGTCGATGTCATCGACCGAGGCGGCGCCATCGTGAACCAGCGCATAGGCCTCGCGCAGCAGGGCACCCTGCAAGCGGTTGAACACGAAACCCTCAAGCTCACGGCGCACCAGCACGGGATTCATCGCCATCGCCGTCATCAGGTCCGTGGTGAATTCGATAACAACGGCATCGGTGAAAGGTGCTGGCACGATTTCCACAACCCGCAGCAGATAGGGTGGATTGCCGGGGTGAACCACCAGGCAACGATTGCGGAACGCGCAGTCTGCGGCCATCCTCGAGGTGGTGATGAATGACGATGAGCTTGCGACAATAGTCTCCGCTCCAAGCAATGGCGCAAGTGCCGTGAATAACTGGCGCTTGGCCTCGCGGTCCTCGATAATGCACTCTTGGACATAACTGGCGCCCGCGATGACCGCATCAAGGCTGTCGTAATACGAGACTCTTTCAGCAATCCGTTCAATATTTTCCGAAATCAATCCGGCCTCCGCCAGATCGGCAAACCGCCGGTTGAGTTCATCGCGCGAGTCGACGCGGCGGGATGCTTCGATGTCATGAATTCTAACGGCATGCCCCGCGGTAGCGAAGACGATTGCCCAGGCCGTGCCGATACTGCCCGCACCTATGATGGCGATTTGCAGAGGCGTGCCGCCTGTGGCGCTCGTGATTCTAGTGATTTTGGCCTCCCTTCCCTGGCATCGCGATAGTGTATACACAGTGTATACTGAATTCCGGCCGTCACAAGGGAGTGTGCCGCCCATGTTCGAACTCAACGGAAAGACCATCCTGCTCACCGGCGCGTCGAAAGGCATTGGCGCTGCCATTGCCCGCTCGCTCGGTGCGGCCGGTGCTCATCTCGTGGCCCACTACAGCAGTGATGCCAAGGGAGCAGAACAAGCGGCCAGCAATATTCCGAAAGACCGGGTAAAATTGATCGGCGCCGATCTCGGCTCGACGGCGGAAGCCGACAGGCTGTGGCGCGAGGCATTGGCGTGGCGCGGGCGCATTGATGTGCTGATCAACAATGCCGCGGTGATGCGCCTCAAAGGCAGCATCAGCGATGATAATCAAGTGTGGGATGACGTGTGGGACGAGGCATTGCGGGTGAATGTTCTGTCACCTGCCCGCCTTATGCGCAACGCCGTGCGGCATTATCTCGAAAACGGCGGTGGCACGTTGGTGACCATCTCGAGCTGGGCAGCCCAGCGGGGGCCCGGCAATCCCGCACTTGTGGCATATGCTGCCTCCAAGGGCGCCATCATGTCGGCCACCAAGGCCATTGCGCGCAATTATGCAAAGAACAATGTGCTGGCCTACGTGGTGACACCGGGCGTTGTGCGCACCAGATTGTCGGAACAGGCCGCCGCCGTCACCGGTGGCGAGGCTGCCGTCACCGCGGGCCTTGCCATGGGCGAGTGGGTGCCACCATCCGACATCGCCAGTCTGGTAACTTTCCTGGCGAGCGGAACCTGCCGGCACCTGACCGGTGCGACACTGGATATCAATGGCGCAAGCTATATTCGTTGACCAGTGTCAGCGCTCCAGGGCGCTTGCCCGGCGTTCGAGATAGAAACCGTATTGCATTGGCAGAACCGGCCATGGCTTGTTCATGCCCAGCGCCGCGGCGGCATGATAGGCCCAGTTCGGATCTTCCAGCATCTCGCGGCCGATGGCAATCAAGTCGGCCTTGCCTTCCTGCAAAATCGACTCGGCTTGCGGACCGTCGAGGATCGCACCAACCGCCATGGTGGCAATATCGGCACCCTTGCGCACTGCCTCGGCCAGGGGCACCTGAAAGCCCGGTTTGATCTTGTTGGTTGACATTGAGCTCGATCCCGCCATGCCGCCTGACGAACAGTCGATCACATCGACGCCGCGCGATTTCAATTCACCCGCCAAGGCGATTGTATCTTCGATTGTGCTTCCGCCTTCGAGACCATCGAGAACGGAGGTGCGGTAGAATAGCGGCTTATCCGCAGGCCACACCCGGCGCACCGCCTCGGTTACCATGAGCGGCACCCGCATGCGTTTTTCGCGCGTGCCACCATATGCGTCGCTGCGGTGATTGGTAATCGGTGAAAAGAATGAATGCAGAAGATAACCATGGGCACCATGAATCTCGACGATCTCGAAACCAGCGGCGAGTGCGCGTCTGGCCGCCGCTACGAAGGCTTCGACGATGCCGTCGATTTCAAGGGCGGTCAGCTCGCGGGGAATGGGATACCCATCGCGTTCGGCTATGGGACTGGGGCCTACAGTCTGCCAGGGCTTGCCGTTTTCAACCAGCGCCAGCGGTTTTGCGCCGTCCCATGGCAGCGCGGCACTGGCCCTTCTTCCGGCATGACCGATCTGAATTCCCGGTATCACGCCATGCGAGCGATGCAAATCGGCAATGGCCTTCATCCCGGCAATCTGGCCATCCTCCCACAAGCCAGTGCAGCCATGGGTAATGCGTCCGCCGCGCTGGACACCGGTCGCCTCGACAAACACGGTCCCCACGCCGCCCAAGGCAAATCGTGCATGATGGGCCTGATGCCAGGGCTGCACATAGCCTTCTTTGGCCATGTACTGGCACATCGGCGACACGACGATGCGGTTCTTCAAAATCAAGCCACGCAGCGTCAGTGGCTCAAACAATTTGAGTCCGGTCACGAAAACCTCATGTTACAATGTGACGATTGTCTTGTGGTTATTCGGCGGCATGTTGGATGGCGGATGGCTTGCCGTCAATCTTCTCCATCAGGGTATCCAACTCCCGGATCACCGACATGATGTCCCTCACCCGTTGCTCACCTTCCGCACCCAACTGCTTGAACGTGGTGAGCGGCGGGCGCACATCGCCGACGGGGTAGCCCTGTGCGGCGGCCACTGCTTTCGAATAACACTGGTGGCCATAAGTCGGGTGGCCTTGCATCAGCGCCGCATTGATGCGGTTAATCAGGCGCTCGATCTTCTTGGCATCCTCCCAACGGCCCGCAGCGCATAAGTCGCAAATGCGCGTGGAAGCGCGCGGGAAATAATTGCCCCACGGATTGACGTATCCGACCGCGCCATAGAGATAGGACTCGACGATGCGCTGGCCGGCGAAGACGTTCATGACGCCCTCTGTCTCCTCGATAATGTCATAGACGCGGGCCATGTCCTGACTAGCTTCCTTGATGTAGCGGATCTGCTCGAAGGCCCGGGTGAGCCGCGCCACCAGTTTCGCCGACATATCGACATTGGAAGTATAGGGATTGTTGTAGAGCATGATCGGGAGCGAAACCTGTTCGCAGATCGCCTTGTAGTAATCGAAAATCTCATCATCGGTCGGCGTGTAGTAATAAGGCGGAATGATCATCAGCCCGTCAGCGCCGAGTTTCTCGGCTTCGGTTGAATAACACACCGCCTTTGGTGTGTAGGCATTCATCGAGCCCACCAAGACGGGGATGCGCTTGTTGATGTGCTTCACCGTAGCCTCGACGAATTGCGTGCGCTCATCGTCGCTCAGCGTCAGGAATTCGCCGGTGGTGCCCAGGATGATGATGCCGGGAACGCCTTCGGCAAGCTGCCAATCGAGGAAGCGTTTCCAGGCCGGAATATCAAGCTTGCAGCCATCCTCCGTGAAGGGGGTGACGGTGACGGCGAAGCTGCCGCGGAACTTATGGGTCATGACGTGGACTCCCGGATGGTGTTGTACGCCAGCTCGGGCTGGCCCGGCTGGATTCAACGTGTCGACAAGATGCTAACACAGAGTATACAAGGCTGCAAAGCCGGTGCAGGGAGTTGACACGGATTGACGGCGGGCAAGACCGATATTCTGATCATCGGCGGCGGCCTCGCCGGATGCGCGATCGCCTATTTCCTCGCCCGCGAAGGCGCTGGCGTAACACTTGTCGAGCAGCATGATCTTAACACACAGGCCTCGGGCAGCAATTCGGGAAGCCTGCATGCCCAGATTCCATATGAACCGTTTCTGCTTGAGGGCGAATCATTTGCCAGGGGGTTCCAGCCGGTCATTCCGCTGTTGCTGCGCTCGATCGAGATGTGGAAGGAGTTGGAACTAGAACTTGGCGTGGATTTCGAAGTGAGTACGCCGGGGGGAATTCTGGTCGCCGAGACTAAAGCCCAGATGGCCAACGTCCGCCGCAAAGCAAAATTGGAGCAGAAAGCAGGCCTACCCGTAAAAATGCTGGGTCGCGATGAACTGCGGTCGCTGGCGCCCTATCTCTCCACCCGCATGGTGGGCGGCTCTTATTGCCCGGCCGAAGGCAAAGCCAATCCGTTGAAGGCCGCACCCAGCCTTGCCCGTGCTGCTCAAAAGCTTGGCGCACGGATTGTCAGACGGACGATGCTCCACAACCTTTCGGTAGAAGCCGGCGAGTTTCTTGCTCACACCAGCACTGGCGTAATTTCCGCGCGCCGTGTGGTGAATTGCGCCGGTGCCGAGGCTGGACGGGTGGCCCGCATGGCAGGCCTTGATCTGGAGATCGAGGGCTTCCCCATCCAGGTCAACATTACCGAGCCCATCGAGCCATTGGTTCCCCATCTGATCTATTCGGCGGGAGACCGGCTGACTTTGAAGCAGACCCGCAATGGCGGGCTTGTCATCGGTGGCGGCTGGGCGGCCCGGATTAATTCTGAAACCGGCAGACCCGAAGTCGAGCCCGCTTCCATTGGACCGAATCTGCGGGCCGCCACGAACATGGTGCCGGCGCTCGCTGGTGTCCATCTGTTGAGGACGTGGCCGGCGATCGTCAATGGCACGGCGGATTGGCGGCCGATCCTTGGCGAAGCGCCGAAAGTGCCAGGGTTCTTTAGTTGCATTTTCCCGTGGATGGGCTTCACCGCAGGCCCCATGTCGGCCCGGCTCGTGGCCGATGCAGTGATGGGTAGGAAGCCGCCCAAAGCCTTTGCGCGGTTCTTCATGTGAATGGGCTTTCCGCCATGTGGCGGACGGCGGTATAAACAAAAATCATCGCTGATCCAACGGTGATTCCGGCAGCCAGGTAGTCTCCACCTATGGCACTGGCCGCGTCATTACCGGCGGCATAGAGCCCGGCAATGGCATCACCCGCTGCCGCCGCGAGGTCATCAACCGCGGCACCACCCGAGCCGACGATGTGCTTTGCCCGCAAGCGGCACCCAGATCATGCCTTCGGAGAGTGCCGTAATACCGCCAATGACCAGTTCCTTTTCGATCACTGTTACGGTGAGACCGGCATGGGAGGCTTTCAGCGCGGAGGTTAGCCCCGCGGCTCCCGATCCAATGACGAGAACATCGCAATCCATGCCATCCGCCAAAGCACGGCGTTTACTGACCGCCCCGCAACGACTAACATGCATACCCTGTGTATACAAGTTTGCGAGGTGGTGATGATCAAAGTTGTGCGGTTACTGAGGCGGGCGCCGCATCTCAGCCTGGCGGAATTCCGGTCCTGGTGGCTCGACAGTCACATCCACATGATCACCAAACTGCAGAAGCCCTATCTGAAAAAATACATTGCCAACATCCACCCGGAAGATGGCCACCGGCCCGGAAAACCCGCCGAGGAACCGCAGTGGGACGGCTGCGCCGAGCAGTGGTTTGAAACCGAAGCTGATTTCACCGCGGTCTATGGCCGCTCCACACCGAACCCATTGCGTGCTGACACGCTGAAACACGCGAGCCGCTCCCAGCGATTGATTGTTGAGGAGCATGGAATCGCGGTGAATGCCCAATGAGCACAGCACACCCCCGCCGCGTGATTGTCACTGGCGCATCAGGTGGCATCGGACGCGCTATCGCCAAGCGCTTCTGCGGCGATGGTGCCACCGTCATCAACCTGGATCGCGCCGATCCAGGTGATGCTGCTGCTTTGTGCGGTCCTGGATTGATGACGATCCTGGCCGATCTCGCCGATGATGTGGCGGTTCGAGCAGCCTTCGCCGAAATAGACAGGGTGTTTGCAGGCGCCGCCCCGCAGCTCCTCGTGTGTTGCGCGGCGGTGAGCATTGCGGCGCCCTTCCTCAATATCCCGCTGCAAGATTTTGACCGGCTGATGAGCATCAATGTACGCGGCACATTCCTGGTTGCACAGGAAACCGCCCGGCGGATGAAGCCAGCCGGCGGCGGGCACATCGTCATCATCACGTCGGTCGCGGCCGAGCAAGCCTGGGCCGGAGAAGCCGTCTACTGCATCACCAAGGCAGCCCAACGCGCACTGATGCAGACCATGGCCATCGAGCTTGCACCCTTCAACATTCTGGTGAATGCCATCGGCCCCGGTATAGTCGATCATGACAGTGCCAGCATGGCACGCAGCCGGGACCAGAGCGAAGTTCTGCAACATGATCTCGATCGAACGCCGCTGGGCCGCTTTGGTGCTCCCGGTGAAATTGCCGAAGCTGTGCATTTTCTCAGCAAGTCAACCTGGATGACCGGACAAACAGTCTATGTCGATGGCGGATTCCTCGCCTCGGGTCTTGCCTATTTCGGCGATGCAAAGCAAAAGCTCTAGGTGTCGGGGAGAACAGTTTTGGCAAAATCGGCAGCAGCAAAGCCATCTGCGAGAAAGAAAAGCAAGGGAGGCCGCGGCAGACGCCCACGTGGAACCGGCGCCAGCTTCGTCTATGACAGTCTGAAAGCCAAGATTCTGAATCTGGAAATGCGGCCCGGAACCCTGCTTGATGAAACCGAGCTAAGCCGGGCATTTCATGTCTCGCGTTCGCCGGTGCGTGAAGCTCTGATCCGGTTGTCGGCGGAAGGGCTTGTCGATGCCTTGCGGAACCGGACATCGATGGTCTCGCAGTTCGATTTCGCAACCTTGCCCGCATACTTTGACGCCATGCAACTGCTCTATCGGCTGAGTACGCGACTGGCGGCTCGCAACCGCAGCCCGGCTGGCGTTGAGAGGTTGCGCGAAATCGAACGGCAGTTGGAAGAAGCTCACCAGCAATTCGATGCGCTCGGGATTGTTCGTCTCAACCGGGAGTTTCATGCAGCGATTGCCGAAATGGGTGGCAATCCTTTCATAACTACCTGGATGCGCAGCCTTCTCGATCAGGGTCAGCGGGTGTTTCGGCTTTATATCCATCACTACGATGACCGCGTGCCAATACCGAAACTCAGCCAGCACCACGCAATGATCGAGGCCATCGCCAAGGGTGACCAGCAGGCCGCTGAACAGGCAGGCAAGGCTGACGCCGAGGTACTCATCGAAGAGGTGGTGCAAATACTCGGACGCCTGCCAACGTCGCAACTCTCGCTCTGAGATTGCCGGCACTTCATCGACGCCGCGCTGCTAATGGCGCAGTATCTTTCCCATGAATTCGCGCCCGCGTTCGGTTGCCGGGTGATCAAGGATTTGTTGAGGCGGCCCCACCTCGATCACTCGGCCCTTGTCCATCAGGATCACCCTGCTGGCGACTTCGCGGACAAAACCCATTTCGTGACTGACGATCAGCATCGTCATGCCGTCGCGCGCGAGCTGGCCCACCGCATCAAGCACTTCATTGACAAGCTCGGGATCAAGCGCTGAAGTGACTTCATCAAGCAACAAGATTTCCGGCTTGAGCGCCAGGGCCCGCGCGATCGCCACGCGCTGTTGTTGGCCTCCTGAAAGCTGATCGGGATAGGATTGGTGTTTATCCGCAAGACCAACGCGGGCAAGCAGGCTGACCGCTTCCCGTTCCACCTCGCCGCGCGGCCTTCCTCTTATCTTCACCGGGGCAATCGTGATATTGGATAGGACATCCAAGTTTTGAAACAGATTGTACTGCTGGAACACAATAGCCATGCGGTCCCGCGCCTGCCGCACTTTCTCCGGCGATCGGTAATCAACAGCCACGCCGTCAATGATGACGCTGCCCGAGGTCGCCGGTGTCAAGCCCATGAGAACCCGGAGTACAGTCGACTTGCCCGAGCCCGAAGGTCCGACCAATGCGACAACCTCGCCCTTGGCGAGCGACAAGCTGATGCCGTCGAGAACCTTCAGCTCGCCATAACTGGCACTAAGATCTTTGATTTCGAGATGGTGCAAGGCGTTTCTCCAGACGCCGGCCAAGCCGGGTAAGCGGGTAGGATAGCAGGAAGTAAATGAGCGCAATCATCCCAAAAGCAAACAGCCCCGACATGCCCTTGTTGACCAGCTCGCGGCCGCGGAAAGCAAGCTCGAACACGCCGATCTGGCTGACCAGGGAAGTATCCTTGACAAAGGCCACCATGAAAGCAAACGCCGGCGGCAACACCACCGGCCAGGACTGCGGGATGATAACATTCACCAGCGTCTGCCAGCGCGAGAAATTCATTGCCTGCGCCGCCTCGACTTGCTGGCGCGGAACCGATTCAAGACCACCCCGGATGATTTCCGAAAGATAGGCCGTGGCATAGATCGAGATCGCCACAATGGCGATAATGAAAAGCGAAGCACCCTTGATAAAGGCAGCGAGAAAAAACAACACTAGGTAAGTTATGACCAGAAACGGAATGCGCCGGAACAGTTCGACAAAAAGAATTGCCGCCGCACGCAGCGGCAGGGCCAGCAGACCAGGGGTCTGCCGGGCATAGACGATGATGAAGGCGAAAAAAAATCCCGCCAGGCAGCCTATGAAAGTCAGGCCCAAGGTCATGCCGATTGCCTTCATCAGCAGGCCCAGTGTATCGGGGCTGAAGAAAACCATGAACTGATTGATTAGGCGTTCCATCACAGAACTTTCGCTTTGACGCGAAACGCCTTGCGGCCGGCGAATGCAAGCAGCAGGCTCGCCAGCAACGTCAGCACTACATAAATGCCCGCCACCAGCGTGAACATTTCAAGATGCCGGTAATTTTCCGACGCGAGATTGTAGGCGCGGCCGGTCAGTTCTTCGACACCGAAGATCATCGCCATTGAGGTGCCGAGCGTCAGCACCACGGCGTAGTTGGCAAGCGCTGGATAAATGGTCTTGGCGATGTGCGGCACGATCACATAGCGAATTTGCTGCCAGCGCGTGAAGCCGAGAGTTGCGGCCGCCTCCATTTCCGTATTGCGGACCGAGATGAAACCTGCCCGCATGATCTCACAGAGATAGGCGGCGGTGTTAAGCGTGAGGCCAATCACCACGCTGGTGAAGGCGCTGAACACAATGCCGATGTCGGGCAGCCCCCAGAAAATGAAATAGATCTGGATCAGCGCCGGCGTATTGGTGAAGAAGGTGACATACGCATTGGCGAGGCGGCCGAGCACCGGGCCGCCGTAGGTCTTGAGCGAAGCCAGCAGCAGGCCTCCCAGCGCGCCCCCCCAAAAACTGATGAGAGAAAGCTCGAGCGTCAGCAACGCACCGGGAATAAGATCCGGAAGGCGGTCGAAGGCGACGCCGAACTGGAACGTATAATTCATCTTATGACGGCACTG
The DNA here is from genome assembly GCA_031364405.1 of Hyphomicrobiales bacterium. Lineage (GTDB taxonomy): Bacteria > Pseudomonadota > Alphaproteobacteria > Rhizobiales > Aestuariivirgaceae > Aestuariivirga. Next base: position 19,412 of record JANLWG010000370.1, read on the forward strand.
GCCTTGGGACTCGGGGCGGATACCTTGCCAGTACCCGCCCCAATTGCGCCGGTCAGAAATAGGGCTGTGCCGGAACCTTCATCAGCATGTCGGAGTTGAAGGCCGTCTTCCAGGCCCCGTCAACCCAGCCCGACGAATGCAGCTTGAAGAGTGCGATGTTGATCACATCGCGAAGCGCATAGTTGCCCTTCTGAATGCCGATTGCATCCCAGCCCACATCGATCTTGTCATCGAGGATTTTCCACTTGATATCGGTGTGGTTGGCGGTAAACGCCGTGAAGAAATCGAGCATTTCAACGAGCGCGTTGGCGCGGCCCTGGGCAATGGCGCGAACCGCATCGGCACTGGAATCAACGACTTCCATTTTGGCTTTTGGCAGATTTTCCTTGGCCCAGTCGATGGTCCAGGCACTGCGCACATCGACGAGCGTGTATTTCTCATCGTTGAGTTCAGACCATTTGGTGATTGCCACCTGGTCGGTCGTCAGCACGCCCATGACTTCAGTGTGAAGCGGAAAGGAATACTCAATCAGCTTGGCACGCTCGGAATTACGGGTAAGACCACCGAGAGAAATGTCGATGGTATCGGCCACCAGGAAAGGTACGCGCTGGGCGGTTTCGGTCGGTACGAATTCGACTTTGGCGAGCTTCAGTTCTTCGGCGAGCTTGTTTCCAACATCGACGTCGAAGCCCACATAGTTGCCCGAAGAATCGCGCGAGCTGAACGGCGGTGAATTGGGATGGATACCGATGCGCAGCACGCCGTCTTTGATGACATCGTCCATGGTTTTGGCTTTGGCTTCGGACACGAAGAGGCCCGCAGTCACCATCGAGGTAAGGCCGGCGAGCGAACGCCGGTTAATTTTGAACGTCATGGTTTTCCTCCCTTTTTTACTCCTGCAGGCCCGGCGCCGCCGAAATTTTGCATTAGCTGGAAACCCGTCGCCACCGCTCCCGGCAGGATATCCGGCTATCTTGCAGCAATGCCCGCTTCATCGTCAAGTGCATACACCGTGTATACAAAAACAAACCACCTCATGGCCGGCCATGCTTTCGCTTGAAAGCCCGCCAGGTCATGGCCCAGCGCGCCGGATCATCTAGTGCATCGCCTTTGATCCTGGCGATTGCCTGTGAATGCGGCGCCGTCTTCACGATTTCCGGTTCGGAATAGGCCTCATGCGAAATCCGGGCGATAACTTCGATCCAGGTATCGATATCTTCCTTTGAATACATTTCTCCGGCCTCAGGCGTGAACGGCTCGGGCACCATCCACGGCTCATGGCTCATCCAATAGGGGTCGATACCGTAGTCTGCCATGCGGTTGGCGACATCGACGGTGCCGACGCCCGTATCCTCTTTCAACTTGCCAAGGCTCCAGCGCGTCATCTCCATGCGCCAGCCCTTGTTGTCGGAATGAGACCGGGTGAGACCGGGGATCATCGCCAGTTTCCTGTCCATGTAATTGTTGGCGAGGACCGAGATATCGGAGCCTTCCTGAAGTCCGTCCGCTCCCATGGCGCGCACCCAGGCATAAGCTTTCAGAACCTGCGGAACATTGCCCCAAAATTCGCGGATTTTGCCAACACTCCGCGGGCGTTTTTCGTCAAGCTGAAAACTTTTCGCTGATTTCACCACGATTGGCGCCGGCAGGAATGCCGCGAGATCAGCCGATACACCATAGGCGCCAACCGCCGGACCGCCGCCACCCTTGGGAGCGCCAAAAGTCTTGTGCAGCATATACATGCAGGCATCAAAACCCAAGTCGCGGGCGCGGATTTTACCCATGACACCATTGAAATTGGCGTGATCATAAAAGCATAGGCCACCTGCCTCGTGCACGATCTTGACCCATTCCTTGATGTCGGGATTATAGAGCCCCATGTCGTCGGGATTGTTGATGAGGAGTGCCGCTGTCCGGTTCGACACCGCAGCCTTGAGGGCATCTGTCGAGGGATACCCGTTATCCTCGAGCATCAAGGTGATGACTTTGAAACCGGCTGCAGCGGCGGTCGCGGCATTGCAGGGATGGGCCTGGATCGAGGTGATGATCTCATTGCGCTGAACCAGTTCACCGCGTGCTTGATGATAAGCCCGGGTGACCACGCAATGCGTGTAGGCTGCATCAGCACCACCGCCAGCCTGAAAGACAAATTGATCCATGCCCGAAAGCTCGCGCAGAATCTGGTCAAAGGCATGAATGATTTCAAGAATGCCCTGCAGCGTTTCCGGCGGCTGCAGCGGGTGAACTTCGTTCAGCCGGCGCGCGGCATCTTCACTGACGCGCGCATTGTATTTCATCGTGCAGGTACCGAACAAACTGATCCCCATCATGCCGAGCGTCTGCTGAGACAGATGCAAGTAATGGCGCTGAACTTCCGGCTCACTGAGTTCGGGCAGTTCAGGCGGGCGGGTCCGCCGCATGTTCTCGGGCACAAATGTGCTGGATTCGGATTTCCCCGCCGCATAAACTTGGCCCCGCCGCCCCTTGTGGCCAAGCTCCATCACCAGTGGTTCGTTCCACACCGGCGCGTGGTATTGGCGAAGCGCGGGCCGGGAACTTCCATCGCCCCGGTTCATCATACCGTCACCTCCTCCAACGCGGAGGCAAGGCGCGCGATGTCTTCCGGTGAATGGATTTCGGTCACGCAATAAAGCGCGCTCTGGCCGAACCCGGCCATTTCGCGGGAGAGATCCTTTCCGCCAAAGATGCCGCGTTTCAGCAACGCCTTGTTGATCTGCGCAACAGTTTTTCCAGTCCCGTCAAAATTGACCACGAACTCCTTGAAGAAACCGGTCTTGAAGGGAAGCCTCACGCCTTTGAGGCGCTGCAGACGGCGGGCGGCCTGATGCGCCCGGCTGATGATCAGTTCGCCCACCTCGCGCATTCCATCGGGCCCAAGGAGCGACATATAGACCGCATTGGCGATGGCCCAGAGATAAACCGAGTTTCCGGTCCAGTCCTTGCCCCGCTCACGCATGCCGTAGGACGTTTGATGAGCACTGGCCAAGCCAAAGCCATATTGCCCGGGTTTTTCGGTCCCGGTGATTGAGATCAGAAAGCCATTATATTCGCGCACGTATTTTTCTTCATCGCGCGAGGCCATGTAGCCGCCAACGCCACCGCCACAGTTCATGTGCATGCCCAGCGGTTGCGTTGGTCCAACGGCGATGTCGGCTCCATATTCGGCCGGGGCCTTGAGAATACCGAGTGATATGGGATCGGCACCCACCACGGCTTCGGCCCCGGCGGCATGGGCAACGGCAGCAATCGCCGCACCATTGGCCTCGATTAGGCCAAGATAAGAAGGCGATTCGAAGTACACCGCCGCCGTTTGGGATGAAACTTTGCGCTTGAGATCAGCGAGATCAATGAGCCCAGTTGCTTTGTCAGGTTCCACCAGCACGACTTCGATGTGGCGCTCCATCTCGCGTGGTTCGCAGTAGTTGCGGATGACCGAAAGCCGCTCGGGGTCGCTGAAGCGCGGAACCACAACCTCATGCCGCCCGGTGATCCGCGATGCCATGCGCAAGGCATGGCCCACGGCACATCCCCACGAATAAACCGGCAGGCTCACGACATCGAAGCCCACGAGTTCACCAAGCTGGCTTGCATATTCAAACCACGCCTGATTGCGGCCATGGTCGGATTGCGGCGAACCCCACACCGGTGTCAGGAACTCGGCGCGGCCGACGATCTCGTCAACCACCGCCGGCACGTGGTGCTGCCAGCAGCCGGCGCCGAGAAAATTGAGATGGTCTTCGCAAGTAACATTCTTCTTGAGCAGATCGCCAAGATGCCGTTTCAGCTCGACCTCCGAGCGGAGTGTTGGTGGCAGCTTCAGAGGGCGCTTCAACCGGTGGTCAATGGGGATCTGTTGGAAAAGTTCTTCGATGCTGCGGGCACCGATTTCCTTGAGCATTGCCTGCTTGATGTCAGGCAGCGAGTTGGCCATCCATGGATGGGCGACGGGTTCATTGGTACGCACGCTGCTGCTCCCTGCAATCGAGGAAACGAACATCCTGCCATCACCTGATCGCGAATACAATGTCAGGCGGGTGCAAGGCGCATTACCGCCCATTGATCAGCACCACACCGCACGCGAAAATGACCGGCAAGTGCCGCATCGAGTGCGGCATCGCCGGTATCCACGAGCAGCCGCGCATCCGTGAACGTGGCAAGTTTCCGCCGCCCGGCGATGATGACAAGACCCTCACGCCCCGCCTTGCCGATCACATCCGTGGCGATCTGCTGATTGCCGCGGCCAAATACAAAGCCCTGGCCGCCAGTAACACCAACAACAATCCGCACCGGCCCGCTGGCGCACAGCGAACTTAGTTGACCGGCGCTGAGATCAGAACCGGCAAGCCTGCCATCTTTCACCAAATCGATGCCGAGCAGCGCGCCTTGAAGTCCCAAAGCATTCAGCACTTGTTTGGCGCTGTGGCCGGGGCCAATCACATGGAACACTCCAGCTTTCATTTCGCGGGCAATACCATGCGCCGCGGATGCAACTTCCGCATCATCACCGGGCACCGCCCCGGTCTTTGCCTGTTGCAAGAGAAGCCGTTCGAATGGGGCGCGGGCATAGCCGTAAAGACGTGCTGAAATCCGCCCCGAGCCGGCGATATCTTCGTCGATATCCATGATCTCCACTTCCTTGAGGCGAAGCCCGTGCCCTGCCCGCGCATCGAGAGACAGCGCTGCCAAACGGCCCGCTGCCGAGGGGCTGGTGGCAAACACGCCTGACTGCATTTTCACGCCAGAAGGAATTCCCAGCATGGGCACAGCCAGTCCGACAACGGCATGAATATCGCGCGCCGTTCCATCACCGCCGCCAAACAGAATAAGTTCGGCACCTAACTCCATCAATTTATGCACCGCAGCGCGGGTATCGATGGCAGATGACTGAACCGAAGCATCTGTAACCAACTCGGGCACAAGACCCGCCGCCTGTGCGGCTTCCCCACCCATCGCGCCGCCAACCGTTAGCACCGTGAAGTTGTCCCTCAGCGAAACCATCTCCGTCAATGCCCGCACCACACGCAAACCACAAGCCGGTTCGGCGCCACGGCGGCGCGCTTCCGACAAAACATTCGCGCCATCGGTACCCTTGAGTCCCACCGAACCACCCATACCGGCAATCGGATTGACGATCAGTCCAATGCGCCGCGTGGCCATGTCAATCGGCCACCGCTTCAGCCTCGATCTCGACCAGGTAGTCACCTACGAGACGTGACACTTCGATCATCGTGTTGGCAGGCCGGACATCACCGAAATAGCGGCCATGAACCCGTGATACCAGCTCCCAATGATCGGCGTTGGCAAGATAGATACGCGTGCGCACCACGCCTTCGATGCTTCCGCCAAGGGCTGAAAGCGAGGCCACGATCTTGTCGAGAATATAGACAGTTTGCGAAGCCGGATCGCCGGGCGCAATCGCTTCACCGGCGCCATGGGTAGCAGTTGTGCCTGAAATGAGAATGCGGTTCCCGCGCCGTACAGCCCGCGCATAGCCGCAGACTGGCTCCCACATGCTACCGGAATCAACCCGCAGATGATCGCCGCGCCCATTGACTGCCACTGCGCTGTAAACTTTCGGGAAGGATGCAAGATGATGCGAGAGATCTCCCGAGGCAGTGAGATAGGGCGGCTTGCGATATTCATCGCCGCAATCGCCGGGTAACCGGCCAGCCATAGCAAGAGCATCGTCAATGCGGGTCAAGTCGCCAGTGTCGAGTGCGAATGAAAATACCTTGCCATTGTCCGCCCGGTGCTCACTCTCGCCGAGCCTTGCACCAACAATAGCAGCCGCGACCGCTTTTTGCTGCAACACCCAACGCGTTGCGACATTGGCGATAGACACATCGTGCCGTCTGGCAACAACGCCAGCAGCTGCGAGGATTTTCTGCAGAGTGTTCCACCCGCCAATGGCCGCAATGAACCGCCCATACTTCATCTTGCTGTAGTCGTGGATATCCTTGGGTTCGGGCACGCCGAGATACCGATCCGACAGAAATCCCCCGCCAAGCGTGCCATAGGCAAGTAATTTGATGCCAGCCTCACAGCACAGGCTGGTCATCGCGCCAAGCGCCCGGCGATCAAGCATGGAGAGACAGACCTGATTGGTCACCACCGGAATCTTGTCAGCAAGCACGAGGCGCAGATGATCGGTGTTGAAATTGGTGAGGCCAATGGCGCCGATCAATCCCTCGTTGCGCAATTCTGCCAGTTCACGCAGGGCGTCGATATAGCCGGGGTGCTCATACGTCCACCAATGAAATTGCATCAGGTCAATACGCGGCGTGTTCATGCGCCGCCGCGCCAGATCGACCGCCGCGCGCGCCATTTGCGCCGTCATCGCCGCAGGTTCGGGGCACCACTTGGTAAATGCCTTGAAACCAATTGGCAGTTTTCCTTCGCGGCAAAAACCTTCGAGGCAGCCGATGATCTCCTCGGCACTGCCATAGTGATCGGCCATATCAAACGTATCAAACCCTGCCGATGCATAAGCTGCCAGTTCATTCGCCGCCGCAACCGGATCGAGCTTGCAACCCGCGCGCTCCATGTCGGCTACCTGCCAAAGACCGGTGACGATACGGCTGATGCTCAGCCCCGGGGCAATCTCGATTTTCTCCATGATAATCTATTCGCACTCCCAAACCGGACTTCGCAGCAATACTTTCCTCGGTTCGGGCATGATTTTCAACCCGCTGTCATTTGAGTTAACAGCCAAACTCATCAGGCGCTCCTGCCAAAAAACCCTATTTTCTCAATAGGTTTCGAGGATACAGTCTTTTGGTGAGCAAGCAATACCGCCCGGAAAACAGGGTCCGATGTGACCAGATTGTGACCGCAGATCGGGACGCGGATGATAGGTGGGCTGGAAGTGGCAATGCCGCCAGGAGCCCCCTGGGAGAGTCACTGACGGCCACTCCCATTTCGTGAGTCATTCTATATCGGCACGACTGGGAACCGGCTCCTTGGGATTCCCACAGCCATTCCTGCTTTCGGGCAGTGCCCTCCATTTGTTCCAAGGAATATCCCGGCCCGGAAAAGCAATTTCTTGGAATGGCCAGTCACGCTTGAGCCAGTCACGGAAGGCCTGGCCGACACTTGCTTCAAGTCCGCCGGATAACCGGTCACCACGCACCCAATAAGATGCCATCACTTCGTATCCCTGACGGTCGCTGGGTTCGATATAGCAGCATCCGAGACATTGGCTTTCGTCTGGAGTCATCACCGTAAAAGCGAAGGAATGCCGGAGCGTGAACTCACGCTGATGCCAGCCCAGATCAATCAGGTTCTCAGCCAATGTCACACCCTCAGGCCAAGGGTCCCCAGGTGGCATCATGGCAGGCAGCGTAGTCCTCGAGGCTATGATGGCATCGAAGTCCTTGACCAGATCATCGACTGTCAGCATGCGCAGACGGAAAGCTTCGCTGGCCAAGCGCCCGGGCACCACGAAATTCTTGGGAACAATCGGCCGTGAATACACGGATGGCGAACTCTTCTTCCCGTGACAAGCTTCCACTGCCCTGCACGTCGGATTCTAAATTGCAGCAATGGTCCATTGGAAGCAATAGGTGCGCTATCTGGAGAGTGGGCTAACAAGAGTTTGTAGCTGGGATAATGTCCTTCGTTTGTTGCGCTAGCCGGTTGCGCAATCTGCCTTCGGGTGGGGAGGAGAGCCATTGGTGAGTGTTCCATGTTGGCTGGTGTGCCGCGCAGGAGCATGGTGCATCCGTCTTGTTGACACGGCCAAGGGACGGACTCCGAACATGCCGGCGCGGTCTTGCCATGCGCGCCTATTTGCACCAGTATTAACTTCAGCAGGTCCGGCATCCGGAGGATACCGGTCAAACTTAGGTGAAGCCGACGGGACGCTAGCATGAAAAAGATCATTCTTAGTTTTGTTGCCATTGCCGCGCTTTCGACGAGCGTCTTTGCCGCCGGGAGTGGCGAAAGCCTTGAAGACAAGCAATCCCAATCCTCAACTGGCTTTCCAAGGCATACAAAAACCTGCGACGGGGCCAAGTTCGTCATCACCGCCGGCAATGCCATCGAAGGCGCTGTGCGCAGCGGTTCACCATCGGAAGTTTCCGCGACTACCGCGCAGTTCTTGGACCTGCCTGCCATTAGTTTCGCTGCCCTCGGGAGGTACCGAAAGCAGTTACCGAAGTCGAAGGAAGCGGAGTATATCGCACTGACGGGGAATTTCTTGGCGCGCTTCGTGATAGATCACGCGAGCCGCTTCCATATCGCGGAAATCACAATTGTCAATTGTTCGGAACTACCATCGGGAGTTACCGTGAACGCAAAACTGGCAAACGGTCAAAAGGCCGTCGCAAGGCTTCTCAAGACCGATTCCCTCTACCGGATTATCGACATAAATTTGGAATCAATTTGGCTGGTCCAGCAGATGCGCTCAGCTTTTGTCGGTACGATTCGCCGTGACGGCATTGACGCGCTGTTCAGGTTCTTGAAGTCTTAGTGACCCGACCGGCTTCTTCTGAACCAGACGCCTTGAGAGAGTTGTACCAGAACGAAGAAGGAAGCTGCCGAAGCTGAGATTTGGAGTTGGCCTGTCCAATACTTTGTACCTGATGACTTTCTGCCCGCTGGTCGCTTTAAGCCTGAACAAGACTTGCCATTTGCCGCGCCTCTTGCGGATTGTCGCCAGCGATATGCCAGACGACCGGGAACACGACGATGCCGACGACGAGCCGTCGTTGGATGCAAGGTCGCGAGGCTTCGACTGGCCCTGATGCATCAGCTCAAAGGCGCCGTTGATCTTCTCCAGCGGCATCACATGGGTGATCATCGGGTTGTCCTCGATCCGGCCATTCATGTACCAGCCGACGATTTTTATTGAAAATTACTCAATGTATTCTTTTCAATTTGCACACACTACTTAACCTAATCTTCGTTCTGTTGTTGAGCTCAAAGTTGTCTACCTTTAGAATTTCAATTGGTAGCGTTATCGACCCATCAATGATTAGTTTCTCATAGGAGGCGCGTTATGAAGAAAAGAAACGAAGTTCTCGCTGTTCTTGCGGCGGCAGCGGGACTGAGCTTCGTGCCGATAGCTCAGGCCTCTGTGACGCGGCATTTAGAATTCGGCGTTCAGGCAATAGCGGCTGAGCAGGTACTTCCGGTTCTTCAACAGAACCTGGGACTCACTGATGATCGCGTCCTTGCGGACGAGACACTCTCGCGCATGATCCAATTGGCGAGCGCGATGGGCTTCGAGAAGTCCGGCAATGCGAACGCCGCCGGCAGCCCGACGAAGTCCCCGCAGGGAAACGGAAACGCCCAGGGATACTCCAACTCGCAAAATCCCAATGCTGCGGGAAGCCCGAGTAAGCCCGCCCAGGGCTCCGGCAACAATCCCTCTTAGGCGAAGTCAATCCATCGGCATCGGGCGACACTTTCCTATGCCGATGGATCAAGGGCCGCATTTGGCACAGCCACATCAAACAGAAACTACCCTGCCAAATGCCGCAAGCGCTGCTGTGACCCGGCGCGCCCGGAAAGGCTGTCAACGTCCGCCCATCTTTTCTTTAATCCTTGAGTAGCACCATGCTAAAGAAGTCGTTGCGCGTTGCTTTAGATGTCGTGTTCGCCGGTGACATGGCTGGCAGCGCCGACAGCTGCCTGCGAATTGCCGGGGAGGCTGCCACCGCTCGTGAGGCCGGTTATCAGGTAGGACTGCTACATACGCCAACCTCACCGGAGGAAATTGTTCCGATCTCTCCCGAGATCCGTGCCTGTGTGCGCCAAACCGGTATCATGATCGTTGACCCAGACCGCCACACAGCCGCGAGACTTCTCGTCATCCACCCCCCCTGTGACAAGCTGGCAATTCGGCTGAGCATGACAAGAGTCGAGGCGCAGCGCGTCGTCGTTGTACCGGAAGAACTAGTGGACGTTGCCGGGCCCGAGAATAGCGATGATCTGCTCTTGATGCCCGAGCTGAGCATTGCGCCAACCACGGTGATGATGCGCGAGGGCCTGATCAAGAATCCAAAACTACGGCTTGAACCGAGGAACTGGTTGCCGCTTGTGCGGAAGACTACTAAGCCATCCAGATTCAAGGCTGGATCGCCGCTTCGAGTTGGCGTCATTATCCCATCAGACTGGCCCAAGGCGGTGGAAGCCATCAAGGACGTGGTAGCCTGCGATCCGCCTGTCGAGGTCTACGCTTGGCGAGATCGCGGACCGAACCGTCAAAAAACTGAGACGCCCGGTAACTGGAAGGTGCTCGATGGAGTCGAGATCTCGATTGCGTGGTTCCTGCGCCGTATCGATGTTCTTGTCCTGGTGCAGAGACCGGGGCGGACCGATGTGCCGGAAGTAATTATCGCTGCAGCCCAAAGTGCTGGAAAGCTTGTGGTGGCTTCCCTCTCGACGATTGATCACGTGCCGCCTGCGGTGGTGACGGCTCATCCCAGGGACATGATCGTCACTGCCCGTCAGGTGCTTGACAATCCGCAGGAGCGAGCGAGGCTTGTGGATGACATCGACATCGAGTTCTCGGCCGACCGGTTCCTGAAGCGGCTCGGCATCCTCACCGGGACTGCAAGGCCCGGCCTACGAAAGAAGGCAGGCGCGACCCGGCAGAAGCCGCGCGTCTTGTTCTTGCCGAAGGGAGGGGTTGGTCTGGGTCATGTGGCGCGCCTTCTCGCCATCGCCCGGCGTGCCGGCGATGACTTTGACCCCATCTTTGTCTCATTATCAGAGACACCGGGCCTGATCGAGGACTTGGGATTCCGGGCGGAGTATATTCCGTCAGCGGTTTACGCTGGTGTCAGGCCGGAAGACTGGAATCCCTGGTTTCAGTACGAGCTCGAGCAGCTGATCGACGCTTATGATGCAAGCGCTGTCGTTTTTGATGGTAGTGATCCACCGGCTGTGCTGAGCCGCGCCGTCGCATCGCGAAGTTGGTGCCACGGCGTGTGGGTGAGGCGCGGTATGTGGGCACCGGGCTACAATCCATCCCTGCAACGCTCGGGCGCCTATGATCTCATCATCGAACCGGGCGAACTCGCCGCGGACCGGGACCGCGGTGCCACCGCAGATCGCCGGCACGAAGTCTTGCAAGTCGACCCCATCACCCTGCTCGATCCGCGCGAACTCATATCCCGGGAGGCTGCTGCGGCAGCAATTGGCTTTGACCCCAAGCGGCCTGCTATGCTGATCCAGCTCGGATCGGGCGAGAACAGGAACATTCTCAAAATACTCGACCTAGTCATCACGGAGTGCCGCCAGCATCCTGATCTTCAAGTCGCCATCGCCGAATGGGCCAACACGACAGTGCAACTCAAGTTATGGCCCGGCGTGAAAATCCTCAAAGGCGCTCCCTTGAGCCTCTACTACCGGGCCTTTGATTTTTCGATCTCGGCGGCGGGCTACAATTCCTTCCACGAGGTCATCGGCTGCGGCCTCCCGACACTCTTTGTACCAAACCGCGCCCCCGGCATGGATGACCAAGCTGCACGATCCAGCTTCGCGCAGGATGCGGGGGCCGCGATCGAACTTAAAGAGCATGAGTTCCGTGATCTTCCTGATATCTTCGAGCTCCTCATGACGCCAAAATTTAGGTCGGTCATGCAGGACAACTGCCGTGAACTTTCCCGGAAGAACGGCGCCAGGGCCGCAAGCCGGGCCATTGCCGGAATGGTGAACTGAGACGAGGCTCTTTCCATGAATATTCAGACCCCAACGGCCTTTCGCACAACCGCGAAGTTTCCGGAGCCCCCAAGCGCACCATGGCAGCCGCGGGCAGGCGATCCAGCTGTTCAGGAACTCCTCGACAAGATCGCCAGCCAGAGTCAAAGAATCCAGACACTGGAAAAAATTCTCAATGATGGTGGAGCACCATCAGAGGGCCCTGGGGTTGTGCTCCTCAAGCCGCAACTTCCCCGGCTTTCTACCCCCGTTTCTGCCGCCCTGCGCGCGCCGATCCAGACGTGGCAGCGGTGGCCTGAGAAGGCTATGCCGCCGCGCTCGCTCGAGCCCTCCCCGGGCGGCGCATGCTTTCACCTAAAAGACAATGGCGCCAAGGTCATTGCCTTCGCTCTCTTTGGCCTCGAAGCGGCCGCTCTGGAGTGCGAAGTGACACGTGTCGCCGAACAGCAGGTTCGCGAGGGAAACTTCATTCCGATCTTCCTCACGGACGCCCGCGACTCGGAAGTCTTTCGGCGCCGAGGATTCGTCTTTGAGTATTTCCCGCCCGGCACGGCGGCACAGGAATCCGCTGACATCAAGGCGCTGCAGCCGCGGCTCGACCTGATCGAGTCGAAGTGGGGCGTCGATCTATTTATCAACCTGGGACTTCCGCGCGGGGGCTGGATCAGGCGCGAGATGCGGGCACCGCGCGAACGATACCTCGAGGCCAAGGCCCGCTTCCTCGCTGGCCGCTTTGTGTCTGCGCAGCGGGTCCTTGGCGATTTCACGGCGGACACACTGGCGGAGGCCAAGATCCGGCAGTTCGGAAAACAGCCCGTTGATCCCCCTGCGGCCATCATCGTAGTGAGCCATTGCGATCATCCGGGCGTGGAGAGCGGCCTTAAGAGCATTGCCCGACAGATTACACCATGCAACCTCGAGATCATTCTTATCGACAATGGCAATGCCTCCCTCGCCAGGCTCGGCAAACGGATCTTCGGTTCCTGCACCGTGGTCGAAACTGGCTTTAATGCGGGCTGCTCGGGGGCCCGCAATGTCGGTGCCCAGCTGGCGACAGCTCCACTCATCATCTTTCTCGATGATGATGGCATTTCGGAAGATGGCTGTGTCTCGGAACTCCTGAATTGCATGCGCGAAACGGGTGCGGTCGCGGCGCGCGGACGGGTGAAGCCCCTTACGTCACCGGATCTCAGCGGTTCGCATTATGATCTCGGCCTTGGCCGGGTTCCAGCCCTCATCACCTGCGAGGGGGTCTCGATCTGGCGGCGCACGCCCTTCATCGAGGCAGGCGGCTTCGATCCCTTGCTGGCCGGACATGAAGGCGTCGCCCTGTGCTGTCGGCTATGGCGGTTCTACGGACCGGCGGGCTTCATGTACGAACCCGGGGCCGTCTTGCTCCATGACTACGCTCCGGGCGTTAGCGCATCCGTGGCGAAGACCCGCCGCCAAAAGGCAAGTACAGACTACCTCAACTTCCTCGGACTCCGGTGGCAGGAAATCAATGCAGGCCAGCTGCGCTTCGCTGCGGACCCAATCCTGAGCTACCTCTCGATGCGGCTACCGCGGGGCGTTCCCGAGGCCGAACATCTCTCGGTTTCCTTCATCACCACCGCCAAGGACTCCAGACACTTTCTCGCCGAATACACAACGTCACTCAAGGCACAGACGGATCCAGACTTCGAAGTTATCTTCGTCGATGATCATTCGGAGGACGGAACGCGAGAGGAGATCGAGCAACTCTGGCGCGAGGATCCGCGGATCAAGATCTTCTCGAACAGCGGCCACGGGCGCGGCGCCGCACTGAACGAGGCAATGAGACATGCGAGCGGGGACATCTGCCTCATCGCTGATGTCGATGACCTCAGCGTACCTCAGCGAGTCGTACTCACTCGGGCGTTCTTCGCTGAAACATCCACTGCTGACTGTGTCTCATTTGTTGCCTTTAACGAGACAAACCCCTACCGCCTCGGCCCCCCGAAGTCGCTCTTCGTCAATGATCTCGCCGTCCGCCAGCTGTTCGGCACGCCGGTGTCGTTCCCGACCTTTGCCTTCCGGCGCGAAAAGTTCCCTCTCAATTTCGACGAGGAACTGCTTGGCGGCATCGACTGCGACTGGCTCTTCCGGAACGGCGAACTCAATGCGCTGAGGGGCAAGGCGGTTTTCTACCCGGCGGTCTATTACCGGGAGCACGCCGGACAGATCTCCGCGACGCGCAAGGAGCATCAGCTGGCGGTGAGGAGGCGCTACATCGCGTCAAGCTATGCCCGGGTCATCGGCGAGCTCAGCAGCTTCGATGTCCAGTGCGTCCTTCGCCTCACTGAGGTCAAGCAGGCGACTGCGCCCGAGAGGGCCACACTCACGGCTTGGGTGGCGGCCTTCCTGCACAAGAACCGAATGACCGGCGTCTTTGATCCAGACATGCTCGACCAAGCCATGTTCGAGGTCTTGCGCGAAATTAAGGTCGTCGCTTCCAAGTGAATTCGGCCTGACTAGATGTTCAGTCCCGGCATTTGATGGATAGGGTTTAGTTTGAATCTTTCAGGCTGATTTGTCCAGCATTTGCAGATGAACTCGTATGTGTCAGCCCTTTGAGAGCCTTGAGACGCCGGGCGAAGTTGTAGGCACTGACGAAGTCGGCGAGGTGCTGACGCAGTTGATCATGATTGTCATAGTGATAGCGATGAACAGTGGCTTGCTTGATGGTCCGGTTCATGCGCTCG
>JANLWG010000412.1:0-4013 GCA_031364405.1 Hyphomicrobiales bacterium
GTACAGCATGGCCAGATGGTGAAGGATGTGATCAGGGCTCTGGCTCAATGGGATGGTTGGGAGCGTTTGCACAATGACTGAACCAGCCAAGATGGAGCGCCGCGACATCGTGCCCGTCGGGCTCGGCAACCGCAGCTATGAGATTGCCATTGGTGAAGGCCTGCTGGCAGAAGCCGGCGTGTTGGTGAAACCATTGCTGAAACGTGCCGTCACTGCCATCGTCACCGATGAGAATGTCGCCCGCCATCATCTGGCCAGCCTCGAATCGTCGCTCGCCCACCAGGGTATCCGCTCCACCGCCATCGTCTTGCCGGCGGGCGAGCCCACCAAGAGCTTCAAGCATCTGGCTGAACTGTGCGATGGCCTGCTGGCCGCCGGTATCGAGCGGAGCGACCGCATCATTGCCTTGGGTGGCGGTGTGATCGGCGATCTGGCGGGCTTTGCCGCGGCGATCCTCCGGCGTGGCGTCGGTTTCATCCAGATTCCGACGACGCTGCTGGCCCAGGTTGATAGCTCGGTTGGCGGCAAGACCGGCATTAATTCGGTGCATGGCAAAAACTTGATCGGCGCCTTCCATCAACCTGTCGCCGTGCTCACCGACATTGGTCTTCTTCATACCTTGCCACGCCGTGAATTGGCCGCGGGTTATGCCGAAGTGGCAAAGTACGGCCTGCTCGGCGATGCCGGATTCTTCGCGTGGCTGGAAACCTCGGCCGAAACCATCATGCGCGGTGATGTTCAGGCCCGGGTGCACGCGATCCGCAAATCCTGCGAGGCCAAGGCCCGCATTGTGGCTGAAGACGAAACCGAAACCGGGGTGCGGGCGCTGCTGAACCTTGGTCACACATTCGGTCATGCGCTGGAAGCTGCAACCGGTTATTCCCAACGCCTGCTCCACGGCGAGGGTGTGGCCATCGGCATGGTGCAGGCCTTCCGCTTTTCCGAGCGCCAGAAGCTCTGCGCGGCCGGAACCGCTGACCGCGTGGCGCGCCATTTGAAAAGCGTGGGACTTCCGGTTCACAGTTCCGAAATTTCAGGAATTCTGCCGCCACCCGAAGCCCTTGTCAGCATCATGCACCAGGACAAGAAGGCCCAGGGCAGCAAGCTCACTTTCATTCTCGCCCGTGGCATTGGTGAAGCTTTCATCGCCCATGATGTGGCGGCAGCCGAGGTGACGGCGTTTCTTAACGAGGACAAGAGACCGCAATGAATTTCGATACAGGCTTTACCATTGCCGCCATCCTGATTCTCATTGTGATGTCGGCATTCTTTTCCGGTTCGGAAACCGCTCTCACCGCGACCTCGCGGGCGAGGCTGAACGAAATCGAACGCCGTGGCAGCAGGCGGGCTGCCATGGCCTTGGCGCTCACCAACATGCGCGAGCGCCTGATCGGCGCACTCCTGCTCGGTAACAACGTCGCCAACATCACCGCTTCGGCCCTTGCCACAGCCCTTCTCATCAGGATGTTCGGCGATAGCGGTGCGGTCATCGCCTCCGCCATCATGACGGCGTTGATCTTGATCTTTGCCGAAGTCATGCCCAAGACCTATGCCATCGCCTATCCGGATCGCTCGGCCATTGCTGTCGCCCCTTTCGTGCGCGTCCTGGTGGCCGTTTTCGGCCCTGTGGTGATGGCGGTCGAATGGATCGTTAAATCCACCCTGCGGATATTCGGCGTCGATATTTCCAACGCCCAGAATGTGCTCTCCGCCCATGATGAATTACGCGGCGCCATCGATCTTCATTTGAAAGAGGGTGCCGTCATCAAGAAAGATCGCGACATGCTGGGCGGCATCCTCGATCTGCAGGATCTCTCGGTGTCGGACCTCATGGTCCATCGCACCAGAATGACGCTGATCGATGGCTCAGAAAACTCCGCCGAAATCATCGCCAAGGTGCTGAAGAGCGGTTACACGCGCATCCCCGTGTGGAAAGACACAACCGACAACATTGTCGGCGTGCTGCATGCCAAGAATCTTTTTGCGGCCCTGCAGAAGCACGGTGGCGATGCCACCAAAGTCGCCATCGAGGATATTCTGAGTCCGGCCTGGTTCGTGCCCGACACCCGCGCCATTCCCGATCAGCTCAATGCCTTTCTGCGCCGCAAGGCGCACTTTGCCATTGTCGTCGATGAGTATGGCGAGGTTCAGGGCCTGATCACCCTCGAAGACATCATTGAAGAGATCGTTGGTGACATCAAGGACGAACATGACGCGGTGGCGGTTGGCGTGCGCCAGAAACCCGATGGCTCCTTCATCGTCGAAGGCAGCGTGCCGGTGCGCGACCTCAACCGGGCTTTCGACTGGCAGCTGCCCGACGCCGAAGCCACCACTTTGGCAGGCCTCGTCATCCACGAAGCCCGGATGATTCCGCAGGTTGGCCAGACCTTCAATTTTCACCAGTTTCAGTTCGAGGTCATGAAGAAGCGCAAGCATCAGGTCACATCGATCAAGGTAACACCGCTGAGACGGACAAGCGATGAACCCGAGACCGGTTGATCCCGTCAGGCCGGTGCTGACGCCTCGATGGCGAGCGCGTGGACCCGCTCTATCAATTCGGCAGCCAGGACAGCATTCACCATGCGGTGCTGGTCCACCCGCGATTTCCCCCGGAAGGCTTCCGCCACGATTCTGACACGGAAATGGCTTTCACCATCGGGCCTTGCACCGCTGTGGCCGTGGTGTTGGTGGGATTCATCGATCACCTCAAGCAAAACCGGCGCGAAAGCAGCGTTGAGCTTTGCCGCAATGGTTTGTCCAACCGGACCTTGTAGCATGGTGGGAACCTCAAACGTAGCGGTGGCGGGCTGCCATCCGAATGCTTATAGTTGACCAATGAAACTCGATTCAAAATATTTCGACAAGATCCGCGTCAAGTCTGGCAAGGAAGCCAAGGTCAGCGAACAGGTGCCGCAATGCGAATGGCCCGGCTGCCCGCGGCCCAGCCGCCACAAGGCGCCGATGGGCCGTGGCCACGAAGGCAAATTCTACAATTACTGCACCGAGCATGTCCAGCAGTACAACAAGACCTACAATTATTTCGACGGCATGAAGGATGACGAGGTGATGGGTTTCCAGAAAGATGCCCGCACCGGCCATCGCCCGACCTGGAAGCTCGGCCAGAATTCCAATGCCAATGTCAGCGGCATTCGCCGGAAGGCGTCCAACATGGCGGGTGATCCTTTTGGCCCGGACGGCACCGCCAAGCCCCAGAAGGGCCGCCATCCCTCGGGCCGCCCCTTGCGCAATACAGAGTTGAAGGCCTTGGCAACCCTTGGGCTGGATGACAGTGCGACCCCCGAGGCGGTCAAAGGCCAGTACAAGAAACTGGTGAAACGCCTTCACCCCGATGCCAACGCTGGCAGCCGCGCCAACGAAGACACCTTGAAGGCGGTCATCCAGGCTTATGATCATTTGCGGACCAGTGGTTTTGTCTAACAACGAATTCTTGCCCACAACCCCATGACCGTCTAAAACCCGGCGCGCAAAACTCTGGAAAAGAACACCAACATGATTGCAAAGGCCAACGGCGAAGCAGGTGGCATGCCCGACCTCAAGGTGTCGGTGAAGCAGCTCTTCGGTTTTGATTCCAATCTCGATGTTCTCGCCTACTCGCAGACCAGCGAGCATGTTCCCGAACTCGATGAAGATTATCTGTTCAACCGCGAAACCACGTTGGCGATCCTCGCGGGCTTTGCCTACAACCGCCGGGTGATGATTTCGGGCTATCACGGCACCGGCAAATCGACCCACATCGAGCAGGTCGCCGCCCGCCTCAACTGGCCATGCATCCGCATCAATCTCGACAGCCACATCAGCCGCATCGACTTGATCGGCAAGGATGCCATCGTGCTGAAAGAGGGAAAACAGGTCACCGAATTCCGCGAGGGCATTTTGCCGTGGTCCTACCAGCACAATGTGGCGCTGGTGTTCGATGAGTATGATGCCGGCCGGCCTGACGTCATGTTCGTCATCCAGCGCATTCTTGAATCCTCCGGCAAGCTGACGCTGCT
>JANLWG010000052.1:0-8829 GCA_031364405.1 Hyphomicrobiales bacterium
TTGTACCAGGGCAGTTGGGTATCCACGCAATAGTGTATGCTTGGAACAACTTTTTCCGGATGATCGAGCGATCCCGCCGCCACAGTGGTCGACTCCCCCGATAACATCCGGTAAGTCAGCCGGGATCCGCAATCCGGGCAAAAACCCCTCTCGGCAAATGGCGACGACTGGAAATATCGCGGTTTCTTCTTGGTGAATTTGAGCGATCCCGGCTCGACTGGAACCGAGGCCTCGGCTGGCGCGCCCGAGGCTCGTTGACAGGTGCGGCAATGGCAATAATACGCGCCTTGCAAATGCGCCTCCGCTTCGTAACGGACCGACCCGCACAGGCAGCCGCCCACAACCTTGACTGCTTTTTCTTCCATGATGTCACTCCGTGCCACAGAGTTTCACGTCCAAACAAGGTGCGCGGAGCAACGGCGGAAGTCAAGTCAACCTCCGCCTAATCCAGCTCTAGCGCCAGATCATCTTAGGTTGGCGCGATACCGGCCTTTTGCAGGCCATCGAGCCAGTGTTCCAAATCCTCCTGCCGCTGGTAAGGCGAGCCGCGCTTATAGTCTTCAATGGTAAATCCCGGTTTGGCGTCGAGACACCTGCGCCAGGTTGCCTGTGCTTCATCAATGCGCCCGAGCTGCGCTAGACAGGCGGCGAGGTTGGCGAGGCCCCTGTAGTGTTCGTTGTGTATCCACCGGCGAAACGACTCTAGCGAAAGGGCGTAATCGCCAAGCAGGTAGTAAGAACAGGCGAGCAGCTCGTGAATCCAGCCGGGGTCAAGCGGGTCAAGCCGCCGGAGCCGTTCTCCGATGTCGCGTGCCTCGGCTGCTTGTCCTTGCCAAAGTCGAAAGAAACCCGCCCACGAAACGACATGCGGGTTTGTCGGTCCAAGCACCAGGGCGCGATCCAGGTGGGCTCGGGCAGCTTCGAAGTCTCCATTCCATCGGCAGTGCCCGGCGATGATGGCCTCGGCATGTCCGCTGGCGTCACCCAGTTCGATCGATCGCCGGGCGGCCTGCAAGGACAATTCCCTGGTTGAACGGTCGGCGTTCCAGGTCGACGAATAACTTTGGGCCTCCGCCAGCCAGGCGTAGGCCCTGGCCAACCCCGGGTCCAGGTCCACGGCCGCCTGGAAGTGCTGCACGGCGTCAGCGTTGTCTTTCTTGGTAAAGCGATGGAATGCCTCGATTCCGCGCAACAGGACGTCATAGGAGTCGAGGTGCCCCGTTCGCCTTCGTTTGGAGTGATCGATTTCGGCTATCCCAACCCGTCCAGCAAGGGCCCAGACGATGTGCTCGGTAACTTCGTCCTGAACGGCGAAGAGATCCTCGAGATCGCGGTCGTAGCGTTCGGCCCAGATATGGTTGCTGGTCGCGGCCTCGATGAGCTGGGCGGTGATCCGGATGCGCTTGCCGGCCTTGCGCACGCTGCCTTCGACGACATAGCGCACCCCCAGTTTCCGCCCAACTTCGGTGATGTTCACCGCTTGCCCCTTGAACATGAACGCGGAGTTGCGCGCGATAACGAACAAGCCACGGCTGCGGCTCAACTCGGTGATGATGTCCTCGGTGATGCCATCGGAGAAATACTCCTGCTCGGGATCGCCCGACATGTTGGTGAATGGCAGCACGGCGACAGAGGGTTTCGAAGGCAGTGGCAGTTCCTCGAATTTCGCCAGAGACTTGGCCGGCTGGCCAGTCATTCCCACCCCAAAAGCCCGCAAGGGTTCCGCGATGTTCTTGACCGCGTGCTCGCCCAGGTCGGCGAATGCATACGGAAGCTTGCCCTTGACCTGATCGTGGACACTGCGCCCGACGACGACCGAACCCGGTTCCGCCAGCTTTTCAAGCCGGGCCGCCACGTTGACGCTGTCACCATGAATGGTAACACCATCGGAAATCACATCGCCCAGGTTCACCCCCATGCGGAAGGCGATGCGGCGATCTTCGGGCAGACCGGCGTTGAATGAGGCGATCCGCTCCTGCGTCTCGACCGCGCACTGCACGGCGTCAACCGCGCTGGCGAATTCCACCAAAAGACTGTCTCCGGCGGTGCCTACCACCCGGCCCTTGAACTGCGCCAGTTTGGGATCGATCAACTCGGCGCGCAGCGTGTTGAAGCGAGCCAGCGTTCCTGCTTCATCCGCCGCCATAAGGCGTGAGTACCCCGCGACATCCGCCGCCAGTATTGCTGCGAGCCTTCGCTCTTGCCGCGTCAAATTGAGTCCCCTGACAACAGCCCGATCCTACGCCGAAGAAAACCATTAGGCGAGCCGGCCCGGCGCCAGTCGAGCTGACCGCTCATAGAGCCCAAGGCTGAAACTCAATTCAAAATGCCACCTGACATCTCGTAACTTGACAGCTTGCCCTGCCGTTCGGCAAGATGGCAGGCGGCGCTCGTCAAGCGGGGGTAGCGAAGCGGGAACTGGATTGCCGGATGCGGTATTGGTTAAGTCTTGAAGTTTATCGTGATGGAAGCCGCAGGCTCCGGGGCCTGTTCACCCCCGTCATGTCGGCGCGCATGTATTTTCTCGACTTCTACGTTTATCCGCCGCTGATCATCCTCTGCCTGGTTGTTGCCTTCGAAACGGTGGCGGCGGGCAAACTGGCGGAAATGCTGGCCCTGGTGATTTTCGGTTACCTGATGTGGACGCTGGTCGAATACCTGGCCCATCGTTACGTGTTCCACCACATCGCCGGCTTCCGCGGCCTGCACGAGGCCCATCACGCCGCGCCCAACGAACTGATCGGCTCTCCCACAGTCTTTTCGCTGGCACTGTTCTATTGCCTGGCCTATTGGCCGATTGCCTCGATGTGGGGGGTGAGGCCCGCCGCGGCATTCCTGGCGGGGCTGCTCGCCGGCTATCTGTCCTATGTTTTGGTGCACTATGCCGTCCATCATTTCGGCAGCCACGGCTTTCGCCTGATGAAAAAACTGAAGCGCCAGCATGCGCTCCACCACCATGTTTCGCAGCAGCGCTATTTCGGCGTCACCACGGCGTTCTGGGACAAGGTGTTCGGCACCAACTGAAGTTTCAGCCGCGCCCCCGGTAAGGCGGCACGCCCTGGTCGGGCAGCCACAGCCCCCTCGGCGGCAGTCCGGTCTGCCAGAACACGTCGATCGGCATACCGCCGCGCGGATACCAGTATCCCCCGATACGCAACCATTTGGGACGTAACGCCTTCACCAGCCGCCGGCCGATGCCCACCGTGCAATCCTCATGAAATGCCCCATGGCTGCGGAACGAGCCCAGGTAGAGCTTCAGCGATTTCGACTCGACCAGCCATTTCCCCGGTACATAGTCGATCACCAGATGGGCAAAATCCGGCTGCCCCGTCATCGGGCACAGGCTGGTAAACTCCGGCGCCACGAAACGCACCATATAGAGGCAGTCACTCTGCGAATTCGCCACCCGCTCCAGCACCGCCTCATCGGGGTTGGCGGCAAGCCTGGTAGTCGAGCCCAGCTGGGTCAATCTCGAAACATCGGTCTTCACCATCACGCACCTCGCCTTCGCCCCCGTCTTGGACAATTGCCGGCGATGACGCAAGCGGTGCCTTGCTGACTGGTTGAACTCGACCTAGCGCTTTCTGGCGACGGCGATGAAATTCTGCGCCATGAGTCCCGGCAGCCTGAGGGCGTGGGCCAGTTTCTCGACCGGCTTCACCAGGGGGGCGGAAACCTTTGCCGGCAATATTCTGGGTCCCGGCATGAAACCGTAACAAACGATCTGATTGACGGCAAAGTTCGCCGCTTCGAGCCGGCGGCGGAATTCGCCGGCGCTCATCGTGTGGCGGGTTCTCTTTCCGGGTAGCAGGTTGATCAAATGATAGCCGATGCCGGCCGGCGAAAAGGCGTTCATGTGAATGTTGCAGACCAGCCGTCCGTCAGGTTTCAGCCGGGCGTGGATGGCCCTGAGGGCCTCGCCGTGCAGCGGTTCTTCGGCGTTGAGAAAGAACCGCATGGCGGTGACCACGTCGAAGGTCTCATCCAGGGTCTCGCGCGTCAGATCGATCCGGCGGAAGCGCACATGCTCCGACTGCCGTGTTTGCGCCAGCATCGATTCGGAAACATCGACGCCCAGCACGCTGCCGAAGAACCCGGCGTCCAATTCGGTGATCCGCCCGGTTCCGCAGGCAAAATCCAAGCACGTGCGGCCGGGCCCGCCCAGCGGGCGCAGAATATTCTCGATAACCGGCTTTTCGACTTCGCGCCACATCGCCAGGAAATATCCGGCCTCGTAGAGCTTATCGTAGAATTCGCCATAGCCTTCGGCGGTGTGGCTGAGGCGGTAATTATCGTAATACGTCTGAAGCGGATCCGGCATCGCCATTAACATGTCCTGACAAAATCACTAACCACAGCGCCACCCGCCGGCCGGCCACGGCTTGATCCTGCTGCTGCCTTCCGGTCGAATTACCTATGATTATAGTAGACTAACGCCTTAGGATGGCAAACTGCAATGGGTTCGGGGACCGCGGCCTTGGCACCGCGGTTGCTGCCGGTTGGTCCGAAGCCTGTCAACATTTTCCGTAACAGGGCGCTTTTTCAAGCGCCCATCAGCCGGACGCGCGACTTTTCCGGCCATCCGGCATTTGCTGTTTTGCTTTCCCCTCGGCCAGCCACCTGGCGCATTGGGGTCCAAGTTCTTTCAACGCCTTGGCTTCATAGGCGGCAATTTCGGCGGCACTCAGCGTGTCGCGCCAGCGGCCGTTGGTTCCCTTGTTGATGAAGGTTTTCGCGCCACCGTTCCACAGGGCGCCGCCGAGCGGAGCCGCCTTCTCCGCATGGGCTTTCATATAGTCGAAGGTGCAATGCTCAACGATCTTCGCGAACGCGGCGGCTTGCGGCTTGAGTCCCAGAAAGCCGCCAATCTCGCGGATCGACCCCGCCAAATCCGCCTTCAAGTCATTGAAGTGCATAAGCTTGACATTGGGCAGGCCGCGGATATTCCACCACGAGCGAATATTTTCCCACATCGGCCAATAGGGAAATCCATCGCCGTCAAACCATCGCGAGTAAAACTCATGGACATCGTCCGGACCCCGTTCGAGCGGCGGGCCAACCCGGCCCGGCGTGTTGCTCAGCACATTGAAATATTCCTCGGTCCCGTTGCTGTGGTGATTGAACAAGCTCCACGCGGCGTCGCGTCCATCGCGGGCGATATAGACGTATTTTGCCTTGGGCGAGAACACCAGGGCGTCAACCGGAAGATGGGTCTTGATGAAGCGGCGGTGGGGCAGGTGTTCAAGCCCGGCGATGGCTTCGGGCGGAATGATCCGCAGATCGACCCAGGGCGAGAGATGCGAGACATCGATGTCTTCCGCGCCGTTGAAGATGAGCTGGGCGATGATCTGCTGGGTCCATGTGGTGCCCGACTTGGCGTAGCTGGCAATGACAATATCATCGTCGCGGAATTTGAAACTGTTCCACACGGTTGAGTTCATGTGGTGATTGTGCATCTCTCGGGTCTTTTTCGGCCACGCGATCCTGGCGCGGGCCGGCTTGGTTTTTTTCGGTTTGAAAATCGGCGCTTTGGCTTTGCCGGTCTTGGCTTTGCCGGGCTTAACCTTCGTGGACTTTGCCTTGACTGGTTTGGCTTTTGCCGATTTGACCTTTCTGGTCTTTGTTTTTGCCTTTACGGCCCTTGCCTTCGTCGCCATGTTCGCTTCCCCCCTTGTATGTCTCGTGGTTTGCCGCAATGTGCTCCCGCCGATGAGCGCTGACAAGGCCAGACGGCGCTAACAAATTTCCCCGCCGGAGTATTTCAGCGCTGGCCGCCTGGGGTCAGAAGCGTCGTATGCCCGATGTCCGCGTCACGCCGGCTACGCGCGCCCATTGGAATCCGGCGAGGCGGAAACAATCGCAGCGAGCTGGCGCTCATTCGGGCAGCCCTGCTTTGCGCAAGCTCTGCAGCAACCGGTCAATGCATTCTTCGCGCGCCGACTGAATAATGAAAGGCAGCGAACCCAGGCGTGCGCTGGGCCATTGTTGCATCAGGGCCTGCCGCGTTTCAGCCGCCTTTGACACTTCACCCAACTGCGCCTGTGCCGCCGCCACGTAGAACATCGCCTGCGATTTCTTTTCCGTCGCGTTGTCGAGAGCCGCCAAGGCCTCGCCATATTTCTGCATGTCGAACAGGATTTCGCCACGCACACACCAGAACCATGACGGCGCGAATGGTCCTTGCCGAAGTGCCTCGTCGATGGCGGCCAGCGCCTCTTCGAGGCGGCCGCAATAGCGCAGCCACTGTGCGCGGTCGGCACGTATTTGAGTGTCGACGGGATTGAGCGCAATGGCCCGGTCGAAGTGGCGGCCGGCATCGACGGAGCGTAAATCGCACCTCGCGGCCATCGCGGCGGCCCAGTGGGCGGTCGGATCATTGGCATCGAGTGCAAGGGCTTTTCGCGCCGCCGCCGCCGCTCCGGTCAGGAATGCTTGATCGGCGCTGTTTTCATAGGCAACTGCTAGGGCGAGGGCCTGCCATGCATGTCCCAACACGAATTCGGGATCGATCGCCACAGCCCTTGCAAAATGGGGAATGGCTTCTGGCTCGCGGCTGTTATTGCACAACTCGCGGCCCTGCAATAGGCAATCGTAAGCACTCCAGCTCGCCGTCGGCTTCCTGCGGGCCGAGGCGGCAGATGCGGCAACGATGCGGCCCTCAAGGGTGTTGACGATGGCGGAGACAACCTCATCCTGCACGGAAAAGATGTCACCTTTCTGACGCTCGTAACGTTCGGCCCAGATGTGATTGCCGGTCTTGGCGTCAATGAGCTGGGCGGTCACACGGATCTGCTCGCCCGTCTTGCGCAGGCTGCCTTCCAGAACATAGGCGACGCCAAGCTCGCGCGCGACTTGGGAAAGGCTCATACTCTTGCCGCGAAAGTGGAACGACGCATGCCGGGCGGCAACCGCCAGATTGCGGAAGCGCGAGAGCTCGGTGATTATGTCTTCGGCGATACCATCCGGTAAATACTGCTGACCCGGATCGCCACTCAGGTTGTCGAAGGGAAGTACAGCTATGGAGGGCTTGTCGGGCAGTGCCAGGGCCGGGCGTGCCGGTTCGGCACGACTGCCAGACCGCAGCCGGAACACCCGTACCGGCCTCGAACTGTTCTTGACCTCGCAAAGACCCAGGTCGTCGAAGGCTGCTACGAGCTTGCCTGACACCTGTTCGTGCACGCTTCCGGAGATGTTGATTCCACCGGGTTCAGCCATGGTCTCGAGCCTGACCGCGATGATGACCCCTTCGCCGTAGAGATCGCTGCCTTCGACCACAACGTCGCCAAGATTGACGCCCACCCGCAGCACGATGCGCCGGTCCTCGGCCACGCCGTCATTGGCCGCCGCGAACTGCGTCTGCAGTTCGACCGCGCAGGCCACCGCATTGACCGCGCTGGCGAATTCAACCAGCACCCCATCGCCCATCACCTTAACGACACGCCCGTGATGGCGCGCCACCGCGGGATCGAGTATTTTATTCCGCCGTTCCCGGAGCGCCGCCAGTGTGCCCGCTTCATCCTGTTCGATTAGCCGGCTGTAACCGGCGACATCGGCGGCCAGAATCGCGGCAAGGCGGCGTTGGGCGCGAATTTCGGCCACGTGGGTTGAGTACCTTCAGAAAGTTCGGCACCCGTGATTGTATTGGTACTCTGGCCTGGAGTCTATCCGGCCCAACTTCTGCACCGGGTCAATCTCGTCGCTTTCGCGGCTTCCGCGGTATCTGCCGATGGCGCTACAGGAACTCTACCGCGCCGCGTCGAGCCGGGCCGCTTCGGCCTCCATGCGGCGCTTCCAGTCAGCGGCCTCGGCGGCATCGGGCAGCCGTTCATAGAGATACGGCCAGACGTTGGTGCGATAGAACTCCACGTGGTTGTCGTCCCATGGCCAGTTCTGGGCAGCCGTCATCCGGGCCATGAAATCAATGAACCGATTGCGCACATGCTGGGGCTTCGGCACATAGGGCTTCGGCGCACCACTCCTGGCCCCGAAAAGATCGGGCTGGTCGTTGCCGAAGAGTGAGGGCTGGCTGGAGGACATGGGGCGTTTTCTGATTCTGCGGCCACTATGGCGGAAGCGGGCAGACAATGCGAGGCATCCCCTCGACCCACTCCCTCACCCTGAGGCGCCGCGAAGCGGCCTCGAAGGGCAGTCACCGCCCGGCTTTTGCCCGCGCTTGATTAAGCGCGAACAAATGTTCCAGCACCTGCTCGTCGCTCAAGTCCGTGGGCCAGCCATAGGCGGTGGCCACGGCGGCGTCGAGCTTCGCATGGGCATTGGCCAGCCATTGCGGGCGCTGGTTGTAGAGATTGGTGAGAGTGCGCTTTTTCAATTCCTTCGCCGCCGCTTCATCCTTCGGCAAAATGCGGTCTGGATATTTCACCGGCGCCTCGCCGGGTGCGGCGGTGGGCACGATTTCGGGCTCGATCACAACCAGATCGGCGGGGTTCAGCCAATTCTCGCGCAGCCGGTTCAATTCGGCTGCGGCCTCGGCGATGGCAACGGCACGCGGATCGTCCGCATACTGACGAGCCGGAACATTGGGCGTCAGTCCCTCGGGGAAGGGGAAGGTCTCAAATGTGGTGGAGGGCGTATAGCGGGGATCGTTGCCAACACCCAGCCACGTGCCCAGCCGCAACGACCATAGTTCATAGAAACGCGATTGCAAAACGCCGAAACTCGTATCGTCGTCGCGAGCGATGGCGATAACTGTGTTTTCAGGTATTTGCATTGTCGGAAGCCAAACAATTACCCGATGTTTTGAAACCAACGGAGTAGCGATAAAGCGGCTGAAGGTCTTAACCGAGTCTCGAAGCGCCGGTCTGGGATCGC
>JANLWG010000095.1:0-14565 GCA_031364405.1 Hyphomicrobiales bacterium
ATGACGCTGAGTATTTGGCGCAGCAAAGGTGCTACCGGCCCCCGGTGGGCGTCGATCATGGCGGCCACCAGCGCCAGGTTGGGGCCAGCAGTAGCCTGCACAAGGGCCTGCAGGAGAGATATTTTATCTTTGAAATACAGATAGATCGCCGCCTTGCTTAAGCCAGCGCGTGAAGCGATGTCTTCGAGCCTGGTGGCGCTGAAACCGCGCTCGGTGAAAAGGTCCAACGCCGCCGCGAGGATTTCCGCAGGCCGGGCAGTGGGGCGGCGCTTGTGGGGTGATATTTCTGACTGGTCAGTCATAACTTTATAACTAACCCCACAGTCAGTAAATGTCAATATTTCCCACCTATCGATAGTGGGTCCGTTTGAAATCTCACGTTGTGGGTCAGTCTGAAATACCACATTTGACCCATCGCCGCGCTGCCTGCGATGAGTTTGACCGCCCAACCCCGAAAGCCGACAGTCAATCCGCGACGTGAATGAGCCACTGCTGACATGGCCTGCCTTCCAGAACGCTGAGTTCGCTATTCCAAGAAAGTTCTTCGCCGATATTCTGCGGCTGATCGCAAAACTGCGGCCGCCGCCGGATCCAACGCCGGCGTGATGGGTTCGGTTGTCATACGTTCCAGCAACAAGCACCGAGGAGCTGCGCCTTGACGAAAGAAACATCAAGGTTCCAAGGGCGGAAGGTATTCGAGTCGCCGTATTGGCGCTGGGTCGTCTGCATGATGGAGCTCCGCCATTGTCAGTAACCCAACTTTGCGTTAGCCTCTGGCTTGTGCAGCCGGTCATCCGGTGGATTTCAGTGAACAGGGGGAGGCTGGAATGATTAAGGTCGACGTACTGTATCCCAATACGCCGGGTGCCAAGTTCGACATGGACTACTATCTGAACAAGCACATGAAGTTGGTCAGGGAGAAATCCGGAGCGGCCTGCAAAGGCATTGCTGTCGAGCAAGGTATCACCGGCGGCGCGCCCGGCGCTCCCGCCACCTACATTGCCATGGGGCATCTCACCTTTGATTCGGTGCAGGAATTTCAGGCGGTGTTCGCCCAGCATGGGCCAACATTCCTGGCAGACATTCCAAATTTCACGAACGTGCAGCCAGTCATCCAGCTCAGCGACGTCAAAATGTAGTTGTCGCGGCTTGTCGCATTCGCGGTGCGATCTGCCGCGGAATGCGACGGCAATGTGCACTCAAAGCGATTGTGTGAGGCAATGGCATATTTGCAGTAAGTTACCTCTGCTTCCGGCCCATCGCTACATTGCCTCCGATGAGTTTCACCGCTCAACCTTCAAAGCAGACAATCGGTCGCCGAGTTCGCACGCCACTTCGTCCTGCACGAGCTCCACCTCAAGACCTTCTTCTGCGACACGCATTCGCCGTGGCAGAAAGGCGGCATCGAAAACGCCATCGGACGCCCGCGACGTTTTCTGCCCAGAAAGACCAACCTCGCTGACATCACCGACGATCAATTCAACGACCTCTTCGCCATCTGCAACAATACCCCCAGAAAATGCCTTGACTTCAACACCCCAGCTTAGGTCTTCATCAAACTACTGTTGCACTTCAAATGTGAATCCACCTTCCGGCTTTCGCCGGAATGACGGGTATGGGGTAGGAGCCCCCTTCACCCGAACCGGTTATTCTTCGGAAATCCCTTGGGCGGCAGCCTTCCGGCTTGCGCCCTCTCGCCGAGCCATTCTTTCAGGTCGGTGACGTTCCAGTTGCGTCCCGAGCTGTCGATCCATGACAGGCCTTCTTTCAGTTTGAACGCCTGCGCATCCGACAATCCGCCGTCCTTGAATTTCTGCAAGCGGACACCCTTGCCACGCGCCATCTCGGGGAGTTCGGCTCGCTTGAAGATGATCATCTTGCGATTTTCGCCCACACAGGCGATGTGGTCGG
Organism: Hyphomicrobiales bacterium; assembly: GCA_031364405.1. Taxonomy (GTDB): domain Bacteria; phylum Pseudomonadota; class Alphaproteobacteria; order Rhizobiales; family Aestuariivirgaceae; genus Aestuariivirga. The sequence goes on from JANLWG010000095.1 coordinate 1,912, forward strand.
AGCCTTCGTCCACCGGCGTACAAACCAGTGCTTCCACCGGGGCTTTGACATTGAGCACCTGTTTGCCCTTGCGGGTGGTGGCGATCGCTTCATCCTCGGCGGCAATGAAGCCGTCGCCTTCGGTTGAGGCCAGCAGGCGCTTGGCTCCGGGGGTGTGAACAAACAACGCGACAATCGCATCCGCCGCATCGATATCGCACATCAGTCGCACCGGCTCGCCGTTACCGCGGCCGCCGGGCAACTTGGCCCCCTCAAGTGTGAAAAACTTTCCCGATGACGAGAACAGCATGATCTTGTCGGTGGTCATCGCGGGGAACACATATTTGCCCTTGTCGCCATCCTTGTAGGTGAGGCTCGCGGCATCTTCGAGATGGCCTTTCAGCGCCCTGATCCAGCCTTTCTCGGAGCACACCACGGTGATCGGTTCTTTCTCGATCAGCGCCTGCTCGAAATCAACATCGATCTCCGGGGCCTCGGCGAAATCGGTGCGGCGGGAACCAAGCTTGGTTTTCTTGCCGAACTTCTCCTTCACAAGCCTGATCTCGGCGGTGATTTTCGTCCATTGATCGTCGCCGGACTTGAGCAGCGAGTTCAGTTCCTTCTGTTCCTTCGACAACCCGCCATGCTCGGTGCGAATGTGCATTTCCTCAAGTTTGCGAAGGGCGCGCAGCCGCATGTTGAGAATGGCCTCGGCCTGGGTATCATTGAGCTTGAAGCGCTCGATCAGTGCTGGCTTTGCCTCGTCTTCCTCGCGGATGATGCGAATGACTTCATCGAGATTGAGATAGGCAATCAGATAACCGGCGAGGATTTCGAGGCGCCTGCTGATTTCGCCAAGGCGGAAATTGGTGCGGCGGACGAGCACGTCCTTACGGTGATCGAGCCATTCGCGCAACACATCGCGCAACGACATGACCTTTGGCACCTTGCCGCCAGACAACACATTCATGTTGAGGGACAGGCGCGCTTCAAGTTCGGTTGTCCTGAACAGCGACTCCATCAGCAGTGCGGGATCGACCGTGCGGCTCCTGGGCTCGAACACGACGCGCACATCCTCGGCGGATTCATCGCGCACGTCGGCCAGCATCGGCAGTTTTTTCGCGGTCAACAGTTCGGCTATTTTTTCGATCAGCCGGCTCTTTTGCACGAGATAGGGAATTTCGCTGACGACGATCTGCCAACCGCCGCGGCCCACGTCTTCCTGAGCCCAGCGGGCCCGCACGCGAAAGGAACCCCGGCCCGTCCGGTAAGCTTCAATAATCGAGGCGCGATCGTCGATGATGATGCCGCCGGTGGGAAGGTCCGGACCCAGCACGAATTGCATGAGTTTTTCAACGGTGGCATTTGGTGTCTTGATCAAATGCAACGCCGCATCGCAAAGCTCGGCGGCGTTATGGGGGGGGATCGACGTCGCCATGCCAACCGCGATGCCGGTCGAACCATTGGCCAACAGGTTGGGAAAGGCGCCGGGCAGCACCACGGGCTCCTGCATCGAGCCATCGTAGTTGGGGCGGAAATCAACGGTGTCTTCGTCGAGGCCCTCAAGCAAGAGCTTGGCCACCTCGGTCATGCGGGCTTCGGTGTAGCGGTAGGCGGCGGCACCATCGCCATCGATGTTGCCGAAATTGCCCTGCCCGTCGACCAGGGGATAGCGCGAGGAAAAATCCTGGGCCAAGCGCACCAGCGCATCATAGATCGACTGGTCGCCATGGGGATGAAAACCACCCATCACGTCGCCGACAATCTTCGCCGATTTCTTGAACGCGGTGTGGGGGTCGAGCTTCAACTGCTGCATCACATGCAGCAGGCGGCGGTGAACCGGCTTCAAACCATCGCGCACATCGGGCAGCGCCCGGTGCATGATGGTGGAAAGCGCATAGGCGAGATACCGCTCCTCCAGCGCATCCTTGAGTTCAATGCGTTCGGCGTCTTTCGGCGGCTGCGGCGGGGGCACGTGCTTGCTCATGATTCGGCGCGAGTATAGCGGAATTTTATCGGCTCCCTCACCCTCACTGCCGCCAGTATTACCGCCGGAACTGGACTTTCTATCGCTGGGCCGTGAATACGATCGCCTGGATGCCGCCCTCGATCCGCCCTTGTCCAAAGCGGCGGGCGAGTGCTTCTGCTGCGACTTCGGTCACCGCTTCCAATTTCGTGGGATCACGGGCCTCGATTTCGCTGCGCATCGGGGATCCCTGACAGAAACCGATAGCTGGATCACGATGGCTGTTGGCGTAGCTCCGTTTCGCAATATGCTCCGCAGTAATTTTGCTGAAGCCTGCCTGGTTCATCGCTTCGCGGATGACAGTCACGTCATTATAGCCATGAGGGGTGCGGCGGAAAAACTGCGGCGGATTGTCCGGGAAGCACGAAGCCACGGCGTTGCTCACCGTCTCCGTCATTTCGTTGAGTTCAAGGCGGTCCCAGACATTGAAGATGAAATGCCCACCGGGCCTCAGAACACGATGGGCCTCGCGGTAACCCGCCATCTTGTCAGGAAAGAACATAACACCGAACTGACAAGCCACGATGTCGAAACTCGCGTCCGCGAATGGCAATGCGGTCGCATCGGCCTGCCGCCATGTGACATTGGGCGCCGTCATCTTCTTGGCGGCAATTTCAAGCATGGCGGGATTGAGATCAGTGGCAATGATCGAAGCGCTGGATTCCAAACGTTTTGCCAGTTCACCGGTCACAATTCCGGTACCCGCAGCCGTCTCGAGCACATTCAGCGGAGATAGATCGGCCACGCGACCCGCCAGATTGACCGCGTACGGTTCAAAGATCAACGGGCCAAGATAGCGGTCGTAGAGTGCGGGAATTGAACCTGCGAAGTTTCTATCCAAGCTCGTCATGTCCGGCCTTTTCCCGCCACTGATTGGAATTCAAACATGCTGCGCCATCCCCCATCGGTGGTCAATCAATTCGGGTATCGGCGGCCCAGCTGCCATTTATACCCGTATCACCATCACCTTGGTCACCGGCTTCTTGCCCCATACCTGATCGGTGGCGCGGCGGATGGCGGTGCGGATGGTTTCGGCCACTTTCTCATCGTCCTTGCGGCGGGGTTTGGGCAATGAGTCGAAGGCCTGATCGGCGGCATCGAGAAGATTGTCTTCGAGGCCTGCGGGCAAGCCATCGGTCAACAGTTGAATGTCGGCGGCGAGCTCCAGCTTCGAGGTCAGCGCCACGGTGACGAACACCGCACCGACGAATGAAAGTTTGCGGCGGTGCTTGGCCGGGCCATCCTCGGAGGGTACGATCAGCTTGCCATCGACATGAAGGCGGCCGGCATGGGCTTCGTCGACGTTCTGCACGGGGCCCGGGCACAACCGCGCAATGTGGCCATCGCGCGGGATCAGGGTTTCCGCGATGCCGCAGCTCTGGGCAAACTTGGCCTGGGCCCGGAGATGGCGGGGCTCGCCATGCATGGGAATGACGGCGCGCGGACGCAGCCACTCGTAGAGCTTCTTTAATTCACCCTGGCGCGGATGGCCGGAGGTGTGCACCAGCGCGTCATCGGATGTGACGATGTCGATATCAAGTTTTGCCAGGTTGTTGTGAATAAGACTCACTTCCTTTTCGTTGCCGGGAATTGTTTTCGATGAGAAAATAACCAGATCGCCGGAATCGAGTGCGATATGCGGGTGCTGATCTTCGGAAATGCGGGCGATGGCGGCGCGCGGTTCGCCCTGGCTGCCGGTGCACAGCAGCATGATCTTGTCGGGCGGCAGGTAGCCGAACTCTTCCTCATCGAGAAACTCGCCGGCATCGCGCAGATAACCGCAGACGCGGGCTGCCTCAATGGTATTGCGCATGGCGCGCCCGGCGATCACCACCTCGCGGCCCGTCGCCCGCGCTGCTCTCACCGCGGAGGTCATGCGGCCCACATGCGAGGCAAACGTCGTGATGGCGACGCGGGCCGGTGCCGCCTTGACGATTTCCATGATGGTTGCCGCCACATCGGCCTCGGAGGGTGAATGGCCTTCGCGCAATACATTGGTCGAGTCGCACACCAGAACGTCGACACCCTCATCGCCAATTTCGCGCAGGCGTTTTTCATCCATGGCGCGCCCGAGCACCGGAGTCTTGTCGATCTTCCAGTCACCCGAATGCAGAACCGTGCCCTGCCTGGTGCGGATGAACACGGCCGTGGGTTCGGGAATCGAATGGGTGACGGCGACAAATTCCACATCGAACGGACCGACGGCAAAGCGCGCCCCTTGCGGATGCACATGCACCTTCACATCCTCGTCGAGGCCTGCCTCCTTCAATTTGAGATTGAGAATCTCGGCGGCAAAGGGGGTGCAGTAAACCGGGCACTTGAGTTGCGGCCACAACCAGGCGACAGCACCCAAATGATCCTCATGGGCATGGGTGAGAACCAGGCCGGCGAGATTGCGTTGGTCGCTGGCGATGAAGGAAACATCGGGCAGCACCACGTCAATGCCGGGATCGGTCTCCTCGCCGAATTTGACACCGAGATCGACCATCAGCCACTGCCGTTGATCAGCGGGGCCTATACCATAGCAGTAGCAGTTCATGCCGATTTCGCCGGTGCCGCCCAGGGGCAGCATCACCAGATCATCGGCATGGTTGAATTTTTTCTTGGCGTTCATCGGTGATTGTTTCTCAATGCTTCAATTGCGGCGAAACGGACTTCGCCTGCGTGAATATGTTGGCGGTTACCGTCGGCAAGTTCGAGTATCAGCGCGCCGTCCGCAGCCAGTCCGCGGACGACACCGTGGATTTCTGTTTCTCCCAACACCGCAACTGCGGCTTCATTGAGACCCGCGGCCAGGGCCATCCAGTCTGCGCGGATCGCGGCAAAGCCCCTGCCCTCGTCCCATATCGCCAACCGGTTGCTTAATCTGGCATCGAGTTCGTCAAGCAAGAGCCCAAGTTCCGGCATGGCGCCATGGCGGGCGAGTGCCGTCACCGGATAGGGCGTCTCTCCTGGCGCATGGGTCACGTTGATGCCGCAACCCAAGGCAATCATCGTCGGGTTATGGGCTGCCACTTCCGCCAGAAGCCCGCAAAACTTGGCGCCGCCAATGAGCACATCATTGGGCCATTTGATCAACGGCTTTACATGGGGCAGAAGTGCTCTCACCAGATCATAAACGGCGAGGGCCGCGACAAAGCTCACCTGTGCAGCAATCTCCGGCCCGCCTGCAATAGTAAACAGAAATGTTGCATGGAGATTGCCCGGTTGCGAAATCCAGGCGCGCCCCAGCCTGCCGCGCCCACCGGTCTGTTCGTCCGCCCTTATCCAGATGGGTCCGCGCTCGCCCTGCCCGGCAAGCCTGCGAGCTTCGGAATTGGTTGAGTCGATCCGCTCGAAATGGATGATCCGAGTGATCAATGGAGCGGGAACGACTGCGCCGCCGCCTGTGCCAGGTTGAGCAGCGGGTTGGCGAATACCACGAACAGCAGCACGAATGCGCCCGACCCATAGGCCACCAGTTTCACCTCGCCATCCATCGCATCGAAGGCTTCGGCTGGCTCATCAAAGAACATGATCTTGACGATACGCAGATAATAGTAGGCACCGACGACGCTGGCGATCACACCGAAAATGGCGAGCGTGTAAAGCCCCGACTGAATGGCTGAGAGGAACACAAAATACTTGGCGAAGAAACCCGCCAGCGACGGAATTCCCGCCAGCGAGAACATCAACATGGCAAGCACGAAAGCCAGTCCCTTGTTGGTGCGCGACAGGCCGGCGAGATCGGCAATCTCCTCGACCTGGGCGCCATTGCGGCGCATGGCGATGACGCAGGCGAAAACCCCGAGCGTCATGATCATGTAGATCATCATGTAGATGACGACGCCGCTCACTCCCTGCTGGCTTCCCGCCGCAAGGCCGACCAAGGCAAAGCCCATGTGGCCGATTGAAGAATAGGCCAGCAGGCGCTTGATGTTGCTCTGGCCTATCGCCGCGAATGCGCCAAGCGCCATCGACGCTAACGACACGAAGACGATAATCTGCTGCCATTGATCAACGGCACCGGCGAACGGCGTCATCATCACCCGGATGAACAACGCCATGGCCGCGAGCTTAGGTGCTGAGGCAAAGAATGCGGTGACCGGGGTGGGGGCACCTTCATAAACATCGGGCGTCCACATGTGAAAGGGTACCGCCGAAACCTTGAAGGCAAGGCCCGCGATGATGAACACGAGGCCGAAGACAAGACCGAGATGCACGCCGGTTGTGGCAATCACCGCGGCGATTTCGGGGAACAGCACCGAGCCAGTAAAGCCATAGACCAATGACGCGCCATAGAGCAGCATGCCGGAGGAAAGCGCACCCAGCACGAAATACTTGAGGCCGGCTTCCGATGAACGCGCACTGTCGCGCTTGATCGCCGCCACCACATAGAGCGCCAATGACTGCAACTCGAGGCCCAGGTAAAGGGCGATCAGCGAGTTGGCTGAAATCATCATCATCATGCCGGTCGTCGCCAGCAGGATCAAAATCGGATACTCGAAACGCGCCACTTTTTCGCGCTTCATGAAATGCACCGACAGTACGATCGCCACGGCGGACCCGAACAGTGTCAGCACCTTCATCACGCGGGCAAAGCTGTCAACCACGAAGGCGCCATTGAAAGCTATGCTTTCGCCGCTCCAGATCACCAGCAAGGCAGCCAGGCCAAGAGCTGCGATTGATCCCAATGTCACGACGTCGGTTGCATCATTCTTGCGGAATACGCCGAGCATGAGCAGTGCCATGGCCAGTGCCGCCAGCACGATCTCCGGTAAGGCTACGGCCGCACCTGCTTGTTGAAGAAACGACATGGGTTTGCCCTTACTGCAGCGTTGCGGCGGCGATCTGCTGTGCCGTGGCAGCAGCGATCTTCACCGACTTCATGAGATTTTCAACCGAGGTCCCGAAGATATCGAGAACCGGCGAGGGATAGACGCCGAAAAAAATAGTAAGTATCGCCAAGGGCGCCAGGGTTGCCAATTCGCGCGGTGTCATATCGGCGATGTGGGCGAGCGAAGATTTCTCCAGCTTGCCGAAGATCACCCGGCGATAAAGCCACAGCGCGTAGCAGGCTGAAAGAATGACCCCGCTGGTGGCAAAGAAGGTGACCCAGCTGTTGTTGGAAAACGTGCCGAGCAGCGCCAGGAACTCGCCGACAAAACCGCTGGTTCCGGGCAAGCCCACATTGGCCAGGGTGAACAGCATGAACACCCCCGCATAGAGTGGCATGCGGTGGACGAGACCGCCATAGGCCACGATCTCGCGGGTGTGCATGCGGTCGTACACCACGCCGACGCAAAGGAAGAGTGCGCCTGAAACCAGCCCGTGGCTGATCATCTGGAACATGGCGCCATCAATGCCTTGCCTGGTCATCGAGAAGATGCCCATGGTGACGAAGCCCATATGGGCGACGGAGGAATAGGCGATGAGTTTCTTCATGTCCTCCTGCATCAGCGCCACCAGTGAAGTGTAGATGATGGCGATGATCGAGAGGGTGTAGATGAAGGTCTGAAAATACAGCGAGGCGTCAGGAAACATCGGCAGCGAAAAGCGCAGGAAGCCATAGCCGCCCATCTTCAGGAGGATCGCCGCGAGGATGACGGAGCCGGCGGTGGGCGCTTCGACATGGGCATCGGGCAGCCATGTATGCACCGGCCACATCGGCAGCTTCACCGCGAAGGAGGCGAAGAAGGCGAGCCACAACCAGGTTTGCATTTCGGCGGGAAAACCGGGGTTGCGGGTCAGCAATACCGCGATGTCGGTGGTGTTCGATTGCCAGTACATGGCGATGATCGCCAGCAGCATCAGCACCGAACCAAGCAGCGTATAGAGGAAGAACTTGAAGCTGGCATAGACCCGGCGCTGCCCGCCCCACACGCCGATGATCAGGAACATCGGAATGAGGCCGGCCTCGAAGAACACATAGAACAGCACCAGGTCGAGTGCCGCGAACACACCGAGCATCAGGGTTTCCAGCACCAGGAAGGCAATCATGTATTCGCGGACGCGGACTTTCACGTGCCAGCTGGCGAGGATGCAGATCGGCATCAGGAAAGTGGTGAGGATGACAAATGGCATGGAAATGCCATCCACACCCATTTGGTAAGATGCGGAGGTGCCGAGCCATTTATGCTGCTCGACAAACTGAAAGCCCGCGCCGGCATTGTCGAAGTTCACCCAGATCAGCAGCGAGACAAGAAATGTGACCAGCGTCGTCCATAAGGCGCCCCAACGGATATTTCGCAACGCGACTGCATCCTCCCCGCGCATGGCGAGGATGAAGGCGACGCCGACCAGCGGCAGGAAGGTGACGACAGAAAGAATGGGCCAACTGGTCATCAGTTCAGCCCTCCGAACATGAACCATGAAATGAAGGCGGCCAGACCGATCATCATGGCGAAGGCATAGTGATAGACATAACCGGTTTGCAGCCTCACCACACCTTTGGTCACGTCAACGACGCGGGCCGATACGCCATCGGGGCCCATGCCATCGATCACGAAGCCATCGCCCTTCTTCCACAGGAAGCGGCCCAGCCACATGGCCGGGCGCACCAACAGGAAATCATAGATCTCGTCGAAGTACCATTTGTTGAGCAGGAACTTGTAGACGGGCTCATGCTGGGCCGCGAGTTTCACCGGTAGCGAGGTGTCGCGGATATAGAACAGGCCGGCCAACAGGAAACCCGCCGTCATGGCGACCAGCGGCGACAGCTTCACCCAAGTTGGCACTTCATCCATGGCATGCATGATTTCATTCACGGCAATCGAGCCATTCCAGAAGTGTGAAAAGCCGTCGCCGATGAAATCGGGTGCGAACAGGGCACCTGCAAACAGCGAGCCAAGGGCCAGCGCGTAGAGCGGAATGAGCATGGTCTGCGGGCTCTCGTGCACGTGGTCCATGGCGGGTTTATCGGCGCGGGTGATGCCGTGGAACGTCATGAAGGCCAGGCGCCAGGAATAGAACGAGGTGCAGAAAGCGGCGATGATCAGCAGCGTGAAAGCAAAGATCGAACCCGCTGCAAAGGACGACTCGATGATCGCGTCCTTGGAGAAATAACCCGATGTAAACGGAAACCCCGTCAGCGCCAGATTGCCGATGATCATCATCGCCCAGGTAATGCGGATATGGGGGGCAAGGCCGCCCATCTTGCGCATGTCCTGCTCACCCGACATGGCATGAATGACCGAACCCGAACCGAGGAACAAGAGCGCCTTGAAAAATGCGTGGGTGAAAAGATGGAAGATGCCGACGCCGTAGGCGCCTACACCCAATGCCACGAACATGTAACCCAGTTGCGAGCAGGTCGAATAGGCGATGACCCGCTTGATGTCGTTTTGCACCAGGCCAACGGTCGCGGCGAAGAATGCGGTGATGGCGCCGATGATGACGACGACTTCCTTGGCATGGGGTGCGAGCTCGAACATCGGCGACAGGCGGGCCACCAGGAAGACGCCGGCCGTCACCATGGTCGCCGCGTGGATCAGGGCGGACACCGGGGTCGGGCCCTCCATCGCATCGGGCAGCCAGGTGTGCAGCAGGAATTGCGCCGACTTTCCCATGGCGCCCATGAACAACAGAAGGCAGAGCGTGGTCAGGGTATCGAATTCCCAGCTGAGGAAATGCATGGTCTTGCCTTCAACACCCTTGGCGGCGGCGAAGATCGTATCGAGCTCGATCGACTGGAAAATGTAGAAGCAACCAAAGATGCCGAGTGCAAAACCAAAGTCGCCAACCCGGTTGACCACGAAGGCCTTGATGGCGGCGGCATTGGCCGACTCGCGGGTGTACCAGAAGCCGATCAGCAGATAGGACATGAGACCCACGCCCTCCCAGCCGAAGAACAATTGCAGCAGATTATCGGAGGTCACCAGCATCAGCATGGCGAAGGTGAACAGCGAAAGATAGGCGAAAAAGCGCGGCTGGTGCTCGTCGTGACCCATGTAGCCCAGCGAATAAACATGAACGAGTGCGGAAATCGTGTTGACCACCACCAGCATGACGGCGGTCAGCGTGTCGATGCGCAAGCTCCAGTTGGCGGAGAGTGCGCCCGAATTCACCCAGCGCAGCACTTCGATTTTTTCCGCGTGGGGTTCTTGCAGAAAACCATAAAAGACAATCCAGCTCAGGATCGCCGATACGCAAAGAAGCGCGGTAGTCAGATACATCGGCCATGGCGGGCCATCATAGTGACCGTGATGTTCATCGTGGCCGTGACCCTGACCGGCATGGGCATGGTGCTCGCCATAGACCTCGGCGTCGGTTCCCATGTTGCGAAATAATTTGGTTCCGGCGAGCCCCGCGATGAGAGCGCCGATCAGCGGCAGAAAGACGATGGCGTAAAACATCATTGCCGGTCAGCCCTTCATGAGATTGATATCTTCAACCGCAATGGAACCGCGATTGCGGAAATAAGTAACCAGAATGGCAAGCCCGATGGCCGCCTCGCCGGCCGCCACGGTGAGCACCAGCAGGGCAAACACCTGGCCCACCAGATCGCCGAGTGCCGTTGAGAACGCCACCAGATTGATGTTGACGGCAAGCAGCATCAGTTCAATCGACATCAGGATGACGATGACATTCTTGCGATTGAGGAAAATGCCGAAGATGCCGATGGTGAAGAGGATGGCGGCGACGGTGAGATAATGCGGGAGGCCGATGGTCATGTCATATCCCCTGCCCCGGTTTGACTTTGATGATCTCGATGGCGGTGGCCGGCCCGCGCGCCACTTGGGCGGCGACGTCCTGGCGTTTGACACCTTCCTTGTGGCGCAGCGTCAGCACGATGGCACCGATCATGGCGACAAGCAGGATAAGTCCCGCCGCCTGGAAATAATAGATATAGTCGGTGTACAGAATGCGGCCCAGCGCTTCGGTGTTGCTGACATCGCCCGGCGCCGGCGATGCGGTCTTGACGCTCGCCGGATCGATCACCCAGCCAGCCGCCACGAGCGCCAATTCGACCAGCACGATCATGCCAATGGTGCCGCCCACCGGCAGATAATTGAGCATGCCCTGGCGCAGTTCGACGAAATCGACATCGAGCATCATCACAACAAAGAGGAACAGCACAGCGACGGCGCCGACATAGACGACGACCAGGATCATCGCCAGAAATTCGGCTCCCATCAGGATGAACAGGCCCGCCGCGTTGAAGAAGCACAGGATCAGAAACAACACCGAATGAACCGGATTGCGCGACGAGATCACCATCACGGCGGAAGCCACCGCGAAAGCCGAGAACAGATAGAAGAAGAATGCAGCGGCCATGTTGTCTCCTCTACCGGTAAGGCGCGTCGAGTGCCAGGTTGGCGGCGATCTCGCGTTCCCACCGGTCACCGTTGGCCAAGAGCTTCTCCTTGTTGAAGAGCAGTTCCTCGCGGGTTTCGGTGGCGTATTCAAAGTTCGGACCCTCGACGATGGCGTCGACCGGGCAGGCCTCCTGGCAGAAACCGCAATAGATGCATTTCACCATGTCGATATCATAGCGCGTGGTGCGCCTGGTGCCGTCATTGCCGCGGGGGCCCGCCTCGATGGTGATGGCCTGAGCCGGACAAATCGCCTCGCACAGCTTGCAGGCGATGCAACGCTCCTCGCCGTTGGGATAGCGGCGGAGCGCATGCTCGCCGCGAAAGCGGGGGCTGAGCGGGCCCTTCTCGTGGGGATAATTCAGTGTCGCCTTGGCGGCAAAGAAATAACGCATCGCCATCCAGGTGGCGGAAGCGAATTCCTTGAGAAAGAGCGACCGTGCGGCTTGTTCCAGTCTCATGTGCCGTTCACCCACATCATTTCCTTCAAGCGGTCACCAAGCAGAAATCCAACTAGCGGCAGGATCACCAGACTCTGAAATCTTATCAGCGTCATGATGCGGTTCGGTTCGATGCCCTGGGTCTGGGTGACCTTGGCCCGCTCGTGGCGCCCGCGCAAAACCGGGTAGACAGTGCGCTGGGCAACCACCAGCTCAACGACGCCCAACACCAGGAAACCCAATGCACCAATCAAGCCGTTCATGGTGCCCATCCAAAAGTTACCAGCACGCCAGCGGTGAGCGCCACCCAGAACAGCGACAGCGGCAGAAACACCTTCCAGCCCAGGCGCATCAACTGGTCATAGCGGTAGCGCGGCACGATGGCTTTCACCATGGCGAACATGAAGAACACCAGCAGCACCTTGATCAGGAACCAGATCACTCCGGGAATCCAGTTGAGCACGGGGACATCGATGACCGGCAGCCAGCCGCCGAGAAACAGGATTGTCGTCATGGCGCACATCATGGTGATCGCCACGTATTCGCCGAGCATGAACAGCAGGTAGCCGGTTGAGGAATATTCCACCATGAAGCCCGCGACCAGTTCCGACTCGGCTTCGACAAGGTCGAAGGGCGGGCGGTTGGTTTCGGCCAGGGCCGAGACAAAGAACACTATGAACATCGGGAACAGCGGAATGAAATACCAGTCGAGGAAAGAGTTGGGCAGTCCCAGCATGGTGCCAAGCCCGGTCTGCTGGGTTCGCACTATCTCACTCAGATTGAGCGACCCCGCGCACAGCAGCACGGTGATGATGACGAAGCCGATCGAAACTTCATAAGACACCATTTGCGCGGCGGATCGCAGGGCTGACAGGAATGGATACTTCGAGTTCGAAGCCCAGCCGCCCATGATGAT
>JANLWG010000112.1:0-3199 GCA_031364405.1 Hyphomicrobiales bacterium
CCCATAGGTCTTGTGCCAGGCCATCACCAGATGATCGGAGGCCGCCTTCGACGCCGAATAGGGCGACGATGGCGCATAGGGCGTCTCCTCGGTGAACCGGCCGCCATCCAGCGGCAGATCGCCGAACACTTCGTCGGTCGATACATGGTGAAAGCGGAAGGCCGATTTTCGCGGCCCGGCGAGGCCGCCGTGATAGGCCCGTGCTGCCTGCAACAGGGCAAAGGTGCCGATGATATTGGTGTGCACGAATTCACCCGGCCCATCGATCGAGCGGTCGACGTGGCTTTCGGCGGCAAGATGCATGACGGCATCGACCGCCTCATCCCGCATCACCTTGAGCATGGCGTCGCGGTCACAGATATCGAGCTGGTAAAAGCGGTAAAGCGGATTGCCGGCGATTTCGGCGGTTGATCCCGCACTCGCCGCGTAAGTCAGTTTGTCGACATTGACCACATGATAGCCGAGCTCACCCACCAGATGACGGCACACCGCCGAACCGATAAAGCCACAACCGCCCGTGACCATCACCTTCATCGTGTCAATACCCGCCACAGCTAAAACCAAATCTTGCCGGCGATATCCGCCAGCAGCGGTGCATCGCGGTCCTTGGCCGAGAGAATGGGATCAGTTCCACCAAGCTGCCAGTCAACGCCGAGGGCAGGATCGTTCCACCTGATGCAACGGTCGCACTCCGGCGCATAAGGTGCCGTCACCTTGTACAAGACTTCGGTGGCCGGTTCGAGGGTCAAGAAGCCGTGGGCGAAACCCCTGGGGATCAGCAGCTGGTTGAATTTTTCCGCCGACAGGATGCACGAGACCCATTGGCCATAGGTGGGCGAACCCTTGCGGATATCGGCGGCCACATCGAGGATCGAGCCCCTCAGAACACGGATCAACTTGTCCTGGGCGAAAGGCGCCACCTGGAAATGCAGTCCGCGCAACACGCCTTTCGCGGCTGAGAGTGATTGATTGTCCTGGACCCAATCGAAATTGAGGCCGGCAGCGGCAAAGCCTGAACGTACATAGGTTTCCGCAAAGAACCCGCGCGCGTCGCCAAATTTCTCCGGAATGATTTCAACCACTCCATCGAGTTCAAGTGGACGTACCTGCATCGGCTCAAGCCCCGTGTTCGGCAACGACCCGGCGCAGATAGCTTGCGTATTCGGTCTTGCCCAGCGAGGCCGCACGCTTCAGCATGGCATCCGCATCGATATAGCCGCAGGTAAAGGCGATCTCCTCCGGGCAGCAGATTTTTTCGCCGGTGCGCTGTTCAATGGTGCGGATATAGGAGCCCGCGTCATGCAGGCTGTCGTGGGTGCCGGTATCGAGCCAGGCATAACCGCGGCCCAGCTTCTCCACCTGCAGATCGCCGCGTTCCATGTAGATGCGGTTGACGTCGGTGATTTCGAGTTCGCCGCGGGCCGATGGTTTCACCAACTTGGCGATGCTGACCACATCGGCGTCATAGAAATAGAGACCGGTGACCGCCCAATTGGATTTGGGTTCCCTGGGTTTTTCCTCGATTGAAATCGCCCTGCCCGCCTTGTCAAAGGCGATGACGCCATAACGTTCGGGGTCGAAGACGTGATAGGCGAACACCGTGGCACCCTTGGCACGCGCCGCCGCTGCCCGGCATTTGTCCTGCAGTTTGTCACCGTGAAAGATATTGTCGCCCAGCACCAAGGCGCCGGAACCGCTTTGCAAAAAGTTTTCGCCGATCAGAAAAGCCTGGGCCAGCCCGCCCGGATCGGGTTGTTCGGCATAGGAAAGATTGAGACCGAAGACCGAGCCATCACCCAGCATGTTGCGGAAATGCGGCAAGTCATGCGGTGTCGAGATGATCAGGATATCCCTGATGCCGGCCAGCATCAGCACCGACATCGGATAGTAGATCATCGGTTTGTCGTAAACCGGCAGGAGTTGTTTGGAAATCGCCAGCGTCAACGGATAAAGCCGCGTCCCGCTGCCACCGGCCAGGATGATTCCACGCATCAGATAGACCTGCCCACGATTGCCATCATTGTGCCTTCCACTTCTACTGCGAACGCTTGCGCGCCGCCAGTGTGCGCAAACGCAGCGCGTTGAGGCGGATGAAACCGGCGGCATCCTTCTGGTCATAGGCGCCGCGATCATCCTCGAAGGTGACCAGCGTATCGGAGTAAAGCGACTTTGGCGATTTGCGCCCGGTGACGATGACGTTGCCTTTGTAGAGCTTGAGCCGGACGGTGCCTTCCACCTGTTGCTGCGAGAGATCGACCATCGCCTGCAGCATCTCGCGCTCGGGTGAGAACCAGAAGCCGTAATAGACCAGCTCGGCATAGCGCGGCATGAACGAATCTTTCAGATGCGCCGCCTCGCGGTCGAGCGTTAGCGATTCAATCGCCCGGTGCGCCACCGACAGAATGGTGCCGCCCGGCGTTTCATAAACCCCGCGTGACTTCATGCCGACGAAACGGTTCTCCACCAAATCAAGCCGGCCAATGCCATTGTCGTGGCCGAGGCGGTTGAGTTCGGTGAACAGCGTGGCTGGCGACATCTTCTTGCCATTGATGGCGACGGGATCGCCCTTGAGGAATTCGATCTCGATCGAGGCCGCCTTATCGGGCGCATCCTCGGGCGCAATGGTGCGCTGGTAGACATAAGGTGGGGGTTCGACCCACGGGTCTTCCAGCACTTTGCCTTCCGAGGATGAATGCAGCAGATTGGCATCGACCGAAAACGGCGCTTCGCCGCGTTTGTCTTTCGACACCTGGATTTGATGCTGCTCGGCGAAAGCGATCAGATCGCTGCGGCTCTTGAATTGCCATTCGCGCCAGGGTGCGATGATCTTGATGTCGGGATTGAGTGCATAGGCGGTGAGTTCAAAGCGCACTTGGTCATTGCCCTTGCCGGTGGCGCCGTGGGCAATGGCGTCGGCACCGGTCTCCCTGGCGATCTCGATCAGCCGCTTGGCGATCAGCGGCCGGGCAATCGAGGTGCCGAGCAGATAGACGCCTTCATAGAGGGCGTTCGCCCGAAACATCGGAAAAACGAAATCCCGGACGAACTCCTCCTGGCAGTCCTCGATAAAGATTTCCCTGATGCCCAAAAGCTCGGCCTTCTTGCGCGCAGGCTCAATCTCGCCACCCTGTCCCAAGTCAGCCGTGAAGGTGACAACCTCTGCGTTGTACTCCGTCTGCAACCATTTCAGGATGATCGA
>JANLWG010000259.1:0-1587 GCA_031364405.1 Hyphomicrobiales bacterium
CCTCCGGCAAGCTCGCCCAGAACATCATGTATTTTGCCCGCGTGTTGCGCGAGGCGGGGTTGCCGGTGGGGCCGGGATCGGTGATCGATGCGCTTGATGCGGCACTTTCGGGCAGCTTGCGCGGGCGCGATGATTTCTACTGGACGCTGCACGCCGTGTTCGTCAAACGCCGTGACCACAAGGAACTGTTCGATCAGGCGTTTCACGTGTTCTGGAAAAAACCCAAAATGCTGGAACAGCTGATGCAGCTGATGTTCCAGCAGATTACCCGTGATGCCGGCGAAAAGGCCAAGCAGGCTGGCTTTCGCCGTTTCGCCGAAGCGATGTTCGACAAACACGAAATCCAGAGCCACCGGGAACAAAAGCCCGAAGCCCTCGAGGTCGATGCGGCTTTCACCGCATCCGCCGATGAAGTATTGCGGGCCAAGGATTTCGAGCAGATGACAGTGGCCGAACAGGCGCAAGCCAAGGCCGCGATTGCCAAGCTGCGATTGCATCGGCCGCAGATACTCACGCGCCGCTACGTTCGGGCGGCCAAGGGCCCCGCCATCGACATGCGCCGCACCATGCAGGGAAGTTTGCGGGCGGGCGGTCATTTCATCGATCTCGAACGGCGCAAACGCAAACTGCACGAGCCGCCGCTGGTGGTGCTTTGCGATATATCGGGATCGTGCTCCAACTACAGCCGCATGTTCCTGCATTTCCTCCATGCGCTCACCAACGACCGTGACCGGGTTACGGTGTTCCTGTTCGGCACCAGGCTGACCAACATCACCCGTGAGTTGGCCCGCCGCGATATTGACGAGGCCATGGGCAAGGTTTCGGGCGCGGTGAAAGACTGGTCGGGTGGCACCCGTATCGGCACCTCGCTCAAGGAATTCAATTTCAAATGGGCGCGGCGTGTCCTCACGCAAGGGGCGCATCTGTTGCTGATGACCGACGGGCTTGACCGCGAGGACACCACCCTTCTGGCCCATGAGATGCAGCGGCTGCGGCGGCAGGCCAAACACATTGTTTGGCTCAACCCGCTGTTGCGTTATGATGGCTTCAAGGCACTGGCGGGCGGCATCCGGGTGATGCTGCCGCATGTCGATGAGTTCCGTGCCGTGCACAGTCTCGACAGCTTGGCCGGTCTCGCCCGCGCCCTTGCAGGTGCCGCATCACCGGCGCATGATCCACGCAAATGGCTGGCTGGCACATTGCACTAGGAGATATTGATGGCCGCATCCGATCATACGATTCTTGAAACCGCGGCCGATTGGCTCAAGTCAGGCCGCCAACTTGCCATTGCTACGGTTGTCGAAACCTGGGGATCGGCACCGCAACCCATCGGCAGCCAGCTGGTGATTGATGGCGAGGGTAATTTTGTTGGTTCGGTTTCGGGCGGTTGTGTCGAGGGCGCTGTGGTAACCGAGGCGCTCGACATCATCCAGTCGGGCAGGCCGAAATTATTGAACTTTGGCGTGGCCGATGAGACCGCCTGGAAAGTCGGTCTCGCCTGTGGCGGCAAGATTGGCGTCTACGTGGAGCCGCTGGTTTGAAACAAGAGACGCTCAACCTGCTGCTTGCGGCCCGCGCCAACCGGCA
>JANLWG010000262.1:0-4821 GCA_031364405.1 Hyphomicrobiales bacterium
GAAGCTGCCGCCCGGCATGAAAGTTTCACCGAGGCGGCGGGCGAGCTTTTCGTCACCCATGCCGCCATCAGCCGGCACATCCGCGATCTCGAGGAGTGGCTCGGCACCCAGCTTTTTCTGCGCACCGGGCGCGGTGTCCAATTGACTGAGGCGGGGCGCCGGTTTGGCGCCAAGCTGACACCCCTGTTCGACGCAATGGCCGAGGCAACCCGCGAGGCTGCGGCGGTGGGCGATGCACGCCAGCTCAAGGTTTCGGTTGAACCGGCCTTCGCCTCGCGCTGGCTGGTCGGCCGTCTTGGCCGCTTTAATGAGTTACATCCCGATATCGAACTCAATATCGATCCCACTTCGCGTCTTGTCGATTTCCGGGCGGGCGAGGCTGATCTCGGCATCCGCTATGGCGGCGGCAAATGGGAGGATGTGGAAGCGGTGAAGCTTTCGGATGTGGTGATTTTCCCGGTTTGTGCACCCTCGCTTATCTCCGATGTGGCCGGCATCAAACCCGACAATCTCCGCGACTACAATTTGTTGCACGAAACTCGCAAGCAATGGTGGGCCGATTGGCTGGCGGATGCGGGCATCACCGGCGTCGAGGATTGGCGCGGCACGATTTTCCACAACCATCTCGCCATTGAAGCGGCCGAAGCGGGCCAGGGCTTTGCCTTGGGCGACCAGATACTGTGCACCGACAGCCTTCTCGAAAATTGGCTCAAGCGGCCGTTCAATCTCGACCTCAAGGACCATGGCAACTACTGGATCGTACGGGCTAGGGGTTCGAAGGAATCCGCCCCGGCACGCTCATTCCGTGAGTGGCTGATGGCTGAGATGGCGGATACCAACAGGAAATATGCTGGCCTCAAGGCCCAGCAACTTAAAACCGCTGGCCGATAGGCGGCCAACTCTCTAGCTTCCGCCCACTCCCACAATGGATTCGTTCACATGGCCCGCAAACTTTACGACTGTATGAAATGCCCCGGCTATTGCTGCTCGTATCCGGTAATCGAAGTGAAAGACCGCGACGCCGAACGGATTGCCAAGCATTTCGATCTCACCTTGGAGGTTGCCGAGAAGAAATATTTCAAGGAGGCCCACGGCCACAAGCGGGTGATGCGGCGCAAGAAGGACACCCTCTACGGCAAGATCTGCCAGTTCTTCGACACCGAAGCCCGGCGCTGCACCATCTACGAAGCGCGCCCCTCGACCTGCCGCAAGTTTCCCGGCGAAGGCCATTGCGGGTATTATGATTTCCTCAAATTCGAGCGCGACGGCCAGGAAGACGAGACCTATGTTTCGACAACGGATCACTCGGGGAATTAGCAATCGGCCGGAATACCTGTGGCATCCGGGTATCTTGCCTCAATGACAGGCAGACTATAGAGAGTGGCTATGGCGGAATAGCTTTGTTGCGCGGAGGTTAACTGAGTGCAGCTTTTGAACAACGATGACAACTGGGCCAAACTTGTCGACCCCAAGACACCGCTCAGCCGTGGGAAATTTGCGGTGATCTATTTCAGCCATCAGGCGACAATGCTTTATCTCGCGGTGATTGTGATATTGGCGATTGCCAGCGTGATGCTGATTGAGAGTTGGTGGCAGTTGGCCGGATCGCTGGCCCTTGTGGCGGCTATCTACCCGCTGGTCGAATTTTGCCTGCACCGCTTTGTGCTGCACAGCCGGCGGCTTTACCGGATGCCGTGGACAGCGCCACTGTGGCGCCGCATCCATTACGCTCACCACATGAACCCCAATGACTTCAGCGTGCTGTTCGGAGCACCCTATACGACCATTCCCGCCGTGCTGGTGCCAACGCTGCCCATCGGCTACCTGGCCTTCGGCTTGCCGGGTGCGGTGAGTGCGGCCTGCGGCGGATTTGTTGCCTTGATCATCTACGAATTTTTTCACTGCGCGGCGCATCTGCCGGTCAAATTCAACTCGGCCATCATGCAGTATATGCGCCGCCATCACCTGCTCCACCACTTCCATGCGGAGACCGGTAATTTTGGCATCGTCACCAACATTGTCGATCGGGTTATCGGCACGGAATATGAGTCAGCGCGCGACGTGGGTGCGAGTGCGACGGTCAAAAATCTGGGTTACGATGATGAGGAAACCCGCAAGTATCCGTGGGTGGCAGCTCTCGATAAAGCTCCTGACCGGCGTTAGTTCCGTCAACAAAGTTCCGATGAAACAGGACATCAATTTTCTCAAGCTCACGGAGATTTCAGCCGCGCAGCGAAGCAAGCTCTTGCAGCGGACCGAAAGCGATCTTTCGCCATATCTCGACAAAGTAAAGCCGATCATCGAGGCGGTGCGTGCTGAAGGCGACACAGCATTGGCGCGGTTTGCCGGAATTTTCGACAAGGCGCCGGTGACCGCCGCAACAATCGCTGCAACGCCGGCGGATTTTGCCCGGGCGCGCGCGGCGCTGGAGCCCGAGGTGCTCGAAGCCATCACCTATGCTGCGGCCAACATCGCCAGGTTTCATCAAAGGCAAAAGCCCGCGGAAATGTGGACGGAGGAGATCAGCCCCGGGGTTTTCGCTGGCGACCGCACGCTGCCCATTCCTTCCGTTGCCTGTTACATTCCGCGCGGCAAGGGCTCGTTTCCCAGTTCGGTAATGATGACCTGCATTCCGGCATCTGTCGCGGGCGTTCCCGATATCTGCATCATCACGCCGCCCGGTCCAGATGGCAACGTCGACGCGGCTACACTGGTGGCGGCCGCGGCTGCCGGCGTTTCCAAGGTTTACAAGGCGGGGGGTGCACAAGGCATTGCCGCTGTCGCCTACGGCACCCAGACGATCGCCAGATACGCCAAGGTTGTTGGCCCCGGTTCGCCGTGGGTGGTGGCGGCCAAGCGCCTGCTTTGCGATCAAATCGATACCGGCACACCGGCGGGGCCAAGCGAGAGCATCGTCTTTGCCGACGGCACAACCGATGGCCGCCTTGCCGCACTCGATCTGCTGATCGAGGCGGAACATGGCGAGGATTCCTCCGCCTTCATCGTCACCACCAGCGAAGAAGTCGCGCGTGCGGCAATTGCGGCGATCCCTGAATATTGGTCACGGATGGGGGCGCAGCGCGTGGCCTATACCCAGGCCGTGCTGTCGTCGTCGCGTGGCGGCATACTGCTGGCGCGCGATGCCGCGGAAGCCTTTACCTTTATCAACGACTATGCGCCCGAGCATCTGCAAATCCTGTCGAAGCAACCGCGCAATTATCTGGCGCTGGTGAAACATGCGGGCGAAGTGCTGCTGGGTGAATACACCCCCTCGACGCTAGCCAACTTCGTGGTGGGACCAAGCCATGTGCTGCCGACCGGCGGCTGGGCCAGAACTTATTCAGCCCTCTCGGTCCATGATTTCATGAAGCGCACTTCGGTGGCCGAAGTAACTCGCGGCGGTTATGCCGAACAGGCGAGGCACGCCCAGGTAATCGCCCGCTACGAAGGCTTCGACGCCCACGCCAATGCGGTTTCCGCATTGCGCGATGAGCTGCTGGGGAATTAAATTTGGGGTCTTTCTGGTCGGATTGAAACGGCAAAGTTTTCGCCTTTTTGCCGGTGTAACGAATTCATGATACCGCCAACGCGGTTTCTGCCGCTTAAACAAACAGCCCCGCCGCGACATTGGTTGCGCCGGCGGGGCCCTCGGTGGTTCGAGTATGTTACTTGAGAATATCCAGTTTGCACCGGATCATCGCGAGGTGTTGAGACAATCTCAAATCAACTCGCACGCAGATTATTTATGTAAGCTGCAAACCGGACCAGCGCCGAAAGATTGCTGCAGCGCGCTTGCCGGTAAGTGATCGCGCGTTCTATGGCGATCCCAGGTCATGCTGAGGTGGCGTCATGTTTCCTCCTCTTGCTGTTTCGCTCCGCCATCCGGTGATTTTCCGCACGGCGATAGTTGTGATGATGGACTCATTCCATTTTTTGTCAAGCGTCACGTCGGGCTTCTGCGCGGCGTCGTAAACACACGGTAAACTCTGAAACTAGCGGATGGTTGTGGCCGCGACGAAGTTTCGAATCTCGGCAATGAACACGTCGCCAAACTGTTTCTGCTTGGCGTTGCCGACGCCGTGCACTGCGCCAAAATCTTCGCGGCTGAGTGGCACGCGCGATGCCATGTCGATCAGGCTGCGATCAGCGAAGATCACATAGGCTGGAACTTTGCGCTGGCGTGCCAGCTTGAGGCGGAGGGCTTTCAGCCTCTGCAACAACTCATCTGAAACGCCGTCATTGGCGACGGCGGCGGCCATGCGCCCGGCGCGCCTGGCTTTCTTGGTTGCGCGCGCAATATGCGGGCGGTAGCGGAATTCGATCTCGCCACGCCATAGCGCCTGGCCCTTGGGCGAGATCGACAGCCCGCCAAATCCCACAATGTCAACCGTCAAAAATCCGCCACCGGCCAGTTGGCGAATGAGCGATAGCCATTCGCTGCGGCTACGATCCTTGCCCAGACCGAAGACCGGCAATTGCGTGTGATGCAGTGCTACCGCCCGGTCATTGGCTTTGCCCTCAAGCACATCGACGATATGGACAGCACCAAACTGCTCGCCAGTGAGCCGCATGGTTTCGAAAATCACGGCGGCCTCGGCCGAGCCATCAACAGTCTCGGCGGGATCGATGCAGACATCGCAATTGCCGCATGGCGCGGAAGTCTCGCCGAAATAACCAAGCAGGCTTTGACGGCGGCAACTGGGCGCTTCGCAATAGGCAACCAGCGCATCAAGGCGTTTGTGCTCGCGCCGCCGCCTCTCCTCGCCGCCCTCCTCCGCGTCGATGAAGCGCCGCCGCATGGAAATATCCTGCAGGCCGAAA
>JANLWG010000263.1:0-5767 GCA_031364405.1 Hyphomicrobiales bacterium
CCGGGATTTTTGAACAAGCCTGACGCCGGCAAACAGATTGCCAGACGTGGCGGCCGTGACTAAAGCTATTCAACCGACTTGGGTTCGCGCACAGAACCCGGGAGATGCTACCGTGAGTGACAGTTTCTACGCAAGCTTGCCGGCCTTCGCGCAATTCGAAGGGGTTACCGACCCCGGCTACTACCGGC
This sequence comes from Hyphomicrobiales bacterium, assembly GCA_031364405.1. Classification (GTDB taxonomy): domain Bacteria; phylum Pseudomonadota; class Alphaproteobacteria; order Rhizobiales; family Aestuariivirgaceae; genus Aestuariivirga. The sequence continues at coordinate 189 of JANLWG010000263.1, forward strand.
CGCTGCCCGATGATTGGCTGGTGGCGACATCCGACATCGTTGGATCAACCGTGGCGATCAAGGCTGGGCGCTACAAGGCCGTCAATATGGCGGGTGCGAGCGTCATCTCGGCGACATTGAATGCCCTCGGTCATATGGATATTCCATTCATATTTGGCGGCGACGGCGCGGTGATCGCGGTTCCCGGAGCGGCCGAACAAAAAGCCCGTGAGGCACTTGCCGCCGTCCAGGCCTGGGTTGCCGATGAAATGCAATTGACCCTTCGCATAGCGATTGTTCCGATGCGCGATATTCGCGCCCACGGGCTTGATGTCCGGGTGGCCAAGTTGCAGGCGGGAGCCGAGGTTTTTTACGCCATGTTCTCAGGTGGCGGCGCAAGCTGGGCGGAACAGGAAATGCGGTCGGGGCGCTTTGTTATCGCACCGGCTCCTTCCGGAACACGGCCTGATCTCAGCGGACTGTCGTGCCGGTGGAGTCCGATTGTGGCGCGCCACGGCGAAATACTCTCGGTAATCGCCATCCCAGGTCCTGCTGGCAGCGGCAAGAAGTTCGAGCAACTGGTTGCCGACGTGGTGGCGCTGGCGGACGGCCAGGAGAGGAGTGGTCATCCGGTGCCGGAGGCGGGACCGAATTTCGATTTTCCGCCGCGCGGTGCCGATTTTGAAGCGCGCGCGAGAACGCCAAAAGGCCGCCGCCTGTGGTACAGAATTATCATTGTCCTTCAGAATTTTCTGGGAGTGATGTTGGACAAGTTTAATTTGCGTTTGGGCCGTTTCGATCCAAAGCTCTATCGCCGGGATGTGGCGCAAAACTCGGATTTTCGAAAGTTCGACGATGGGTTGAAGATGACAGTCGATCTGAGCATCGCGCAATCCCGCCAGATTGAGGACCTGCTTGAAGCCGCAAGCCGCAAGAAAATCTGCGTCTACGGCATTCACCGGCAGAACTCAGCCCTGATGACATGCATCGTGCCGTCGCCACTGACCCGCGATCATATGCATTTTATCGATGGTGGTTCAGGCGGTTATGCGATGGCAGCGAGTCAGCTGAAGGCCAAGGCGGCCAAGTCAATTGCCGGGCACAACGGGTAACCGGTTCCGGACGGATTACCAAAGGAAATTTGGGATCGTGGCATCCGGAAGTTGCAACCAAATAGTGGAAAACCGCAATCGCCGTCATCATGCTGCCATCTTAATCTGATTGTTGTTTCTCCGATCCGGAGACGACTTGCTGAAGCAAGCGTAACTGGGGTTATTGTGTGTATGTAGCGTACGCCTTTGATTTTGAGTTGCTGCGTCAGTTCAACCCAATCGAGGTAACGCCGATGACAACTTCACCAATCAAAGAAAATCCAATGGCAGATCGAGATTCGCCAGCAGGCGGCGGGCCGACATCCGCCGCCTCATGGGTTCAGGCAATGGGGCGGTGGAATATCGAAATTGCGTCCCTGTGCGGCAAGCGCATGCAATATTGGTCGACGTTTCCAATGCGCCTGATGCAATGCAGTTCGTCCGATGAATTGAGCCATGCGCAAGACGAGTTTGCCCAAACCCTGTTGACCGACTATCGCGCGGCGGCGGAAAAACTTGTGCTGGCGATCAACGGCAATGCCAACAGCGGCCAGAGCGAAGCCAACCAAGACTACGCCACTACGCTGCTCAAAGCGCAAGAAGATGCGGGAAATATTATTGATCAGGCCCGGGCGCAGGCGAAACGTATTGTCGAGGAGGCACAATCGCGGGGCGAAGTAACCAGAGCCAAGGCCGACAAGACCAAAGCCGCCTGATCTTTCGCATTTTTCCAAGTTGCCCGCACTGGCAGCACCACCGGCTGCGTAAACATTCGATGATCCGGACTTCATGGCGGAAATGGCTGGAAATTTATTGTTGCTCGATCCCGTTCACTTTGCCCACGGGCCCATTCGGCCGACAGTTGGATGCAGCGCAAATATGAGGGTGTCCTCGGTGGCGTGGGCGACGACAAAGCGCGGCGAGGCAAGAAGCGCCTGCTCTATTCGATCCAAAGCACCCCGCGGCAAAATTCCCTGGGCATCGGCATAGGCTTTTTGGCTGCGGCTAATAATGACATAGCCCGCCTTCCATTGCGGATCTCCTAGCCATCTGGCGAAAATCCCTACCGGATCGCGAAGGATTTGGGCGCGTTGTTCCGGTCTTTCCTCGGTGAGCGGAAGGTAGCTGAAATTCTCGTAGTTCAGAAATTGTCCGGGATAGGAGCGCGCGCCTTCAATAAGCAGAGTGCCGGGTGGCGCACTCTGATAAAGCCAGCGGGCGGCGGCAACTTCGGCTGAGGTAAACGTATACTGCCGGTCCTTGCCGTTGTTGGCAAACAGGAAGGCGATCGCCAGCAGCACTCCGAGGCCGCCAAAGAGTACTCTTGATCGCCAAGAACGGCCAGCGCTTGCCGACGGAAAGAACAATGCGGCGGCAAAAAAGGCGAGGAAGGGAAGCGCGAACAGGTAAACCCGGAACAGGATTTCCCCGCCATAAGAGTTCGCCAGCATTGGGATGGGTGAAATAGCCAGCACAATCGCCGGACCATCGCGGCAGCCGGCAAGCAGCCGGCGCAGACCGCCAAGGAGTGCGGCCAGTCCAATCGAAAAAGTCAAGGCGCGGCCAATGAAAACCACCCAGATCTGGCCCGGAGAAACCACCGAGGTATCAACAAGGCGGTCGGTGGCCTTGGCCACTCCCTGCCCTAAAACCTCAAGTTCCCCGGCGAGGTTAGCGGCCACGAATGGGCTGGCGAAATAGAGCAGCCAGAACATCTCGGCAACTACTGCAAAAATACAAAACCCAATGTTAAGCCGGCCAATCATCGCAAGGCCGGCCAATGCCAGGATAAGCGCTACCGGTGTCAATTGATGGCTGGCGACGATGCCCAAGATCAACAGCAAGACGGTACAGGCCGCCGCCGCCCGTACCATAGCGCCGGATTGCCAATCAGCCGCCCCGGAACCTCGCGAAACTGCGTTCACATAGAAAGCGGCGTAGCTGGCAAGACGGGTGGTTGAATTTCTGGTCCACTCCAATCTGCTGCGCAACGGACCAAGGCACAGGGCAATCACAAGCAGATAAAGGAATAACGTTACGCCCTGCGGTGAGAAGTAATCTTGCCCGACCCAGTTTCCTACAATGAAAATCCAGGCCGCAGCCCATACCAGACGCGGATCACCGGTAAAATTTCTATAGATCGAAATCAGCGCCGTGAGAAAAAGCAGATTGAGTATGGGCGGCGCAAAACGAACTGCGTCAGCAAGCTCCACCGAACCAATTCCAAGTGCGTTGGCGATCCATGCGGTGATTGCAAAGAGGCCCGGCCAATTGTGATAGACGGCGCCAAAACGTATCGTCGGATCGACGGCGCCGTGCCGCTGAATATAATCAATGATGCCGAGGTGCTTCCACGTCCACGAATAACGCGCCGCCTGATAGACAATGGCCGGTGTCGCGTGGAGCACCAATACCAGTGCGACCAGATGAAGAAAAGGCAGTGGTCCCGAAGAAAACTCCCGCCTCAGGGTCAGCGAAAAGCCAATCGCTATCAGGGCAAGTGCAGTCCAGACCGGCCAGGAAAGGATCGATATGATGCCAATATCATTCAGCTTGGCGGGGTCTATGCCCGGCAGACCAAATGCCCAGAGCGCCAGCGCGATGATCAGGCAGCCCGCGGAAATTCCGGCGCTCAATCGCGATGGTACGGCAGGTTCCGCAACAGCGACGGGTACTGCGGCAATTTCCAACTCAGCAGTGGCTCTATCAATGGCAATTTGTGCCGCGACATCCTTCGACGATTTTGGCTTTACCGCCTTGATCCGCGGTATACTAACCATTTAGGATGACCTGCCGCTGGATGACTTGAGATAAACTTGCAGAACCCGTTCGATGTTGCAAGCGGACCACAGCCGGCTCCTGGAAAATTTCCCCGAGGCCCTCATTACAGCGCAAACATGATGCAGCCAAGCCAGTCCGGTCATGGCGTGGATCGCAGCGGGCGTATTTGCCCAGCTGGTGGTGCTGGCGAGTTGATGACCCGGTGCGGCCATCCAATTGTTCTCCTCCGATGTCAAGCGCGGGTTCCGCAGCATGCCGCGCACGATTTGACCCATATCCTGCCCGGTGAGCAGCGTCCGCGATGTCAGCGCTAGATAATATGCGTCAAATCCGGGGGGCGCATCCTGCCTGGCACCTTCCCAATCAACGATCGCCGCAACCTTGAGGTCTGGCTCAAATAGAATATTGCCCGCCCAGTAATCACCGTGCCCGAGACCAAGAAGAACTTTCTTACCGTGCCAGAACCGATGTTGCTCTTCGAGAAAGACTGCGATGGCTTCGCGCCGCTGCGCCATGCTCATCAGCGAACATATGGGGCGCATTAGAAGGCTGGCTGGCTGATCAATCCAATCATCCAGCCACTGCTCGGTAACGAGCGTAGATGTTGCCGTCAAACTATGCAATTCCGCCATGGTTTGCTGTCCCGCCGCAAGTGCACCTTGCCACTTGCCGGGACGAAGAACGGTGGTCCGGCCATCCTCGCCCGGCAAAAACCGCTCGATCAATTGAATTCTTTCGCCGACTTGCCCGAATGAGAGGATTTCGGGAAACTTCGCGCCAACGCCAGCAAACCGGCGATCATGCTTCAAACGCTGTTGCTGCTCGCGGTAGCGGTGAAGCGCGGCGACACCCACGGGACTGGTTGACAACTTCAAAACATACCGGGGAAAATTCAGTGACTGGCTAACCTGTGGAGCACCAACAAAAATTGTGAGCACATCGCTTTTCGTCGGGACGACGCGATGCACTTGCCACGTTTCAACTCCGGGCTCGCCAGTTTCCCTGAGCAAACTTCTGATAGCGGGCTCCTGCAAAATCCCATCCGGCACCATTGTCCGGCTTCGCTTAAGTATGGAGGCCAGCCGGGCGCACGATGAAGCCAGGCCAAGCATCCAGTCTACGGCCAGGCCGGAGCCATTGCGCAAGTGGATATAGACCGCGATACTGACGGCGACGATGGTGTGGGTCGCCAGCCAGGCCAGGCCCATTCCGAATGCACCCATGGTATGAACCAGTTCGGTTCCCAGACCCAACGCAAGAACAAGCGTTGCTATCTGGACGATGGCGACGATAATCAGATGGCCATTGGCGCGGGCGACCGCCAGATAAATCGTAACCAGCGACCACGGCAGGCACGAGAGAGCAAGAACCCGCAGAAGCCCCACTCCTTCTTTCGCGTAGTGCGGGCCGAACAGCGCCATGATCAGCGGTGCGCCGGCAATCACAAATACCAAGCCAACGGCCAACAAAAGCATGGTGTGCACAAGGGCGTCCGCCGCCAGCACACCGATGCGGTCCGTGTTGGCAGCACCCTCAGCCAGCAACGAGACGCCCATGGATCTGCCGATCAAATATAAGGAATAGGCGATGGTCCAGGCGAGGTAGTAAGCAGCGATTGCATCGGGGCCCGCCAGATTGAGGACGATAAGCGGTGCGGCGCCCGTTGCCAGCATCATGGCGATGGTGCCTACATAGTCCCAGCCAAAGAAGCGGGCCATGCCACGGATG
>JANLWG010000131.1:0-2507 GCA_031364405.1 Hyphomicrobiales bacterium
GCGTATTCAACGATTTTGCGGCAACCTAAGATAAGGAAACCTGAATCATGTTCGATAGTTCCGTCCCCGTGTTCGTGCATTTTCTGAAGTCGCTTTCGGCTATTCTGAAGAAGGCCGAGCAGCATTGCACGGCCAAGAAGATCGATCCCGCGGTGATGATTTCGCAGCGGCTCTACCCCGACATGCTGGCGCTGGCCCGCCAGGTGCAGATCGCCAGCGACGCGGCCAAGGGAGCGGGTGCGCGTCTGGCCGGCATTGAGGTTCCGGGTTTCCCCGATGACGAGAAGACTTTTCCAGAACTTCAAGCGCGCATCGCCAAGACCATCGATTTTCTCAGCACACTGACTAAATCGCAATTCGAAGGCGCCGCGAGCCGGACGATTTCGTTCAAGGCGGGCACCAGGGAATTCAGTTTCCCCGGCGCGGCTTACCTGGAAACCTGGGCCAAGCCCAACTTCTTCTTCCATATCACCACGGCCTACGACATCCTGCGTCACAACGGGGTGGAAATTGGCAAGCGCGACTATCTTTCAGGCGGTGCCTAGGCCGGTTCGGCTTGGGCTTCCCGGCGTTTCAGCCAGTAGCCGATGAGTATGACGAAGACGGCTCCGGCGGCAGCGGCAATGTAATGCATTGTGGTGCCGGCCGTCAGGCCGAGTTCGTGCAGGCCCGGGTCCTTGACAATCATCTCGCCGGCGATCCAGCCGAGGAGGGCAGCGCCTGCCCAGACGAAGAGCGGGAAGCGACTGACTAACTCGGTTATCAGGGTGGCGCCGACGACGATCAGCGGGATAGAAACTGCCAACCCGAAAATAAACAGCCAATAGTTACCGCCCGATGCCGCCGAAATGGCAACCACATTGTCGAGGCTCATGACCGCGTCGGCGAATGCTATGGTGCGAACGGCCTGCCACAGTTTGTCGGGCGCGGCGATGTTCTTTTCTCCGGGGCCCTCACTTTTGAGCAATTTCACGGCGATCCACAGTAGCATTACGCCGCCCACCGTCATCAGAAACGGCACCAACAGTATTTGTGAAATCAACAGGGCAAACACGATGCGGAGCCCAATGGCTGTACCCGCACCCAGCAAGATACCCCAGCGCTTTTGGCGGTCAGGCAGCGAACGGCAAGCCAGTGCGATCACAACCGCATTATCGCCCGACAACAACAGGTCAATCCAGATAATCTGGCCGATGGCCAGCATGCTTGCAGTTGAAATATCCATCTGGCCCCTAATCCGTTTTGGCGAACATGGTGGCAGTTGCACAAAACCGCAAGTGCAATCAATGTAGGGGTAAGTCAACGAGATGCCGGGCTTCTTGACCAGAGTCGCAATCTGGTCACATTGAGAGATGAAACAGCATACGACGGCTCACAAAGGATTTTCACATGAAGAAGTTTGTCATTACAGCTCTTATCGCCCTTGCTATTGCCGCCCCGGCGGCCGAGGCCAACAGCGGCATCAAGATTGGATTGCTGTCGTGCGGCATTGCGGGCGGCGTCGGCTACATCATTGGTTCGTCCAAAGCCGTTGATTGCGTGTTCCAGCCTTCCGGCGGCGGTAAGGACGAGCACTATCGGGGCTCGATCGGTAAACTCGGAATTGATATTGGCGTTACCAGTCAATCGGTTGTCGCCTGGGCGGTGTTTGCTCCGGGCAAGACCAAGCGTGGCGCACTGCAGGGTAATTACGGCGGGGCTTCGGCCGAGGCCACGGTGGTCGCCGGGCTTGGCGCCAATGTGCTGATTGGCGGTTTTGAGAAAACGGTCACCCTGCAGCCGGTGAGTGTGCAGGCCCAAACCGGCCTCAATATTGCCGCCGGTATTGCCGGATTGCGATTGACCTTTGTAAAATAAGTTCACCTTGGCAATTCTTGGCTGGCGTTCCGGTTAGGCACTGTTTCATCAAGCTACACCTGTGGCCAGATTGACGCAGCGCAGAAATCTTTGAAATTGCTGGATGTATCTGGCTTGCGCGATTGTTGCTGGCGAATTATCATTGATCGGTCATAGAAAAACTCGCCGTGATGAATTGGCGAGTCAGTCGGGGGTGCCCTTGGAAAATATCAAGTTTGTCAGCTTTATCTTGAGCGGCACAATGGCGGCGGCCTTGTTCGCCGGCGTGGCAAATGCTGCCGATGCCGGACCCGGGGTGTTGCCTGCGGTATCCGCTGTCAATGGCAAGATCGAGCTGGGGGCTGGCTGGGCCAATATACATGATCTCAGCAGCGATGCTCTTTTACGCGGTGGGGCCTCGCTCAGCTTTCCCTTAGGCGACATGTTTGGCATGCAGGCTGACTTGGCCGCAGTCAATATCTTTAGCGATACCATGGTGGGCGGCAACCTGCATTTCTTTGCCCGCGATCCCAACTCATACCTGCTGGGTGTGGTGGGCGGTGCCGGTTTTTCCAATGATGCCAACGTTTATTACGTGGGGCCGGAAGCCGAACTCTATCTGGGCAATTTCTCTGTCGAAGCCTGGGGCGGTTATATGAATATCGACTTTG
>JANLWG010000162.1:0-6130 GCA_031364405.1 Hyphomicrobiales bacterium
GACCTCGGTGATAGCTGAAGCCACCTTGGCTTTCAGCGCGCAGTCCATGCCTGCACGGGTATTGCAGATGATGAGTGGCACGAAATCTCCTTGGCGAACGTCAAGACGTCGCTAAAAAATATTCAATCTAACTGCAACCTCAACCGGGTGCTGATGATGATCCCAGTTGTTCTCCTCATGTAAACTGCCTTGAAAATACTGGTGGACTTAGGAGTGGCGCGAGCGCCCAGCCGACCTGATCACTTCCTGGAAAGAAAGCGCTCCACCTCCGCCGCGACCTCGGTGGGGTGCTGTTGGTGAGGCGCGTGGCCGGCGAGTGGATACACGGCTACCTGCGCATTCGCAAGCTCTCGATAGAGCAACCAAGTGTTCTTCAGTGGAAAGAAGGGGTCCCTGTCGCCTGAAATGATGAGAACCGGCTGCTTCAACTGCCCCAGGCGCGAGTAGTGGTCGGTTTTGCCTTCCATGAATGCAGAGACTGACTCCACCATCGCGCTGATGACCTGCGTGCCAACGACCGGTTCGCGATCCTTGCGGAGGGTCATGCGGTCTATATAGGCCTGCGTTTCCTGTTCGCGTCCCTCAGCGAAGAACAGGTAGCGAATGTCTTCGAAGGCGTAGGTTTCCTTCAAGGCAATGCCAAACACGATATCGGTCGGAGGCGCTGTCTCAGCGTTGCCCGCAGGCCCACTCCCGATCACGATCACCTTGCGGACGAGCTTGGGCTCCTGAATTGCAATAGCCTGGCAGTCGAAGCCGCCCATCGAAAACCCCAGGACATCTATCTGCTCGTAGCCTAGTTGGCGAGCGAACGAAGCGACATTGCGTGCCTTCTCGTCGACGTCCTTGGCCGGAGTGCCAGTAGAGGAGCCAACAGCCGCGTTGCTGAACAGGATGACGTGGCGTGTCGTGGCGAGCTCGTCGACGAATGCAGGATCCCAATCGTCCAACGTGCCGCGGAAGCGGTGCAGGAAGACCACTGGCGTGGGGTCCGCCAGCGCGGTCGGGCGTAGCTCACGGTACGCGTAGCTCACGTCACCCACCTTGAGGTGCTTGGTCTCGACATTTGTCGCGTTAGTCATCCTGGTTCCTTCGTCGTTGATTGAGGTCGCGAATGGGCCGCCATCGAATTGGGCCGTATGGGGGTAGCGTTGATATCCACTACGGTTAGCCCGAGGACTTTCCCTGCCAGGACCTCCGGAAGCAAGGTGTCGCTCCATCAAAGAACCGCTGCCAAAATTCCGTGATCACCGGTGCCTCGCGGACGGCAGCTCGGATGTCAGTCGGCGGCGAGGAATCGAGTATCCGGCGGCTCATTGGCGCCCTCCTTGGGCCGGCGCCAGCAGCACCGGGATGGTGATCATGACAGCCGCCACGATGCGGATGCGCTCACGCGCGGCCTTACAAAGGCTTGATGGGAAATTCCTTTCGGTCGCCGTAGGCACTCTTACCACACCTCGTGAAACGGGCGCACTTCGGAATTGAATGACCAGGCCGACCGATCCTGGCCGACAAGATGAAATACCTCGTCTGCGATGGCATCAGGTTTGATAAAAAAATCATCCGATTTGTCCGAATGCAGTTTGCGAGTCCATGGAACATCGATCACGGCATCAATGACGAGATAGGCGACATGGACACCCTTGGGGCCGAGGTCGCGAGCCATGCTCTCGGCCAGAATCCGCTGGGCGGCCTTCGTTGGTGCAAAACCGGCGAAACGCGCTCGACCGCGAAGCGCCGACGTGTTTCCGGTCACAATCAACGAACCGTGTCCCGCATTAACCATCGATGGCGTCGTCAGGCGAGCAAGGTGTAACAGCGCCATGACATTGATCTGGAAATTGGCTTCGAGGACGGCCGGATCGATTTCGCTGAATGTACCCCAGGCGCCGCCCACTGCATTGTGGACAACAACGTCAGCATGTCCCGCTGTCTGAACCGCGGCTGCCAGCGCGTCCGGTTGGGTGACATCGCATGGCAGGGCGACCGAGTCCGGCAGTTCGCTCGCCAACGCGTTGAGCCGGGCTGCGTCGCGTGCGATGAGTGCAGTCCGATAGCCCGCAGCGGAAAAGCGCCGCGCCAGTGAAGATCCGGTACCCGGGCCCACCCCGGTAATAAGTGCAAGAGGTTTCATAGTTCACCTGCCTTGGAATCTGTTGGTTTAAGAAATCTCAGCGTCATCCGATCACTTTCGCCGATCGCTTTGTATTTGTCTTCGTCACCCGATCGCAGGGAAGGTGGCAGCGACCAAACGCCGTGCGGGTGATCCGCACTATCCCTGGGATTGGCGTTGATTTCGCTGGACGCTTCGAAAACAAAGCCGGCGCGCTGCGCGATCTCCTTGACGTAGGCTTCCGTGACATAGCCGGTTTTGTGCATGCTCTCCATATTTGCGCCGGGCCTGGCACGGTGCTCCACGATGCCGAGCACCCCGCCGGGCTTCAGCGCCTGGAACATCGCCAAGAAATACTCGTGCTCCTGATCGGCCATGATCCAGTTGTGTACATTGCGAAACGTCAACGCCAGATCCGCGGTGCCCGGTGGTATCACGCTGATTTCCTTGGGCGGGTTGATGTGTCGCACGATGGTCCTGGCAAACACCTCGGGCTCACGAGCAATCCGGTCTTCGAACATCGCGAGCACCTTGGGCATGTATGGCATCAGTCCATCCGGGGAAAAGTGAGCGACGTACAAGCGTCCGCGTTCCGCCAGATAGGGCGCCAAGATCTCCGTGTACCACCCTAACGCTGGAAGAATTTCGAGCACCGTCATGTACGGTTTCAGGCCGAAAAACTCCAGCGTCTCGACCGGGTGGCGCGCATCGTTGCGCGCGAGGTTTTTTTGGCTTCTATGTTTGCCTGATACAAGGGCCGCAAGCGTTGGGTTTGCCATCCGTTAGTCTCTGCAGAAATCCGAGAATTTATCCTTGCGCCGCTTCCAAGGCGTCGCGCAGCTTGTCTTTGCCAAAGAAGATTTCGTCCCCTACGAACAAAGTAGGGGAACCGAAGGTGCCGCGGCCGACCGAGTTCTCAGTGTTCTCGATCAGGCGTTGTTTTACGGTCGGGTCAACCATCCCTGTCATGATCTCTTCGATGGGCAAACCCGCAGCTGAAAGCGTGGCCCGAATCACATCATCGTCGTCCAGTTTCAGCGCCTGTTCCCACATGCCGCCGTACAAGGCGTCGATGTAGTCAAGGTAGTAGTCCTGGTCTCGCGCAAATACAGCCCCGCGCATGATCTTGAGTGTGTTCACCGGAAAATGTGGATTCGGTACTTGCGGCGAGATTCCATGTGTCGCGCAGAACCGCCTCGTCTCGATATTCTGGTACTGCGGCTTGTTCTTGATGCCCTGCAGTGAAACGATCGGGGACACGTTGTTGGTTGCCTTGAAGACACCGCCCAGCAAGACAGGCAGGTACTCGAACGCGATACCTGTCTTGTCGGTAATGGATGGAATGGCCTTGTGAACGAGGTATGCGTTGGGGCTTCCAAAATCGTAATGAAACTCTATCCTTGTCATAACGCGTTCCCGGTGTGCTAGTGATTCCACCACGGTCGATCCGAGAATGCCCTCAGATCGATTTCGTGCGTCCATGTTGAACGATGTTGGCCCGCGATGTGAAAATAGGTTTCGGCAACCTTTTCGGGCAGTATCAAGCCGTCATGCTCCAGGCCGCGTGTTTCGCGTAGCCGCTGGAATTGTTCCGGCCCCAGCATCTTGCCAAGAGTGTCCGGCGCATCGACTCCGCCGTCGATCAGGATGTGCGCTATGTGAATGCCCTTCGGTGCGAATTCGGCGTTAAGCGTCTGGCACAACATGCGGCGCCCGCCCATCGCTGCCGCATGTGAGTGTTGCCCCGCATTCCCGCGCACCGCTGCAGTCGCCGAGGTTACGAGCAGCGTGCCGTGGCCCCTCGCTTCCATGTGAGGCAAGACTGCAGACGCTAGGCGAAACAGCGCAAAAGTCGCGAGTCGCCAACCCATCTCGAACGCCTTGTAGGTGGTATCCGCGAGCACACGATCACCGATCTGTGCGCCAAGGTTGAACACTACAACCTCGATGGGACCAATATCTTTCTCGACCGCGGCAACGCGTTCCTCGATGCTGTTTGCCTCTACCGCGTTGAGGAGAAAGCCGGAAGCGACGCCCCCTTTCGTTTCAATCTCTTTTACCAGCCGCTCGAGCCCTTGCTCGTCGCTACGCCTGCACAACACAGCGTGATAGCCGGCCTTGGCAAATCGTTTGCCCACGTTGCCGCCGATGCCGGCGCCTGCACCCATCACCAAACAAACGGGGTTCATAGTTTTATCTCCTGCATGCGTTCAGAGCCGTTAGCCAGTCAGGAACAGCAGTCGTGTGGGAAGGCATCGCTGATGGGCACCGCGGCTACGCTCGTCAGATCAGTCACCGAGAAAGTCCAGAACCGCAGGCACAAAAGCCTGGTGGTACTGAAAGACACCACCGTGTCCGGAATCCGGATAGATCGTGAGTTTGGCGTTCGGCAGGCGACGAGCCATGTCGGCCGAATGACTGCTGTCGACCATAAGGTCATTGTCGCCATTCACCACGAAAACCGGTTGAGTAATGACCGAGAGGTCGTCGGGAGCACTCAGACCCGCATTTCTAATGGCCTTCAGTTGGGCACGCCGAGCCTGCAGCGAGATGCCCTTGTCACGATCCTCGGTGCGTTCATTCAGCCGGGCCAAGTAGTCCTTCGCGGCACGCTTGCCATCCGGTGTGCGAGGGAAGAAAAGGAAGTTTTTCGCATCGCTCAGGGTGAGTGCCGCTTTGATGTAGGCGATGACAGCGATCCTGGTGACCTCGTCGATGCCGCCGGCGCCCCGAGGCCCCGTTCCTGCGAGGATCATCCGACGTACCAGGTCGGGTGCCTGCAGGCAGACCATTTGCGCTACGCCGCCGCCCAACGAGAAACCGAGCAGGTCGACCTTCTTGAGTCCCATCGCACGAATAAAGGCGATGGCATCCCGCCCCATCTCCTCGACGGTGTACGGTACCGATCCTCCCGACGCACCTACCCCGCGGTTGTCGAACGCGATTACCCGACGATGCACGGCGATGCCGTCGATAACACGCGGGTCCCAGTCATCGAGCACCGCCATCAGATGATGCAGGAAGATTACTGGCACGCCAGAATCCGGGCCGAGTTCCCGATATGAAAAAGGCACTCCGCCAACGTCAACCGTGCGGGTCGGTACATCTTTCCACTTTACATCACTCATCTGTCTCTCCTGAACATCGTCCCGGCTTCCTGTAACGCCGTTGTCGATGCTGTTTTCATTACTATTGCTCTCGATCGGGATATCTCACTACGCACCTCAGCAAACACGGCTTAGAGTGGACGTCCTCCACCAGCGCGGTCGGGCGTAGCTCACGGTACGCGTAGCTCACGTCACCCACCTTGAGGTGCTTGGTCTCGATATTTGTCGCGTTAGTCATGGTGTCTCCTTTGTCTTAATGAGTTGGAAATGCACCGCCATCGGATTGGCGGTGCGAAAGGCTAGGTTTGAAGCCCGACATTGCTTGCCAACAGCATGCCTACCGGCGCTCCACATCCGCTCTCCAACCCGCGCTAGCGCTAGCCCACGGTGACAACAATCTTTCCGACCTGGACATTCGATTCCAGATATCGATGCGCTTCGACAATGCTGTCGAATGGGAAGGTCTTGGCGATAACCGGCTTCAAGGTCCCAGCTTCCAAGCCCTTTGTGATGAAGGCTATCGCTGCTTCGCGGCGAGCTTTGTCGCCAACGATCTCGAACAGCACATAGCCTCTTAGACTGAGGCCTTTCATAAAGGCCGAGGCGACCGGGAAAATTGTGGGTTCCAAGCTCAACCCGCCGTACAGGATCAGCGTGCCCCCCGGCGAGGTGGCTTGCGCAAGTTTGTCGACGCCCTGACCGCCGATAGGATCAAATACAATCCGAGCGCCTTTGCCGTTTGTGATCGCATTAATCGCCGTGACCAAGTCCTGCTCCTCGGTCACCACAACATGTGCGGCACCTGCTGCCTTCAAGGCGGATGCTTTGGCGTTCGTGCCCCCCCCCGGTCAGAGATATTTTTGGAAGCAAAAATGGCTTTTGGGTTTTGAACTTAAAATGGATTTCTGAA
>JANLWG010000270.1:0-13173 GCA_031364405.1 Hyphomicrobiales bacterium
CCCTGAAAGGACATTCACCCATGGCGCGGAATAAAATTGCGTTGATCGGCGGCGGCATGATCGGCGGTACGCTGGCGCATCTGGCGGCCCTGAAGGAACTGGGCGACATTACGGTTTTCGATATCGCCGAGGGGCTGCCGCAGGGCAAATCGCTGGATATCGCCCAGTCGGGTCCGGTCGAGGGCTTCGATGCGAGGATTTCAGGTACCAATTCCTATGAGGGCATTGCCGGGGCCGATGTCTGCATCGTGACGGCGGGGGTGCCGCGCAAACCCGGCATGAGCCGCGACGATCTGCTCGGCATCAATCTCAAGGTGATGGGCCAGGTGGGGGCGGGCATCAGGCAATATGCGCCCAAGGCCTTCGTCATCTGCATCACCAATCCGCTCGACGTGATGGTGTGGGCGCTGCAGAAATATTCAGGACTTCCCACCAATATGGTGGTGGGCATGGCGGGTGTGCTTGACTCCTCGCGCTTCCGGCATTTTCTGGCGGAGGAATTCAAGGTCTCGGTGGAAGATGTGACGGCCTTTGTGCTGGGGGGCCATGGCGACACCATGGTGCCGCTGGTGAAATACTCCACCGTGGCTGGAATTCCAGTGCCGGACCTCGTCAAGATGGGCTGGTCAAGCCAAGCCAAGATCGATGCCATTGTGCAGCGTACCCGCGATGGCGGTGCCGAGATTGTTGCCTTGCTCAAGACTGGCTCGGCCTATTACGCACCCGCCACTTCGGCGATCGCCATGGCCGAGAGCTTTCTCAAGGATAAAAAGCGGGTGCTGCCGTGCGCGGCGCATTTGACCGGGCAATATGGCATCAAGAACACTTACGTCGGTGTGCCGGTGGTACTGGGCGCGGGTGGGGTTGAGCGCATCGTGGAAATTCCCATGTCGGCTGCTGAAATGGCGGAGTTCAGGAAATCGGTGGCAGCGGTCGAGGGGCTGATGGCGGCGGCCAAAGTGATTGCACCCGATCTGGCCTGACCGGTAAACTGATCCGTAGACGGAGTAATTCCCATGAACATTCACGAATACCAGGCCAAGGAAGTTCTGCGCGGCTTTGGCGTGCCGACCGGCAAGGGGTTTGCGGCGTTTTCCATCGATGAGGCGGTGAAGGCGGCGGAAACATTGGGCGGGCCGGTGTGGGTGGTGAAATCCCAGATCCATGCCGGCGGGCGCGGCAAGGGCGGCGGGGTCAAGGTGGTGAAGTCCTTGAGCGATGTGCGCGCCGAAGCCACGCGCATGCTGGGGATGACGCTGGTGACACATCAGACCGGGCCTCAAGGCAAGAAGGTGCAGCGGCTATACATTGAAGAGGGCACGGCGATTGCGCGCGAGCTTTATCTCTCGTGCCTGGTCGACCGTGAAACTTCGCGGGTGGCGTTCATTGCTTCGACCGAAGGTGGTGTCAACATCGAGGAAGTGGCGGCGGCGGCGCCGGAGAAAATTCTGACGGTGCAGGTCGATCCCGCCGCTGGTTATTCAAGCTACGTGGGGCGGCGCATCGCCGCGGCGCTGAAGCTCGAAGGCGATCTCGTCAAGCAATGCGTGAAGCTGATCGGCCAACTCTATCAGGCGTTCACCGCCAAGGACATGAGCATGCTGGAAATCAATCCCCTCGTGGTGACCAGGGATGGCCAGCTTTTGTGCCTCGATGCCAAGATCAATTTCGACGCTAATGCCTTGGACCGCCATCCCGACATCAAGGAGCTGCGTGACCTTTCCGAGGAAGACCCCAAGGAAATCGAGGCGTCGAAACACGATCTCTCCTATGTGGCGCTCGATGGCTCGATCGGCTGCATGGTGAATGGCGCGGGCCTTGCCATGGCGACCATGGACATCATCAAGCTCTATGGCGCGGAGCCGGCGAATTTTCTCGATGTAGGCGGTGGCGCTTCCAAGGAGAAAGTGGCAGCGGCATTCAAGATCATCACGGCGGATGCGAGGGTCAAAGGCATTCTCGTCAGTATCTTCGGCGGCATCATGAAATGCGACGTGATCGCCGAAGGGGTGATTGCGGCGGTGAAGGAAGTGGGGTTGAAGGTTCCGCTGGTGGTGCGGCTTGAAGGAACCAATGTGGATTTGGGCAAGAAGATCATTCGCGAGAGTGGGCTCAATGTGATTTCGGCCGATGATCTCGATGATGCGGCGGGGAAGATTGTTCGAGCGGTGAAAGCGGCGGCTTGAATGTGGGTGCATCAAACGTTCCACACGCTGTCATTACCGGTCCCTGGAACGAGTCCGGCGATGACAGATTTTAGGAAGCGGGGTCCCGGCTTTCGCTGGGATGACGAAAAAAAGATAGGCAGGAATTACTGATGTCCATTCTCGTCAACAAGAAGACCCGCGTCATCTGCCAGGGCATCACCGGCAACAACGGGACGTTTCATACCGAGCAGGCGATTTCCTACGGAACGCGGATGGTGGCCGGGGTGACGCCGGGCAAGGGTGGCACTACGCATGTGGGGTTGCCGGTGTTCGATACGGTGGCCGAGGCTGCGCTCAAGACCGGGGCCGATGCTTCGGTGGTCTATGTGCCGCCGGCGTTTGCGGCGGATGCCATTCTTGAAGCCATTGACGCGGAAGTTCCACTGGTGGTGTGCATCACCGAGGGTATTCCGGTGCTTGACATGGTGAAGGTGAAGCGGGCGCTGACGGGATCGAAGACCAGGCTGATCGGGCCCAATTGTCCTGGCGTTCTTACCCCTGGAGAATGCAAGATCGGCATCATGCCGGGGAACATTTTCAGGAAAGGTTCGGTCGGCATCGTGTCGCGTTCGGGTACGCTCACTTATGAGGCGGTGTTCCAGACGACGCAGGAAGGTTTGGGGCAAACAACGGCTGTCGGTATCGGCGGCGATCCGGTGAAGGGGACCGAGTTCATCGAAATGCTGGAAATGTTTCTCGCTGATCCCGAAACCAAGTCGATCATCATGATCGGCGAGATCGGCGGATCGGCGGAAGAGGATGCGGCGGAGTTTATCCGGCTGAACAAAGTGAAGAAGCCGATGGCGGGATTTATTGCGGGGCGCACTGCTCCGCCCGGACGGCGCATGGGGCATGCGGGGGCCATTATTTCTGGCGGCAAGGGCGGGGCCGAATCGAAAATCGAGGCGATGCGGCGGGCCGGAATTGCCATCTCGGAATCGCCTGCTTTGCTTGGCAAGACACTGGTTGAGAGATTGAAGTGAATGGAATTTCCCTCCCCCGTGCGGGGAAGGATTATGGGTGGGGATCGCTCCGGCGATCACCACCAGACCCCCACCCCTACCCCTCCCCGCAAGGGGGAGGGAGAAATGTGGGAAGCGGAGAACACGGCGATGAACAAGACTGATCTTACCACGGCTTTCGAGCAGACGTCGTTTCTCTATGGCGGCAATGCGCAGTTCATCGAGCAACTCTATGGCAAGTATCTGGACAATCCGGTCGCCGTGGATCAGCACTGGCGGCAGTTTTTTGCCGGACTTGAGGACAGCGAAGCCAAGGTTACGGGGCCCTCGTGGCAGCGGGCCGACTGGCCGATAGCGCAATCGGGCGAGATGGTTTCAGTGCTCGACGGCAACTGGCCGGCTGAAAAAGTTCTGGCCGGCAAAGTCGCGGCGAGGCCGGCGGAACAAGGCAGCCAACCCTCGCTTGAGGATGTGCGCAAGGCCACAACCGATTCGGTCCGTGCCCTGATGATGATCCGGGCCTACCGGATGCGCGGACATCTGGCCGCGGACCTTGATCCTCTGCAACTCAAGGCGCCGGTCGTCCATCCCGAACTCGATCCGGCCTCCTATGGTTTTAGCGAAGCCGATCTCGACCGGCCGGTATTTCTCGACAAGGTGTTGGGGCTTGAGAATGCCACAGTGCGGCAGATTGTCGATATTCTGAAACGTACATACTGCAACACGCTCGGCGTCGAATTCATGCACATCTCCGACCCGGCGCAGAAGGCGTGGATTCAGGAGCGCATCGAAGGCGCCAGCAAGGAAATCACATTCACGCTCGAAGGCAAGAAAGCGATTCTCGCCAAGCTGATCGCCGGCGAAGGCTTCGAGAATTTCCTCAATGTGAAATATACCGGCACCAAGCGCTTTGGCCTTGATGGCGGCGAGGCCATGCTGCCGGCATTGGAACAGATCATCAAGCGCGGCGGGCAATTGGGCGTGCAGGAAATCGTGTTCGGCATGGCCCATCGCGGACGGCTCAACGTGCTGGCCAATGTGATGGCGAAATCGTTCTCGGCGATCTTCCACGAATTCAAGGGCGGGTCATCGACGCCCGACGAAGTGGAGGGTTCGGGTGACGTTAAGTATCATCTGGGCTCGTCGTCCGACCGGAGCTTCGATGGCAACACCGTGCATCTCTCGCTCACCGCCAACCCCTCGCATCTCGAGATCGTCGATCCCGTGGTGCTTGGCAAGGCACGCGCCAAGCAGGACCAGCGCGGCGACAGGGAACGCACATCGGTGCTGCCGCTGCTGATCCATGGCGATGCGGCTTTCGCGGGCCAAGGCGTTGTTGCCGAGTGCTTTGGGCTATCGGGCCTGCGCGGCCACCGCTCGGGCGGCTCCATTCATTTCATCGTCAACAACCAGATTGGATTTACCACGAGTCCGTTGTGGGCCAGGTCATCGCCCTATCCATCGGACGTCGCCAAGATGATCGAGGCGCCGATCTTCCATGCCAATGGCGATGATCCGGAGGCCGTGGTGTTTGCCGCGAAGATTGCCGCCGAGTTCCGCCAGACGTTCAAGAAGCCGGTGGTCATCGACATGTTCTGTTACCGGCGCTTTGGCCACAATGAAACCGACGAGCCGTTCTTCACCCAGCCCATTATGTACAAGCGCATCGGCGGCCACGAAACGGTGGTGAGCCTCTATGCCAAACGGCTCATTGCCGAAGGGGTGACGACGGCGGAAGAGGTGGAGGCGATGAAGGCCAGCTACCGCAAGACGCTCGACAATGATTTCTCGGTTGCCGAGGGTTACAAGGCCAACAAAGCCGACTGGCTTGATGGCCGTTGGGCCGGCATGAAATCGGCAAACGACCACGAGGAACCGCGTAAAGGTCTGACTGGCGTACCGGTGGCGAAGCTCAAGGACATCGGTCTCAAGCTCACCAGGGTGCCGAAGAGTTTCAAGGTTCACCGCACCATGCAGCGCGTGCTCGACCAGCGCCGCAAGACCATCGAGGAAGGTGCTGGTATCGACTGGGCGATGGCCGAGCATCTGGCATTCGCCACGCTGGTCAGCGAAGGGCTCCCCGTGCGGCTCTCCGGTCAGGATGTGCAGCGCGGCACCTTCTCGCAACGCCATGCGGTGCTGGTCGACCAGGAAACCGAAAAGCGCTACACACCGATCAACCATCTGGTGAAAGACCAGAAAGTAAGACTCGAGGCGATCAACTCGATGCTTTCCGAGGAAGCCGTACTTGGTTTCGAATACGGTTACTCACTGGCCGAGCCCAATACGCTGGTTCTGTGGGAGGCGCAGTTTGGCGATTTCGCCAATGGCGCGCAGGTGGTGTTCGACCAGTTTATTTCCTCGGGCGAGCGCAAGTGGCTGCGCATGTCGGGCCTCGTGTGCCTGCTGCCGCATGGCTATGAGGGCCAGGGACCGGAACATTCCTCTGCACGGCTCGAACGCTTTCTGCAACTGTGCGCGGAAGACAACATGCAGGTAGCCAACTGCACCACGCCGGCTAATTATTTCCACATTTTGCGGCGGCAGATGAAGCGCGATATCCGCAAGCCACTGATCATCATGACGCCAAAGTCGCTGCTGCGCCACAAGCGGGCAACTTCCAAGCTGGATGAGATGGGCGATGGCACATCGTTCCACCGGTTGTTGTGGGATGATGCGGAAATTATCGCGGGCGAGAAGATCAAACTGGCAGCAGACGCCAACATCAGGCGGGTGGTCTTGTGTTCGGGCAAGGTTTTTTTCGATCTTTACGAGGAACGCGAGGAGCGCGGAATTGACGATATTTATCTGCTTCGTGTGGAACAACTTTATCCCTGGCCGCACAAGGCGCTGATCCATGAGTTGTCGCGGTTTGCCAACGCGGAAATCGTATGGTGCCAGGAAGAGCCGTACAACATGGGGGCATGGAGTTTCGTGCAACCCAACATCGAGCGGGTGCTCGAATATGTGGGCGCCAGGAATACACGGCCGCGTTATGCGGGGAGGCCGCCTTCGGCCTCGACGGCGACGGGATTGATGAGCCGGCATTTGAAGGAATTGAAAACTTTCCTTGAAGAAGCGCTCGGCGACAGCAAGAAATAAGGGGCAGCGAGATGGCGATAGAATTCCGTGTACCGGCACTGGGTGAATCGGTGACCGAGGCTACGATCGGCAAATGGTTCAAACAGGTGGGTGATGCGGTGAAAGCGGATGAGCCGATGGTCGAACTTGAAACCGACAAGGTGACGGTGGAAGTGCCGGCTCCGGCATCGGGCAGGCTCGCCTCGATTGCGGTTGAGCCGGGTACGACGGTGAATGTGGGTGCCCTGCTAGGGGCGATCGAGGAAGGGGCGGCAGGTGCTGTTGCTCCCGCCAAGAAGGTTGAAGCGGTGGCCGCCAAGGCCGAGGCGCCACTGTCGCCCGCCGTGCGAAAGTTGGTGGCGGAGAACAAGGTCGATGCATCCGCCGTTGCTGGAAGCGGCAAGGACGGACGCATTACCAAGGGCGACGTGATCGGGCATCTGGCGAAACCAGCGGAAGCAAAACCCGCGGTTATTCCGCCGGCACCGGCACCGGTGGCGCGGGTTCCAGTTGTACCGGCCGATGGTTCGCGGGAAGAACGCGTGCGTATGTCGAGGCTGCGGCAGACCATCGCGCGGCGCCTCAAGGATGCGCAGAACACCGCCGCCATGCTGACGACTTTCAACGAAGCCGACATGACGGCGGTGATGACGCTGCGCAATCAGTTCAAGGATATGTTCGAGAAAAAACACAACACCAAGCTGGGCTTCATGGGCTTCTTCGTCCGGGCCTGCATTCAGGCGCTGAAGGACATTCCGGCGGTCAATGCCGAGATCGACGGCGAAGATATCATCTACAAGAATTTCTACAATATCGGCGTGGCGGTGGGCACCGACAAGGGCCTCGTCGTGCCGGTGGTGCGTGATGCCGATCAGATGTCACTGGCTACGATCGAGAAGACCATCGCGGATTACGGCAAGAAGGCGCGCGACGGGCAGTTGCAGATCGCCGACATGCAGGGCGGGACGTTTACGATTTCCAATGGCGGGGTTTATGGTTCGCTGATGTCGACGCCCATTCTCAACGCGCCGCAATCGGGCATTCTCGGCATGCACAAGATTCAGGAGCGGCCCATTGCGGTGAATGGCCAGGTGGTGATCCGCCCGATGATGTATCTGGCGCTGAGCTACGATCACCGCATTGTCGATGGCAAGGAAGCGGTGACGTTTCTAGTGCGGGTGAAGGAAGGCCTGGAAGACCCGCAGCGGGCATTGTTGGATTTGTAGGATGGCAGAGCAATTCGACATTACCATCATCGGCACTGGGCCTGGCGGTTATGTGTGCGCGATCCGTGCAGCACAGTTGGGGTTGAAGGTTGCGGTGGTCGAGAAGCGGGCGACCCATGGGGGGACGTGCCTCAATGTCGGGTGTATTCCGTCGAAAGCGTTGCTTCATGCTTCGGAATTATTCGCGGAAGCGGGGCATTCGTTCGCCAGAATGGGCATCAATGTGTCTCCCAGTTTCGATCTCGCCAAAATGATGGGTTTCAAGCAGGAGGCGATTGACGGCAATACCAAGGGCGTCGACTATCTGTTGAAGAAGAACAAGGTGACGGTGTTTCGCGGTGTGGGCAAGATTGAAGCAGCGGGCAAAGTGCGGGTTGGCGATCAGGTGATCGATACGAAAAATATCGTGATTGCCACGGGTTCCGATGTGGCGCGCTTGAAGGGCATCGAGATTGACGAGACACAGATCGTGTCTTCGACCGGGGCTCTTGAGTTGAAGAAAATTCCAACCCATCTTGCGGTGATCGGGGCGGGGGTGATTGGACTTGAGCTGGGTTCGGTCTATGCCAGGCTTGGTTCAAAAGTGACGGTGATCGAATATTTCGACCGCATTTTGCCCGGCATGGACGGCGATGTGGCGAAGAATTTTCAGCGTCTGCTGCAAAAGCAGGGTTTCACTTTCAAACTGTCGTCGAAGGTCATGTCGGCTAAGAAGGCCAAGGACAAAGTGACGCTGCAGGTAGAACCCGCGGCGGGTAGCGCTGCCGAGGCCATCGATGCCGATGTGGTGCTGGTGGCGGTGGGACGTGTTCCGTATACGGAGGGTCTTGGCCTTGACGAGATTGGCGTCAAGCGTGACGGCAAGGGCCGCATCGAGGTGGGGCCGCATTTTGAAACCACGGTGAAGAATATTTACGCACTGGGCGATGTCATTCGTGGACCGATGCTGGCGCACAAGGCGGAAGACGAAGGCATGGCGCTAGCCGAGATTCTGGCCGGGCAGGCGGGACACGTTAACTACGATGTGATTCCCGGCGTTGTTTACACCACGCCGGAAGTCGCGGCGGTCGGCCGCACCGAGGAGGAACTGAAGGCCGAGGGCATCGCCTATAAGGTTGGCAAGTTTTTGTTTCTCGCCAATGGCCGGGCCAAGGCAAATCAGACGACCGATGGCTTTGTGAAGGTGCTGGCGGACGCCGCATCCGACCGGGTGCTGGGTTGTCACATCATCGGGCCGATGGCCGGTGAGTTGATCCACGAGGTCGCCGTGCTGATGGAGTTCGGCGGATCGGCCGAGGATCTGGCGCGCACGTGCCATGCTCATCCAACCCTTTCAGAAGCTGTCAGGGAAGCCGCCCTTGCGGTGGCAGGCCGCGCGATTCACGCCTAGCGCGATTAACATCCGCTATACTGTCAGCATGGTTATCTTCGGGCAGAAACCCAGGATTGGACTGCCATGGCCAGACTTTCGCGTTGGGCCTGTTCGATTGCCGGCTCGGCAGCCCGAGGTGCGAACGGCACACGAGCCTCGAAGGGTCTGACGGATCAACGAACTATACCCCGGTTGTGGGCCGTGGACTGCTGCCGTCGAAATAACGGGAATAACGGTAGGGCGCGGGATCGACGCAGGGTGTTTCGCCCGTCACCATTTGCGCCATTAATTTACCAGCGCCCGGGCCCAGGCCGAAGCCGTGGCCGGAGAAACCGGTGGCGAGATAGAAGCCAGGCAGTTTTTCGACCGGCGACATGACGGGTACAATATCGGGCATGGCGTCAACGACGCCGGCCCAACGCTCAACAATCTTCATATCGGCGAAGGCGGGGAAGCATTGTTTCAGATCGGCGGCGGCCTCATCGAGAATGGCGTGTACCGGTTCCGGATCGAGAATGCGCACCTGCTCGAAAGGCGAGATTTGATCGAGTTGCCAACGCCGCGCCAGCCGGGCTTCGTCGATGAAACGTTTGCCGAGACGAAACTTGACGCCCTTCCAGTCCATCATCAGAGCGGGCAGAAACCGGCGAAACAGGCGAAAACTGTCGGGCACAATATCGGCTACGGAGAAATGCCGATGAGCAATGGTGAAACCACCGTCGGCGCGTTTGCGGATGGCAAATTTTCCGCCAGATGCGCTGCGGGTAAAGCCCGCATCGATAGCGTCGGTGCGCATCACCGAGTTGACGACGCCGAGTTGTGGCAATTCAATTCCGATATTGTGGCAGAAGCGGCGCGACCAGGCGCCACCGGCGAGCACCACCGTATCGCAGGCGACAGTGCCTAGTTCGGTGACAACACCGGAGACGCGGCCGGCTTGCAATTCGAGTCCACGCACGGCGCAGTTGGTGAAAATTCTTGCACCCTTGCGGCGCGCGGCCAAGGCCATGGCGGGAACCGCAATGAAGGGTTCGGCGCGGCCATCGGCGGAGGTATAGAGCGCTCCCCGCCATTGGCGGGATGCGCCCGGCATGAGATTTTCGGCTTCAGCGCCGGAGATAAGTTTGGTGTTGAGGCCAAAGGGCTTGGCATTTTCAGCATACCATTTTTCCTTGGCCGCGAGTTGCGCATCGGTTTCGCAAAGATAGACGATGCCGCACTGGGTGAAGCTGGTATCGGCGCCCAGACGCTCATTCATGCCGCGCCACAGTTTTAGCGACTCGAAGATCAGCGGAATTTCTCTGGCGTCGCGGCCCATCTGGCGGCACCAACCCCAGTTGCGGCTCGACTGTTCGGCGGCGATCTCGCCCTTTTCGAACAGCACAACATCGAGCCCGCGCTCTGCCAGTTCCAGTGCCGTCGCAACACCAATGATACCACCGCCGATGATGGCGGCGGTTGCTCGTTTCGGAAGATTGGTGCCGGAGGGAATTTTATCGATGGCGGGCATGGGGAGGGAGATAGCCAAGTGCTGGCCCTATTTGCAAGTATCAGGCGCGCGGGTGAGCCTTGCGGTATTGTTCAAGCAGATGGGTGCGGTTCACTTCGGTATAAATCTGTGTGCTCGACAGGCTGGCGTGGCCGAGAAGCTCCTGAATGACACGCAGGTCGGCGCCATTGCCAAGAAGATGAGTGGCAAATGAATGGCGCAACGCATGGGGAGTCGCGGTATCGGGCAACCCCAATGCGCCGCGCAGGCGCTCGATCAGCAACTGGATCAGCCGTGCATTGAGGGGACCGCCTTTCGCGCCGCGAAACAGCGGCTCGTTTTCTTTCAGCGTGAACGGGCAGAGATCCATGTAGGTTGCCAGTGCGGCGCGGGCTTGCGGCAACACCGGTACAATGCGGGTCTTGTTGCCCTTGCCGATGACGACGAGGGGATCGGTGCGCGATTCGCGCAGTGTCAATCCCAAGGCTTCGGAGATACGAAGCCCGCAGGCATAGAGCAGGGTCAACACGGCGGCATCGCGGGCGAGAACCCATTTGGGAGTTTCGTCCGTAGATAGAGCATCGGCACGGGTGAGGCGGGCGGCGGCCTCGATGCTCAGGGGTTTTGGCACGGAGTGGGGCAATTTGGGCGACCGCAGGGCGGAGAGGGCGGAATTGCGAAACAGGCCGTTGCGCTCGGCATAGCGGAAGAACGAACGGATGGTGGAGAGTTGGCGCGCCAGGGTGCGGCTTTCGGCGCCAGCTGATCTCCGTCTGGCGAGGAAGGCGCGGAAATCGGCGGTGGCGAGAGATTCGAGATCGGCGACGGTTGGGGCATCGCCGAGATGATCCATCAGGAAGGTGGCGAACTGGCCGAGGTCGCGGGCGTAGGCCTCAAGCGTCTTGGGTGCCGCACGCCGCTCGAACTTGAGCGACGACAGCCACTGGGCCGCAGCCCTGGCGGCATCGGGAGCGAAGGTGAACGCGGTACCTGACATGGGGCGGCAATCTACCCCGCAATGGTTGACGGTTTCTGATCAGGCGCTGGCGATGGGCTCGCCGTAGTGTTCGACAGTTGGGAAGGGGTCGTAGAAGTGATGCAGCAGGGCGCGCCATTTGGGGTAGCGACCGGAGCCGCGAAAACCCTGGGTGTGGGCTTCCAGCGTGGACCATTGGACTAGCAAGAGAAATCGGTCCGGCGTTTCGAGGCAGGGGCGAACTTCGAGGTTGAGAAAGCCTGGCGTGGCGGAGATCAGTGGCAGGGCTTCGCGCAGAGCCACTTCGAACGCAGCTGCCTTCCCCGGTTTCACATTGAGAATGGCGTGTTCGACGATCACAGTATCGTCTGGCCGGTCTTCTTCCAGTCGGCCATGAACTGCTCGATGCCCTTGTCGGTCAAGGGATGCTTGACCAGGGATTTGAGCACGGCGGGCGGAAGGGTGGCGACATCAGCACCGATCAGGGCCACTTGTTTGACATGGAGGGGCGTTCTGATCGAGGCGGCAAGAATTTCGGTATCGAAGGCATAATTGTCGTAGATCTGGCGGATTTCGGCGATCAACTCGGTGCCATCCAGATGAATGTCATCGAGGCGGCCGATGAACGGCGAGATGAAAGTCGCACCGGCCTTGGCGGCGAGCAGGGCCTGATTGGCGCTAAAACACAGCGTGACATTGACCATGGTGCCTTCGGAGGTGAGCGTCTTGCAGGCCTTAAGGCCATCAAGGGTGAGCGGCACTTTGACGGCGACGTTCTTGGCAATCTTGCGCAGTTCCTTGCCTTCGCGGATCATGCCGGCGGCATCGAGTGCCGTCACTTCGGCACTCACCGGACCTTCGACGATTGAACAGATTTCGGCAATCACTTCCTTGAAGGCGCGGCCTGACTTGGCGATCAAGGACGGGTTGGTGGTGACGCCATCGAGCAGGCCCATATCGGCTAGCTCGCGGATTTCCGTTACTTCGGCAGTATCGACAAAGAATTTCATGGGGTGGCGTTCCTGGTTATTCGGGGCGGAACCTAGTCTCCCCGGCGGCTCAAATCAATCGCGGATCCTGGCTACATTGCTGGCGCGCCAGTTCGCACAAATGTTCAATCAAGGTGGCGAGGCTGCGGGTACCCAAGGGGATATTGTCGAGCGCTATCACCGGCCTGATCAAGCGCAGGCTGTTGGTGAGGAAGACCGCATCGGCGGTGGCGAGTTCGGAAGGTTTGACTATGCGCTCGATCATGCGGAAGTTGGGCGAAGCGAGGAGTACGCTGCGGATGATCCCGGGGAGAATGGCCTGATCGAGGGCGGGGGTGATCAATTGATCGTCCTTCAGCAAAAAAATATTGGCGATGGTCGAGCTTGCAATGTTGCCGTTCGTGTTCAGCATCAGGGCGTCGTCCGCACCTTGGGCTGCGGCGTGACGGGCGGCGGCGATGGCATCGATGCAGGACAGCGTTTTGAGGCGCGAGGAGGGCGCAAATTGATTGCGGCGGACGGGGCAAGTTGCGAGCCGCACCGGCTGAAATAGCAGGCCGGTGGCGAAGGGATCGAGACTCACCAACAAGGTTGGTTCAGTGCCATCACCAGCGAGACCGCGCGTTGTTGTGCCACGCGAGAGGGTCACACGCAGCACTTGATTTTCTGGAGGAGCGCGGGTGAGCAATTGATCGATGATGGTGTTGATTTTGGTACTGTCGAAGGGGAGACCAAGTTCGCGGGCGGAATTTTCCATGCGGGCGAGATGGGGTTCGCGCCACAAGGCGGTGCGATTGCCCACCAGCAGTGTTTCAAAAATTCCGTCGCCCAAAAGAAATCCGCGATCGGTGGGCTTGAGAGGCAAGTTGCC
>JANLWG010000190.1:0-16748 GCA_031364405.1 Hyphomicrobiales bacterium
GCTGCCATCGAGCGCGTCAGGCCATGCAGCCCCGCCTTTGCCGCCACATAGGCGTGAATGGTCGGGCGGCCGAGAATGGCGGCGACCGATCCCGTGTTGATGATGCGTCCGAATTTATTTGGCAGCATCAGCCGCGCGGCATCGCGCGACAGCCGGAAACACGCCGAAAGATTGGTGGCGACAATACGCTCGAAATCATCGTCCTCCCACTCGATCAGCGGACGGCGATGCTGGATGCCGGCATTGTTGACGAGAATGTCGAGGTGCCCGTGGCGCTTGGCGATATCCTCAAGGGCGGCGCGTGCGACGGCGCTATCAGTCACATCGAAAGCCAGAGCCTCGGCTCCGATTCTCGCAGCGGCTTCACCAAGTGCGGCGCCGTCGCGGGCGTTGATGACGACGTGGGCGCCATTTTCCTTCAGTGCCTTGGCCATGGCGAAACCAAGCCCGCGCGAAGCCCCGGTCACCAGCGCCACACGGCCGCCGAGTGCAAACATTCCAGCCATAACCTCCTCCAGATAAAAAGGCGGGAGATGGCTCCCGCCTTTCATTAATGCAACAGAACGCTTACTTGGCGATGCAGGTATCGGCTGTTTCGGGTGTACACACATCAAGGCCGGTGTAGCTCGGATCGGCCGGAGCGGGCTTGCCTTCCTTCATGCCGGCAAAAGCTTTCATGGTCATGTAGCCCATTTCGAACGGACGCTGGCCGACCTGGCCAAGCGACAGGCCTTCCTTCATCTGGTCGATCTGTATTGGCAGCGTATCGGCGACCACCAGGGCAAGCGACTTGTCGGCAATCTTGCTTTTGTACTTCTCGACCGCAGCGCGGTTGGCATCGGGTACAAATTGCGGGAATCCGCCGGTCGGAATAAAGGCATCAAGGTTCGGATTCTTGGCCATGATATCTTCAAACTGCTGCACCGAAAGCGGGAAATCATCGTTGGTATAGAGCGGGCAACCTTCGATTTCGGTCCAGCCATTCTGGCCGGTCAAGACATCGCCCGGCGAGGCAGCGGAAGCCACACCCGACAATGTGTCGCGTATGCCCTGCATGCGCTCATTGTGGTTGGCCGCAGCTGCACCACCCGACTGAATGCATACCGTGCCGCCCTTTGGCTTGATCTGCATTGCCAGCTTGGCGAGGTTGGTGCCGATCTCGTAGTTATGCGTGCCGATATAGGCGAGCCGCAGGTCTTTATTTTCGGGAAGCATATCGGAATCCCAGGTCAGCACCGGAATGCCCGCGTCCTTGGCCGCCTGAAGTGCAACCACCATGGCAGCGGCGTTGGCTACGGCCACGGCAATACCGTCAACCTTTTTCGCCACCAGGTCTTGCACGATTTGGACTTGCTCTTCACCGCCACCGTGTTCGCCTGGACCAATATACATGCATTCGAACGCGCCATTTGACTCCGCTTCGGCCTTCTTGCAGCCATCGCGAGCTTGATCGAAGAACGGATTATTCATGTTCTTGGGCACCAGCGCAAATGTGAATTTCGCCTGTGCGCCGGAAACGGCAACCGTTAGCGCAGCAAGCGCGACGGCCGCGGTCAGTAGATATTTTTTCATCTTTGCTTCTCCCGTTGTCTTAACACTCCGCCAGCATTACGCCGCGCGGTCTTTTCTAGCGGCGCTGTTTCGGCATTATCCTTTCGACCAAGCTGGCAACCAAAGACTTGCCGCCGGTCTGCATGCCGAGAAGAACCGCGAGAATGATGAAAGCACCAACGAAGGCGCCTTGCCAATTGGAATCAATGCCAGCCATCAGCAGCGCATTGCGTATGACTTCGAGAAATGCCGAGCCGATCACCGCGCCAAAGGCCGTGCCGCCGCCGCCCATCAGGCTGGCGCCACCGATAACAGTCGCCGCGATCACCCGTAATTCATAGCCTTGCCCCATGGCGTTGATCGCCGAGCCCGAGTAGCCGAGGATTAGCAGTGATGCGATCGAGGCGGTGCCGGCGGAAAAAACATAGGTCTGGAACTTGATCCAGTCGACAGGAACGCCAGTCAGCCGCGCCGCTTGCTCGTTGCCGCCGATCGCAAAGAGATGCCGGGCCCATGCGGTGAAATTAAAAATGAAACCGGCGATGAGTGCCAAGATCACCATCACCCAAAAATGCGACGACAATTGCGGCATCCAGTGGGGCGCCCAGCCGATTGGAGCATGCAGCGGCCATTTAGCCTGGCCAATGGCTTTTACAATCGGCGCATCGGGGCCAAATTTGTAAAGCATCTGATTGCCGGAAATGACCACCGCCAGAGAGCGGGCGATTGACAGCATGCCAAGGGTAACCACAAAAGACGGCATCCCCACATAAGCCACGAAATATCCGTTGAATGCGCCGCAGGCCAAACCAGCGAGCATCCCCATCGCAAAGGCAACATACCAGGGATATTCGTGGGTCAGGAACATTCCCGCGACAATGGCCACAAGGCCCATGACCGAGCCAACCGACAGGTCGATGCCGCCGGTAATAATGACTGCCGTCATACCCAGCGCCATAATGCCGAATGGTGCGAAATTTCGCGTCACGTTGGCAACATTGTCAGAGGTGCCGAAGCTTGGCTCCTTGGCCGCCATGATGGCCACCAGAATGAAAAGCGCGATCGCCACCCAAAACGGCTGGCTGGCAAGCGCACGTTGAAAGAATGTCTCTTCCTTGATCTCGATGACCTCGGATATCGCCGCATGTCCGGCCTCAGTGGTGGCTTTGCTGGTGCTATGCGGCAAGGATCGCTCCTGTAATCAGGCCGGTGATTTCCTCGGGGCTCGAACTGCGGATCTGCTTGTCCGCCACCTTCGAGCCACGGCGCAGCACGATGATGCGGTCACAGACGGCAAAGACATCGGGCATACGATGGCTGATCAGCATGACCGCCACCCCTTGCGCCCTGAGCCGGCGGATGAGTTCGAGAACTTCCGCCACCTGGCGCACCGATATCGCCGCCGTCGGCTCGTCCATCAACACCAGTTTGGCGTTTGACAACCGGGTGCGAGCGATGGCGACCGCCTGGCGTTGGCCGCCGGACATCTTCTTGACCAGATCGCGCGGCCGGGTTTCCGACTTCAGTTCGCCGAAAAGTTCAGCCGAACGGTCGATCATCGCATCCTTGTCGAGAATCTTGACGGGCCAAAAACCCTTCTTGATCTCGCGTCCCAAGAAAACATTCTGCGCCGCCGTTAGATTATCGGCCAGCGCCAGATCCTGATAGACCACCTCGATACCCTTGGCGCGGGCTTCCACCGGTTTGTGGAAATGGCAGACCTGGCCATCGACGGCGACCTCGCCTTCTGACGGCGGAAAATTGCCGGCGATGAGCTTGACCACGGTGGATTTTCCAGCGCCGTTGTCGCCCATCAGGCCGACAACTTCGCCGGCTTCAATTGAAAAACTCACGTCCGTCAAAGCGCGGATCGCGCCAAAATTCTTGGAAACGGCACGAACGTCCAGCAACGTCATGAACCCACCTCCCAAACTAACCGCCAGGGCTTCTTTGTCCGCTGGCGGCGCTAACCTACTGCGTCCGGCAGCCATTGCAAGACCCTGCTGGTCAAGACTTGCCAGCCCGCCCTAACCCCCTTATAGAGGCGCCCGCGCATCAAGGCGCAGGCGCCCTTCGTCTATCGGTTAGGACGACAGCCTTTCACGTTGTAAAGACGGGTTCGACTCCCGTAGGGCGCGCCAGTCTTGTTTTTTATATATTTCAATGACTTGTGATGGTTACAGATTGGATTGTTGTAGCAGGCTTTGTAGCAATTGCTGTAGCAACTGTTCCGGCTTGTTCCGGCAACTGGACCTGCACGCTTGAACCGGTGCAGCTATAGGGCCATCTATCAGGCCATGAACATGAAGTTCATTGCAGTCGCTTATGCGTTTGTTGCCATCACCGTTGCAGTCTCACAATCCTTCGCGGGTGAGGACGTGGATTTACCGGACCGCATGCCAGGGCCATCAACCGTCATCGCCTCAAATGGCTCTGCGACCTATTCCGCCGCAGCCTATACCAGCATCACAGTTTTGAGGCGGTCGGGAGTGGCGAGATTACCATAGAGCCTGAACTAAAGATCGCGGCGACCAATGAACCTCACTAATACTGCCGCGTCATCATCATCGGTTCGTCTTATCTGCCGTTCCAGTGGCGCGCTATCCCCCGTGCCGCCCTGGCGAAGCCATATTGGGCATAGCTTAAGAAGCGAAGCCGCCCGAATCCATGAGAATGCTGTTCAACCCAAAATCGATTTCTGCTACGCTGAATGCATGAAGCCAAATAAGCAAGAGGTAGTAGTGGGGTTGGCTATAATCCTAGTCCTAGCACTCCTGGTGCTGCTAAATCTGCTATTCGCGGGCGGGTTTCCGTTTTGCGGCAATGGACAATGTGTGTAAGTAGAACCTGGGATCGGGGGCTACGACTGCCAATTCGATTTGATTATACCTCAAGAGCAGGCGCCCTATCGTGGCCCACATCGTGCAATTTCAATGGCATAGGAGTTCTCTCCTTTATCATGTAGGGCGCGCCATTCCTGAACAAAAGTGAGAACTCCCGGCGCGGTGGTGCCGATGCCCTCCGAGGCACAGCGCGCAAGCACGGATTTTGAGCCGCTTTGCGGATTTCATCGTCCCTGACGCGCACTTCCTGCTGCTTGAGCCGGGCGTATGCCTGCTTCAGTTCGGGTGTTCCGTTGTAGAGCTTGTCCTTGAGCAGCACCGACAGGCGCCCGATCTTCTCTGGCGTGATGACGGGCGCGCCGAGGGCGAGTCGCATACAACGGGCGACAGGGCAGCAGCTCCCAGCTGACTCAGAAACGACCCCGGCCGGAGCATCCTATGAGTGGCGAAATCGGTGTAGTGACCCGGCATCGCAACGCGTCAAACCGATGTTTCGTCGTAGGTGGTCGTTAAGGCTGCTCAACTGGGACAGGCTGCAGTATACTATATCGCGATGCGGATGATTGATTTTCATTGTGCGCGCAGATTCAAATCAGCGATCGGTGCTGGTTATTGTTCCGTGCCATTCTGCAGATTAGTGATGACACGGCGGTTTTGCGCCTTACACTCAAGCTCAGCGCAGTCACCGACGAGCCTCTCGTGGCCATAGCCCTTGGCCTTTACGCGGCCACCCGCCACGCCTTGGGCGATTAGCTCATTTCGCACCGCATCGGCACGCTTCTGCGACAGCGACAATTGCTGGGCGTCGGAGCCAGGATCATCGGCGAAGCCCTGCAGCTTGACCTGCCACTGCGGGTTGTCATTGAGCCACTGCGCCTGCTTTGCAATAGTCACCCGCGCCGTATCGTCGAGGGCCGCGGAGCCTTGCACGAAGAAGGTGCGCCGGCCGACATTCAACATGAAGTCCTGTTCCGTGCCGGGGTTGGCACCCACGCCGCCTGTCGGGGGAACCGCCTGCGTCGCTGGCGTGGTTGGCGCCAAGTCGGGCTTGTTTGAGGTGCTGCAAGCGGCGAGTAGCAGAGCCATTCCGAGAAAGGCTGCACGGCTGAATCGGCTCATTGGCTGTCGACTTCCGCCGATTCATTTATAACCGGGGCGCCAAGTACTTTTAGTACCAAGACACGTGTGCCGATGGGACAACGCTGGTACAGGTCGATGGCATCCTCGCTGAACATGCGGATGCAGCCGGATGAAGCATTGGTGCCGATCGACCAGGGTTCAACGGTGCCGTGGATCCGATACCCGATGTCCTTGCCCTGTCGAAACAGGTACATGGCGCGGGGCCCGAGCGGGTTGTTCGTGCCGCCGTCAATGTATTCCGGGAGTTCCGGATGCCGCGCCCGCATCTCCGGCGGCGGAACCCAGCGCGGCCACAGCTGCTTGCGGTCGATGCGGGCGCGGCCATACCAGCGGAAGCCGTCGCGGCCCACACCGACGCCGTAACGCAGTGCCGTCTGGTTCTCGAAGATCACATAGAGGAAATGATTGGTGGCATCGACCACCACTGTGCCTTGCGGCTCGATGCTGGTGTAAGGGACGAACTGCCGGCGCCACTTGGTGTTGATTTTAGCGAAGTTGGTCGAACGGAACTGAATGCCGTTGTCGTTGACGAGCGGTCCGAAATAGGCCGCAGCCTGCTTGGGCGGCAGGGGGGCTGCACCGGCTGTTGTTCCGCCCATGGATGCGAGGCAGGTTGAGCCCGCGCCCAAAAGGAAATTCCTGCGGTTTATCGGCATCTGCCTCTCCATCCTAGGCTTCAGTCCGCCTGCTCGGACTCGCCGTGGCGGACAGCAGTGATCCGAACTGTAGCTGGGATTTCTTGGTTTGTCATCGGCAGGAAATGCGGGGAGCTCAATTGGCTCGTTGAGGCGAAAAGCAAGCGTCAAATGAAGATGGATGGCTGCCATCATCGTGCGCAGGGACAAATGCCCTGGCTGTCAGAAACCGGTCCTCGCCAAATGTGGAACTCAGAAGGTCTGGCACTGGGCACATCGCGGCAAGGTTTCGATAGCGGATGTTTGCCGGCTTGGGGCAGGAAAAGCTCAAGGGCCGGCCCTCAGCGGTGCCGCACATCGTGCAATTTCAATGACATAGGAGTTCTCTCCTTTATCATGTAGGGCGCGCCAGTATTCCGGTTGCAATAAGAAATCCGTGGCCGCCAGGTTGACGACGCTTGTCAACGGGCCAAACGGTGGAGCATCAACCACACAGCAAGGGCGCTAAGCATGGCGCGGTGCTCTTGCTTGCGGCATGATGCCGGCTTCAACGCATGAGGACCACATGTTCGATGATTTGAAAGACAAGGTTGTGGTGGTCACCGGCGGCGTCACCGGGATTGGCGGGGCGGCGTCTTTGGCTTTTGCGGGGGCGGGGGCCAGGGTGCTGGCGCAGTACCTTGGCGGCGGTGCGGAGTTGCAGGCGATCGAGGCGGCGGGTATCGCCACTATGAAGCTTGATCTCACCGGGCAGGGGGCTCCGCGGCGGCTGATCGATGAGGCAATGAAACGGTTTGGCCGCATCGATGTTCTGGTCAACAACGCCGGCAGTCTGGTGGCGCGAACGCCGCTGGAAAATCTCACCGATGAATTCATCGGCCAGGTGTTCGATCTCAATTGCCGCCAGCTCGTCCATTGCTGCCGCCTCGCCGCCGATGTGATGAAGCAACAGGACTCCGGCAACATTATCAATGTGACGTCGATCGCGGCGCGTAGTGGCGGCAGTCCCGGGGCCAGTGTCTATGCGGGCGCCAAGGGTTTCGTCTCGGCGTTCACCAAGACCATCGCGCGGGAACTGGCGGGCCACAAGATCAGGGTCAACTGCGTGTCGCCGGGCACCATTCACACCTCGTTCCATGATCGCTTCTCCGATGAGGCCAAGCGCGAGGCGGCGCGTAAGACCATTCCCATGCAGCGCCTGGGGTTGGCGCAAGATTGCGCCGGAACTTTTCTCTATCTCGCCAGCGAGGAAACCTCGGGCTACGTGACCGGGCAGGTGATCGAAGTGAACGGCGGCCAGTTGATGCCATGAGCGGCGGCTTTGTCACGCGGGCGCTTGGGACGAACCCCGATGCACTGGCGCCCGATGGTTCGGAAGTGCGATTGCTCGCCGATACATCGCGCGGCAGCATGGCGCATTTCAAATTGCAGCCGGGCCAGGTGTCGCAAGCGGTGGCTCACCGCGCGGTTGAGGAACTGTGGTTCATCGTCAAAGGCCATGGCCGCATGTGGCGAAAATCCGCAGGGGCCGAAGAGATCACCGGGCTCAGCCCCGGCGTTTCACTCTCCATTCCGGTAGGCACGCATTTCCAATTCCGCTGCGATGGCGATGAGCCGCTGGAAGCCGTTGGCGTCACCATGCCGCCGTGGCCCGGATTGGAAGAAGCCTATGAAGTGCGGGGTCCGTGGTGATCTCACTCACCAGCTTCCCACATTCGCCATGCTCGCCCATGGCTCGGCAACCGGCAGAGCGTTGCCCATCTGCAGCAGCTCGATGGAAATCCCGTCGGGCGTCCTGATGAAGGCCATGCGGCCGTCGCGCGGTGGGCGGTTGATGGTGATGCCGGCCTTCTGAAGTTTCGCGCAATAGTCGTAGATGTTTTCAACCTCAAGCGCCAAATGGCCAAAGTTCCGCCCGCCGGTGTAAACCTCGGGGTCCCAGTTATAAGTGAGTTCGATGGGCGCATCGGGGCTTTGGGGTGCCGCCACGAACACCAGCGTGAAGCGGCCCTTGTCATTTTCATAGCGGCGCTGTTCGACGAACCCGAGCTTGTTGATGAAGAAATCCAGCGATTGGTCGAGATTGGAAACGCGGATCATGGTGTGCAGGTATTTCATCGAAGCATCCTCCCGGTTTTGAGACCCATAGAAGAACTGGCGCGCGTGGTCCAGCAGGTCCGCGGTTATTGTGCGAACGTGAACGCCGAAGGACCGAATCACTTTGCCGCGGTGTCAGGAAAACCGGAACTCAACCGCTTGCACGTTGTCCGCTGCCACCTTGAGCAATCGTACCGATGCCTCGATGCGGCCATCGCGGAGGCCGCCAATCGAATCTGCCCACAGTTGAATCATCCAGAGATTCTCGCGGTTTGATAGTAGCCCGATGACGGTGACATGCACCTTTGCCGAAGATGATCTCGCACCAGCGAAGTTATCCACACCGGCACATATTTATCGCTCTGTACAAACTGCCGCAATTTGATCACATTGCGCTGGGGCGGCGGGTTGAGCAATGTAGTGCCGCCTGAGAGAGTTGGGTACAATTCATGGCGGCGAGTGAAACCCACAGGGTTGATGAGGTTTCAGGGCTCGATCAGGCACCTGAAAGCAATATACGGATCATCCAGATCGACGGTCTCGTGAAGTGGTTCGATCCAGGCCGGGGTTATGGCTTTATTATTCCAGACAATGGCATGCAGGATGTGCTGCTGCATTTAAGTTGCCTGAAGCGCGATGGCTTCGAAGCGCCGCTGGAAGGTGCGCGGGTTACTTGCGAAGTGGTGGAACGCCAGAAAGGTTATCAGTGCCTCAGGGTGCTGGCGATCGATTTGTCAACGGCGATCCATCCAGTGGAGCGCAAGAGCCGGGCGCACAACACCGTGGCGCCGTCGAGCGGTTGGGTAAAAGTCAAGGTGAAGTGGTTCAACCGCGCCCGGGGCTTTGGTTTTGTCTCGGAAGGTGAAGGCAAGCCCGATATCTTCGTGCACATGGAAACCCTGCGCAAGACTGCAATCGTCGAACTGCAGCCCGAGACCTGGGTTTACGTGCGCTTCGGCGAGGGCCCCAAAGGCAACATGGCGGCCGAAGTCCGTCTGTCGCTCGAAGGCGGCGTGGCGCATACCAACTAGGGTGTGGACCGACAGGCGCTGGGCCAGGAGCGGATTGACGCACGCTTGATGACGAAAAGATAATTCGCGGTCGCCGCATCGTGAGCAGCGGTTCGATGATGTTCCATTTGCTGCCGGTGATTTCGTAACGCATGAATGGTGGTTCCGGATTACGGGCATGAAATACGTATCTGGCAAACCGCCATGTCCGGGCGGGCCTCCCAAATTGAACCCGAAACATCGAAGCCCCAAACGCCCACGCCGTCCATGGCATAGAGTTCAGTCGAGGTTAGCTTGACAGGATCGTCTGTCCCGCCGGCGTCAGAGGATGAAGTCGCCTGCCGCTATTGATTTGATGCCGGTGAGGGTAACGGTGAAGTCGGCGACGCCATCGCCATCGACGTCGCCGTAGACGATTATTCCGCCGTTCGCCGATTGGTAACGCAGCTCGCCGGCGTGGTTGCCAAAGGCATTCTTGCCGATGAAACCAAATGCCTGGTCGCCTGATTTGATGGTGTTGGCATCGATCTCGAGCAGTGAAATCCTGTCGCGCTGCCAATGACTGAAATCGGCGATGTTATCGTAAGTGCCAGTGCCCCACGGGCTGGCGGCGACGGAGTTGAAATAGAAGGTGTCGGCGCCCGCTCCTCCGGTCAGAACATCGGCTCCCCACCCACCGGTCAAGCTGTCACTGTTGTCGCCACCGGTGAGGCTATCGTTGCCGTCGCCGCCGCTCAGCTGATCGTTTCCGTTGCCGCCCATCAGGTAATCGTTGCCAGCCCCTCCCGCCATGGCGTCGTTGCCGGAACCGCCATCGAGGGTATTGTTGCCGCCGTTGCCGGTGATGGTGTTGGCGAGCGAGTTGCCGGTGCCGTTAATCGAGGCACTGCCGGTCAGCGTAAGGTCCTCGACGTTGGCGGCCAGCGAGTAAGTGACGCCGGCCTGCACCGTATCGGTGCCGTCGCCGGAATTTTCGGTAACGATGTCGCTCGAGTTGTCGACCACATAGGTGTCCTTACCGGCCCCTCCCGCCATGGTGTCGTTGCCGGTACCGCCGTCGAGGGCATCAGTGCCGCCGCCGCCGGTCAGGGCATCATTGCCGTCGCCGCCCGCAAGGTTATCGGCGCCGCCCTGACCATAGATTATGTCGTTGCCGGCCAGGCCGAAAATATCCTCGGACGCCAGCGTGCCGTAGAGCACATCGTCGCCGCTGGTGGCCCCGATGAGGGTCTGGGGATCGGGGCTGGTGGTACCGCCGGGGCCGGTGGCACCGCCGGGGCCGGTGTAGTTGTTATCGGGGATAACCGCGACGGCGGCGGAATCGCTGCTGTAGACATGCACCCAGTCGACCTGCATCTCGGCCGGCACCTTGAGGATCGAGTTCGTCCCGATGCCGAGGTTGAGAATGAGATACTGTGGCGAACTGGTGATGCCGCTGGTGATGGTGCCGACCAGCACGTTATCGTAGTAGAAGCTGACCTTACCCGGCTCCCACAGGGCGGCGTAGGTGTGCCAGCCGGTATAGTCGCCTGGCGCCGAACCGCCGGGCCCGCCGCTCGGCGAATGGAAGTGATATGCGGCATTGCCGCCGAGGCCCTCCATGATGTCCATTTCGCCGTCATAGGGCCAATTTTCCCCATCGGTCCAGAAGGCCGGCCAATCGGCAATCTGGCCGTTCGACCCTTCCAGGTTGATCCGGGCTTCGAACCAGCCGTAGACCTGCGAGAAACTACCGTGCGACTGCACGATGCCACTGCGGTAGTTGTAGTTCACCCCGTTCACCGTGACCGGCGAGGCGATGGCGTTCAGGTGCAGCAGGCCGCCCGAGACGCTGACCTGCTTGGGATCATAGGCGGCGAGTTCCTGGCTGTTGATCGGCTTGGTGATGGCACCGGCGGCACCCAGCCAATTGGTGCCCCAGACCTGCGTGTCGATTGCCGTGCCGTTGAATTCCTCGTCGAACGTCAGCGTCCACGAACTGTCGACCGGTATGCTCATCGCCCTGCCTCCATGATATCAAAACGGCACGGTATCTCTCGACTCCTTGAAGGCCGCGAGACGCGCCGGTGCCCCGCCGGTCATGCATCTTCAACTTGAATCTTTCGACTAAAGTGGTGATGCTTGTTCATTGTCCGGCGACCACAGTGGACTGCAATTCACAGCGTTAATCTAGGATTAACGCTGTGTTCAGTGAACCGCTGCTTTCATTGTAAAATAAGAAACTAATAAAATCGCCGGTATTGGCGCCGGCGATGCGGCGGACTTGCGAAGGTGGGCAAATGCGGTTGCGTAGTTGCGTTTGCGGTATTCGATTTCGCCGCGCATCATCTCAGCACCAATGGCGAGAATATCGATGCAGGGATTGTTGAACAGCGCGCGCGCTTCCGCCATGCGCTCCAAGGCCCGATCAAACAGGCGGGCTTTCGCTTCGGCGGCAGGCACATTGGATCTCGCCGCCCGCAAGGCGCGCTGGGGGCAGGGCGACATTTCCATCAGCTGACATCCACCGGATGACCAGCCTGTCGAGAGCAAGTTTTACGCAAACTGGCATCTGTCGTAAGACCGGACTGATCACTTATCCAATAACTCACATCAACCGTTCGGTCCGGAACAGCTGCACGTTCAGTCCGCCATGGGACACCGGCCGGCCCGGTGGCGCGAATGGCAGGCCGGTTGCTTTGGCCAGCGATGTATCAGTTGTTATCAATCCCACGCGCCAGCCGGAAAAGCGGGTCAACAGGGTTTTGCCGAGCGCGGCGTAGAGAGCAAACAGTGGCTTCTTGTCACCGATCCTTGTGCCATAGGGCGGATTGACGATCAGCAGTCCAGGCGGCCCCGGCGGCGGGGTGAGATTGCTGACGGCATGATGCTGGAACACGGTGAATTCCGTAACCCCCGCGCGCGCCGCATTGGCCCGGCTCATGGCGATCGCACCTTGATCGCGGTCGCTGCCATAGAAATAGATGGCGGGCTTGGTGCCCCTGGATGAATCGCGCAGGCGCTGCCAGGCGTCTTGATCGAAGCTTGTCAGCTGCTCGAAAGCAAAGCGCCGCGACCGGCCCGGGTTGAGCTTCGCCGCTATTTCCGCCGCTTCAATGACGAAGGTGCCAGAGCCGCACATCGGATCAACCACGGTTTCACTGCCATTGTATCCGCATTGGCGCAAAAACAGCGACGCCATGGTTTCGCGCATCGGCGCCTTGGCGATGGCTTCCTTGTGGCCGCGCTTGTGCAGGGATTGGCCTGAGGTATCGATGCTGAAGGTGCACAAATTATCCTCAAAGCGCGCCATGATGCGGAGCCCGGAATCAGGCGAGATAGGACACCCCAGCTCTTCACGGATCGCCGTTTCAATCCGCTGTGCGGCGGCACCGGCATGATAGATGCGGGATTTCTTGCAGGTAACCTCGACCTGGACCGCCACATCGGGCGCCAAGAACTGCCGCCATGGAAATTTACGGGCGAGCTTGTCGAGTTGTGCAAGATGGCCCGCATGAAACCCGCCGATGCGGGCGAGGACACGTGTGGCACCGCGAATTTCAAGATTGGCCCGCCAAACCTCCGGCCAACCGCCCCTGACCACCACACCGCCCACAACCTGCCTGGGGTCGACGAAGGCCAAGGCCCGCACCTCGGCGCATAGCGCGGCTTCAAGGCCGGGAGGGGCCACCAGAAATATCTCAAAATCACTGACATTGGTCACCGCGTCCGCGTATCCCAAAAACCCGCGGCGATCGACAACTTTTCGCAGCCACCTTTATTCTGCGGCCACGCAATCCTGCATCAAGGACTGGTGCCTGGTGGTGTGGGACCGTTCGGGGCCCGGAATTCAATACGGGAAATCATCGAAAAACAATTAGCCTGGCACCGTCGCAGGACAGTTAGTGTGTATTGCCATCTGCCGGTGTATGATCGCTGATATGCATCCCAGAACCCGCTATGCCAAGTCTGGCGACATCAGCATCGCTTATCAGGTGACAGGCAATGGTCCAATCGATCTTGTTCGGGTGCCAGGGTGGATCACCAATATCGATTATGACTGGGAGTACCCACCCAACGCGCGGCTAATTGAACGCTTCAGCAAATTCTCTCGCTACATACGTTTCGACAAGCGTGGAACTGGTCTGTCAGATCGCGACGTTGGATATCCCACGTTGGAACAACGCATGGATGATGTGCGAGCGGTAATGGATGCGGTGGGCTCGGAACGTGCTGTGCTGTTTGGTTCTTCCGAGGGTGGCAATATGTGCATCCTGTTTGCCGCCACGTATCCAGGGCGCACCGCCGCCCTGATACTACACGGCTCGCAGGCCCGGGGTGAGTGGGCACCAGACTACCCATGGGCCCCGACGAAGGAGGAAACCGACAGACAACTCGCGGAGATCGCGAGCGACTGGGGCGGTGTCTTCGACCTCAGGGACGGAGCCCCCAGTCTCGCAAACGATCAATTGGCTCAGGAATGGTCCGCGGCATACACGCGTTATGCCGCAAGTCCGAAGGCGGCACTTGCGATGTGGAAATTGGGTGCCGAAGTGGATGTCCGGGACATTTTGCCGAGCATACGGGTCCCCACCCTTGTTCTGCACAAAGAGCACGACAGATGGATAAGACAGGAGGAAGGGCGTTATCTCGCTTCGCAAATACCAAACGCCAAGTTCGTTCTGTTGCCCGGCACGGACCACATCATCTGGGGTGACGGCCAGGATCGGCTCATTGAGGAAATCGAGGAGTTTGTGACGGGGATTCGCCCGGTTCAATCGTATGAGCGGGCACTTCTCACCGTGTTGTTTACCGACATTGTCGGATCGACCCGGCTTGCCGCCGAGAACGGCGATCAGCTATGGAAGGAGTTGCTCCAGAAGCACCACGACGTTGCGCGCAATGAATTCCACCGGCATGGTGGAACCGAGGTGAAGTCAACTGGCGATGGCTTCCTCGCCTCGTTTGCGGGTCCGACACCCGCAATCAAATGCACCACCGCAATCCGTGATCGGCTGGCAAGTCTCGGCGTACCCATTCGTGCCGGTATTCATACCGGTGAATGCAATATCCGCGCCGGAGACCTCAGTGGCTTAGCTGTTCATCTTGCTTCGCGGCTTCTCTCCCATGCTGGACAGGGGGAAGTTATCGTTTCAAGAACGGTCAAAGACCTGTTGGTCGGGTCGGAATTCAGATTTGATGACAGAGGTGAGGCCGCGCTGAGAGATATCCCCGGACTTTGGCAGATCTATTCTGTCGGGTGATCCAGGAAAACGGACCGGGGACATCGAATTGGACTGCAAAGGACATCCGTCGGCCAACCCGCAATCCGCATTTGCACCGAAAGCGGATATTCATTGGCTGCCTGGCTCGGGTTCGAGCCTCAGGCCATTGTTCTGCTGCAATTCATTTCGATAGGAAAACCCATGCGTGGAATATTTCTGGGTTTCCTCATGGTGTTGCTGTGCGTGGCGGGTGTCTCCAGCTTGCGCGCCGAGGACGCAGCACTCTCCAAGCTGGAGCCGGTGACGTTGGCAACCGCCGATGGCGCCACGATGTTTACCGTCGAGATTGCCGATACCGACGCCCTGCGCGAGCGCGGCCTGATGTTCCGCCAGCGCTTGCCCGAAGATCACGGCATGCTGTTCGATTTTGGCCAGCCCAGGCCCGCCGCCATGTGGATGAAGAACACCTATGTGGCACTCGACATGGTGTTCATCCGCGCCGATGGAACCATTGCCTATGTGGCCGAGAACACCGTGCCGCGGTCGCTCGACGTGATTGGCGTGCATGAGCCGGTGCTCGCCGTGCTCGAGCTTGCCGCGGGAACCGCCCGTCGCATCGGCCTCCGGGCGGGCGACACCGTCTATCACCGCATCTTCAAGACGGCCGAATAGCACAGCAGCCTTGCCCAAGGCAGCGGTTATCGGTTAAGAGCGTGGCCGTCACGGCGAACGGGGTGTAGCGCAGTTTGGTAGCGCACCTGCTTTGGGAGCAGGGGGTCGTCAGTTCGAATCTGACCTCCCCGACCAGCCATGAACCGCACTGGAGACTTGAGGAATGGCCGTACGCATCTACAAACCAGCCCGCAGCGCCATGCAATCGGGCAAGGCCAGGCCAGCCGCCTGGGTGGTGGAACATGAGGCGGCGGCACCGGCCACCACCGATCCGCTGATGGGGTGGACATCCTCGGGCGATACCCGCCAGCAGCTGAAGCTTACTTTCGCCACCCGCGAAGAGGCGGTCGCCTACGCCGAGCGCCAGGGCCTTGCCTATACGGTTGCCGGCGAGGCGCCGGTGCGCACCACCAGGAAATCCTATTCCGATTATTTCAAATGGGGCCGCTCCGGCAACTGGACCCACTGAGCCCAAGGCCAGGCCCTCAGTCCGCAGTTTCCCTATCCATTAAAGAGATGATCGGCTAAATCCATCTGGCGCCGACCCCGTAGCTCAGCTGGACTAGAGCAAGTGCCTTCTAAGCACTAGGTCGCTGGTTCGAATCCAGCCGGGGTCGCCATTTTTTCTTCAGCTACTGACGATCCGGCGTCTGGAAGATGGAGTGAAACGCCGTCCTACAGAATGAAATCGCTCGCCACGATCGTAGTGATATTGGCGAGCTTCACGGCAAAATCGGCTACACCGTCGCCGTTCACATCGCCATAGACGAAAATACTCCCGTCCTGCAGCGCGAAACGCAGTTCGCCGGCGTGATTCGAAAAGCTGGCATTGCCGATGAAATTGAACGCTTGATTGCCCGGAACATTTGCCTTGGCATCGATATCGGAGAGGGCAATCTTGTCGCCCGACAGGTGGCTGAAATCGTTAATGGTATCGTAGTTGCCGGTGCCTGGCATGCTGCTGCCGATCGTAGAGAAGACGAAAGTATCAGCACCAGCTCCGCCAGTCATCAGGTCCGCTCCTGCTCCACCGATCAAGGCGTCGTTGCCCAACTGCCCAAAGAGCGCATCATTGCCGTATCTTCCCTCCAGTCTGTCGTCCCCATCCTTGCCGACTATGCGATCCTCAGTCACAGCCCCATATAAAAAGTCGGCTGCTGTGGTACCTATGATCGTTTGAGTAAGTGGGACGCCACCTGGCCCGGTATAGCCAGATTGCGGTGCGACGGCCACCGCATTGGGATCGATGCTGTAGACATGAACCCAATCAACCAGCATCTCGGCAGGCACGGAGAGTATCGAGTTCTCGCCGATGCCGAGATTCAGGATCAGGTATTGCGGCGAATCGGTAA
This sequence comes from Hyphomicrobiales bacterium, assembly GCA_031364405.1. Taxonomy (GTDB): domain Bacteria; phylum Pseudomonadota; class Alphaproteobacteria; order Rhizobiales; family Aestuariivirgaceae; genus Aestuariivirga. The sequence goes on from JANLWG010000190.1 coordinate 16,505, forward strand.
TGCCGGTGGTGATGTAACCGACCAATATATTGTCGTAGTAAAAACTAACCTTGCCGGGTTCCCACTGCGCGCCAAAAATATGCCAGCCGGTGAAATCGCCTTTGACGGTTTTTCCATTGTCCCCGTCATCGTACGTCGAGTGAAAATGATAGGCTGCGGTGCCACCGAGGCCTTCCATGACGTCCAGCTCGCCGTCATAGGGCCAATTTTCCCCATCCAGCCAAAATGCCGGCCAGTCATCAAT
>JANLWG010000248.1:0-4513 GCA_031364405.1 Hyphomicrobiales bacterium
CCAGTCCGGACAATTGGTTGATAATCCCAACGCGGTGACGGGCGTCAAGGTCATCACCATTGCCGATATCCGCTGGCAGCGGCGCGACATCAAGTCGGTGATGCTGCTTGCCCCGGTGCTGGGCAAACAGGCGGCCTATGAAGCGGGCGCATTCGAGGCCTGGATGATCGAGGATGGCATGGTGACGGAGGGAACCTCATCCAATGCCTATATCATCAAGGACGGCAAGGTGACCACGCGCGGGTTGTCGAACAGCATTCTCGCCGGCTGCACCAGGCGTTCGCTGTTCCGGCTGGCGAAGGAGCATAGCGTGGTGATCGAGGAGCGCGCGTTCACGGTGGAGGAAGCCTATGGGGCGGATGAGGCCTTCCTCACCAGCGCCTCGCAGTTCGTCATGCCAATCACCGAGATCGACGGCCGGCGCATCGGCGGCGGCCAGCCGGGGCCGGTGACGCGGAAGCTCCGGGAAATTTTTCTGGAAGAGGCGAAGAGATGAGACATCCGAATTGTTGCAGTACTTTTTAGGAGTCCGAGCCATGCAATATCTTGTGCGAGTATCTCCGCAGCTGCTTGAGTCGATGACACTCGCGGCAATAGAGTCATATTGCTACGGCGATGGCGCAATAGAATCCGGAGAAAATACTTCGGCTCATGTCTCCAAGGAAATTTTGGGGCATATCTGGGGATACCGCAAGATCGAACGGGACCGAACCATTTTCTTCCTCGACCGGATGAGTCTCAATATATCGGCGACGCGGGGTCCCGAATCGGTTTTCGATCTGAACAACCGGGCTGCCGGACTGAAGAACGAGGTGGTGAAATTCCTGTCGCCCGAGTTGTCGCTGCTCGGTGATTTTCACACCCATCCGCATCCGAACACCAGTGAAGTCGTGGTGCGCAGGGAAGGTCTCTACCGCTTCTCTCCTGAAGATTTCGAATCGTTCATCGGTGACGACTTGATCTGGGAATCCTCGCGAAATAATCCGGTGATGCTGGTGATCACCGTGTGTGAGCGCCGGAAAGCCGTCACCGATGTTTCAGACTACCCGCACTGGAACATTGCCACTTACCCTATTGGCCAGTTCAGGTTCTGGATCAGCGCGGTTGTCGGCTTCCTGGCGGGCGGCAAGGGCACCAGCCGCAAGCGCCGCAAACACACGCTGAACAAAGCCGCCAGGGTGCAACTCAGCATCGACAATTATATCCAATCGCTCGAGGGCGAGCGGGTGGAGATCGATCAGGGCTGAATTCCGGCCAGTGCGGGGTTGGCTGATTCGACAGGTGGCCGGCTCCATGTTAATTTCCGTTAAGGAATATTTAACTTAGTTTGTTGGCAATCAAGGAGTAACGCGCATGGCCACTATCAATGGAACGCTGGCTACCGACGTCCTCGACGGAACCGATCTTGCCGACATCATTAACGGATTGGCGGGCGACGATTATCTCTACGGCTTGCTCGGCATTGACACGATATCGGGTGGCAGTGGCGACGACAGTTTGGACGGCGGCGACGGCAGCGACACTCTGCTGGGCGGTTCGGGTTATGACTGGCTCATCGGCGGTGCTGGAAATGACATTCTGAATGGCGGTACCACGAAGGACATCGGAACGCCCGCCAGCTGGAACGAAGTCGATACTATCAATTACCTTTACGAAGGCGGAGGATTTGGCGTTACGGTCAACCTCGCCACCGGCACGGCAACCGACAGCTTTGGCTTTACCGACACGCTGATCGATATCGAGCGGGTGTGGGGGACCGATTTCGCCGACACGCTGACCGGCGGCAACGTGGCGAACAACAGCCTTGAGATTTTCGTTGGTTTCGGCGGCAATGATTCGATCAATGGCGGCTCCGGCCGCGATATCATCGATTACTACAGCGAGCCCGGGCAAAATGGTTTCATGGGAATCGCGGTTGATCTTATCGCTGGAACAGTGCGCGATGCCTATGGTGACAACGACACGGTATCGGGCATAGAAGAGATTCGCGGCACTTGGAACTCTGACTATTTACTTGGTTCGAACGGTGCTGACCGTTTTGATCCGTTCGGCGGCAACGACTTCATCGACGGACGTGGCGGTCTCGACACAGTGAGTTACGCAATCGACGTTTTCCGGGACGGAATTGTGGGCATCGATGCGGACCTGGCGCGCGGGACGATTATTGATACGTCAAGTTGGATCGACACCGTTGTATCAATCGAAAATGTCTTTGGAAGTTTCTGGAGCGATTCGATCTCGGGTAACGCGCTGGCCAATGTTCTGGACGGCGATGATGGCAACGACGTGCTGCGCGGACGCGGAGGCAACGACAAGCTGTATGGTGGCATAGGCGTCGGCAATGATGTGCTGTTCGGCGGCGTCGGAAACGACCGCCTGGAAGGGGCGCTGGCAACGATATTCTTCGCGGCGGATTGGGAATTGACACTTTTGTCTTCACCAAAGGTGGCGATGAGGACATCATCAAGGATTTCACCACCGGCGTCGACAAGATCAACGTCGCCGCCTTTGGTTTCGCCTCGCAGGCTGATGTTCTGGCGGCCGTGCAAATTACCTCAGCCAGCACCGCGATCCTCGATCTCGGCAATGATGTTTTTGTCGAATTCGCCAACGTGAATACCGCAGGAGTGTATTTGACCGCCGGCGACATTCTGATTTAGAGCGATCAGCGCTGGCTGGTTTGCCAGTTGGGATTGATCCACGGTTCCTGGTTTGAAGGTGGCAGTGGGTCGCGGCCCAGTATGTGGTCGGCGGCTTTTTCACCGATCATCAGGGTGGGGGCGTTGAGATTGCCGTTGGTGACTTGCGGCATGATCGAGCTGTCGGCGACGCGGAGGCTCTCGATGCCGATCACCTTGCATTCGGGATCGACGACGGCCAGGGGATCGCTGGCGGCACCCATCTTGCAACTTCCGCAGGGGTGATAGGCGCTCTCGCAATGCTGGCGGATGAAGGCATCGATCTGTTCGTCGGTCTGAACGTCCTTGCCCGGCTGGATCTCGGCGCCGGCATATTTCTGCATGGCGGGTTGGGCAAATATTTCGCGGGTCAATCTGACGCAGGCGCGGAATTCCTCCCAATCGTCGGGGTGCGACATATAGTTGAACAGGATTGACGGGTTTTCCTTCGGATCATTGCTCCGTACACGGACGTATCCGCGTGACTTGGTGCGCATGGGTCCGACATGGGCCTGGAAGCCATGGTTGGGGAAAGCGACCTTGCCGTCATAGCGCATGGCTGCCGGGAGAAAGTGATACTGGATGTCCGGGTACTGGATGCCCGCCTTGGAGCGGATGAAGCCGCAGGATTCGAAATGGTTGGTGGCGCCCAGCCCCGTGCCGAACAGCAGCCATTCGAGGCCGATCAGTCCTTTGGAAAACAGATTGAGTTTCGAATAGAGGGTGATCGGCTCCTTCGACACCAGCTGGAAATAAATTTCCAGATGATCGTGAAGGTTTTCGCCGACACCGGGCAGCGCGTGCTTGACCTCGATGCCGGCGGCCTGCAGCGTCGCTGGACCGCCGATGCCGGAGAGTTGCAATAGTTTGGGCGAGTTGATACTCGAGGCGGCGAGCACCACCTCGCGCCTGGCCCGCGCCGTCATGATTTCACCGCCTATGTCATACTCAACACCGACGGCGCGTTTGCCTTCGAGCAGGATGCGCCGCGCGAAGGCGTAAGTGACAACCTTGACATTGCGGCGCTTCAGGGCCGGCCGCAGATAAGCGTTGGCGGCAGACCAGCGCACGCCCCGGTGCACCGTCATTTCCATGGCGCCAAAGCCTTCCTGCTGGTGGCCGTTATAATCCCCGGTGACCGGATAGCCGGCCTGACGGCCTGCCTCGATGAAGGCCTGGTACAACGGATTGCGGCGGGGGCCGCGGTTGACATGCATCGGCCCCGCCGTGCCGCGCCAGCCGTCCTCGCCGCCGTGGGAATGTTCCATGCGCTTGAAATAGGGCTGCACATGGCGGAAGCCCCAGCCTTTGGCGCCCATCTCTTCCCAGGTGTCGAAATCCCTGGCGTGGCCGCGCACATAGACCATGCCGTTGATCGATGACGATCCGCCCAGCACCTTGCCGCGCGGCGTGGCCAGACGCCTGCCGCCCAAATGGGTCTCGGGCTCGGTCTCGAAGCCCCAGTTATAGAGGTTCATGTTCATTGGGTAGGACAGCGCCGAGGGCATCTGGATCAAGGGCCCCCAATCGCTGCCGCCGAATTCGAGAACGAGCACGCTGTTGCGGCCGTCCTCGGACAGGCGGTCGGTCAGCACCGAGCCCGCAGAGCCTGATCCCACGACGATAAAATCAAAAACTTCCGGCTCGCTCATTTCACCCGCCGCGCGGGATCCGAAAGGCCTTCGAGATCGCGGATGCGGGCCTGGGTTTCGGGCCAGCTGGCGTTGACGGTGGCGGCCACCAGAGCTTCGGCCACGAACAGCAGCACGATGTTTGAATCCCAACTGGACGGGGCTTCGATACGCAATGGCAGGGTGTGCACGGCATTTCTCGCT
>JANLWG010000278.1:0-1783 GCA_031364405.1 Hyphomicrobiales bacterium
CCCATCTTGGCGAGATGATAGAGAATCGAACAGCCGACCACGCCGCCACCGATGACCACAACCCGCGCATGCGTTTCCATGATTTTCCGACCTCCGCTGATACTGCCGCAATTTCGATTTTAGCGGCGGTTTCCGCAAGAGGATAGATTCTCAAGCGTTGTGTGAGAATTCCGGTTTACGAGGGAGACTTTCGAAGTGGCATTTGAATTTCTTGTGAGGCCCTCAAAGCTTCGGGGGCCGTTCTGTGGCCTTGACCCGCTACCTTAAACAATCAGATTGCTGACCCTAAACTTCACCGGCGTTAGCGCGAAAGTGTCGGAGATATTGCCGGGAATAGAGTACGCTTTTCCAGACAGGATTGCGGGATCGAACTCAAACACGCGCATCAATACGTAGTTGCCGGCGTTTTGCTTTGAAAACTCAACCTCATTCGCAGAGATGAAAAAATCCAAAGTCAGTGGCCCCTTTGTCGTCTTGACTTCTATGTACTTGGTACGACCGTCGGGAAAAAATGAGAGAATATCATAGCCTGCGTTGTCACCCTTATCCGCCGAAACGTGACAAACTGAGCCCGCCAGGTCCATTTTCCCTTCTGCCATCAGAATGCGACGCTCAGAGTCGAGAACTGCAAGTTCACCCTGCAGGCCCAATTCGAGTTTGCGTAAGGCGTCTGTCACATAGTCGGGTTTGACGTATTTACCCTGACCTGGAGGATATACCGGCGTCAAACCTCTAGCTTCTCGGTCGACAAGCAGTACAGGCCCAGATAGCTTCTCAATTTTCAATCCAATACGGACTTGATCGGTTTCTGGCACTGGCCAGTCCAGCAGTTGCCAATTGAAGTGAACGGGCTTTTCCATCTTTGGATGATGCCAGAGGTATTTGAGCTTGCCCATGTAATAGTAAGGCAGGCCTTTCCCTTCTGGTGGGGTCGAGGTTCTCAGGAACAGGTAAATGGAACAATTGGATTCTTCAGACCGTATGAATTTTTTGATCTGCTCGTTCGCAAAGCCCATATGTTTTTGAGACTGCCATCTCACCACTCCTTCGGGAGAGATGCCTGTGTCAAATCCGGTCTTTCCTTGGCCCAAGGTGGTAAAGAATGCAAAGCCACCCGGCACTGGCAGTATGCCTTGCCATTTCCACGGGCTGTCGTCATTGAATGGGGCATCCGCACCAGATAGACCGTGGACTTGCATCCGGGTGTAGCCCCTACGTAGCTCTAGTTTCATTGTCGTCCCCTATTCATTCGCGGTCGACGCCCTTCAACAGATACATCGGTCTTGCTGGAATTCAATCGGTGAATTGCCGTTGAGCGGGACCGGCTTGCTCCCACAAGTCAAGGCGAAGTCTAGCTCGCGCCGTCACATGCTTGTCGCATCAAAGAGCCTTGGACAACGGCTCGTGGGATATTGTCGATTCAGTCTTACCAAAGCAAAAGGGGCTGGCCATAAGCCAACCCCTTCCGATTTCTCGTTATCGCAATTTCGCCTGTTACCGCTTCGAGAACTGGAAGCTGCGGCGGGCTTTGGCGCGGCCGTACTTTTTGCGCTCCACCGCGCGGCTGTCGCGGGTGAGGAAGCCGGCCTTCTTGAGGAGGCCGCGAAGCTCGGGCTCGAAATGAGTAAGGGCGCGCGAGATACCGTGGCGCACGGCACCGGCTTGCCCCGAAAGACCGCCGCCGACGACGGTGCAATCGATGTCGATCTGGGTGGCGCGGTTGGCGGTTTCCAGCGGCTGGCGCAGCAACATGCGCAGCACTGGGCGGGCGAAATAAATATCA
>JANLWG010000281.1:0-3382 GCA_031364405.1 Hyphomicrobiales bacterium
CCCAAGCGGTTGAGCGAAATCAAGGTGCGCATCAACAGCCCTGTCATCCTCGTTTGCCGAACCGACAAGCGCTCGGCGCGCGCAGCGGAGCTTCTCAAGGAATCAGGCTTTCAAGACCTTCGTGTCCTGCGTGGTGGCATGGAGCAGTGGAACCGCGGCAGTTTTGAATCCGTCAACATGGGAGCAAGCCAATGATGTGGTGGAAGGGAGGAGGATACGGCATGTTTTTCGGCCCCCTGTTCATGATACTGATCCTGGCCGCAACGATAGCGGTCATCGTTCTTCTCGTCCGGTGGCTGAGCGGGCCAATGCAAGGATCAGCTCCCACAAGCCAGTTACCGCCGGTGCGGACGCCCCTCGACATTCTCAAGGAGCGTTACGCGAAGGGTGAGATCAACAAGGATGAGTTCGAGGAGCGCCGCCGCATCCTTGGGGACTGATCCGTGCCATTGATATGACCATCAGAGGAGAGGCAGTTCTGAATGAAAGCCCTGTTTGTATTGAATGACCCGCCCTACGGCACCGAACGCTGTTACAATGCGTTGCGCCTCGCCAATGCCCTATTAAAGAATGACCCGGCAACGGCGATCACTGTCTTTCTGATGGCAGATGCCGTTGCCGCCGCGCGCAAGGGCCAGAAGACACCAGACGGCTATTACAACTTGGAGCGCATGCTGAAGCGCGTGGCTGCCGGCAAGGGCAGCGTGCTGATTTGCGGCACCTGCATGGACGCGCGTGGCATGATTGAAGGTGATGTCATGAACGGAGCGCGTCGCAGCAGCATGGATGAGTTGGCGGCTTCGACCATGGCGGCTGACAAGGTGATGATATTCTGAATCGTCCGGTATGGATCAATTGGAGTTGAACAGACTGGGGCGGCCACTTGATCAAGACGGAGGCTAAAGCCCGCCGGTCCCGGCCAGGATCTTCTTGAGTGCGGCCCTGAAGCCGGGGGCCAGATCGGGGCGGTCAAGGGCCAGCGCCACGTTGGCTGAAAGAAAGCCTACCTTGTCGCCGCAGTCGTAAGTGGTGCCATGGTATTTCACCCCCCAGAATTTTTGCCGCGCCATCAATCGGATCATCGCATCGGTGATCTGGATTTCACCGCCAGCCCCTGGTTCCTGGCGTTCGATCTCGGCAAAGATTTCAGGCTGCAGGATGTAGCGGCCGGAGATAATCAGGTTGGAGGGAGCATTTTCACGCGGCGGTTTTTCCACCATCTGGTCGATGACGAAGGAATTACCCTGCCAGTCTTTCGCACCGACGATACCATAACGATGGACATTCTCCCATGGCACTTCCTCAACCGCGATCCCGTTGCCGCCGCCACGGGCGTTGTAGACATCAATCATCTGCTTCATGCAGCCGGGCTTGGCGTGCATCACCATATCGGGCAACAGCAGAGCAAAGGGTTCATCGCCAATGATATCGCGGGCGCACCATACGGCGTGGCCCAGGCCCTTGGGCTCCTGCTGGCGGGTGAAGCTGGTTTGGCCAGCACCGGGCTGATCTTTCTCAAGCAGATCAAGCTCGGCCGACTTGCCGCGCAGGCGCAGGCTTGCCTCCAGTTCAAACTGTTTATCGAAATGATCTTCGATCACACCCTTGTTGCGGCCCGTAATAAAGACAAAATGCTCGATGCCGGCATCGCGCGCCTCGTCAACCGCAAGCTGGATGATCGGGCGGTCGACGACGGTGAGCATTTCCTTGGGCATGGCTTTGGTCGCCGGCAGAAACCTTGTACCGAGGCCCGCCACCGGAAAAACAGCCTTTTTGATCGGACGCGGCATCGGTTAACCTCCTGTTAAGGACATAGTTGGAGCGCGGCGCAGCGTTAAGCCGACATTGGTGCAGGTCAAGAAGAATTGGCAGGATAATTTTGCGGCCAGGTTAACAGGCGGGGTTTGGGATGAGCGTTTTGGTTACGGGGGGTGCTGGCTATATCGGCAGCCATATGGTGTTGGCGCTCACCGATGCGGGCGAGGATGTCATTGCTCTCGACAATCTGACGACGGGCTATTGGTGGGCGGTGGCGCCCAAGGCCAGGCTCATCGAAGGCGACATCGGCGATGAACAGTTGCTCAACCGCATCATGGCGGAGCACCGATTCGATGCGGTGGTGCATTTTGCCGGTTCTATCGTGGTGCCCGATTCAGTCAGCGATCCACTGGGCTACTATCTCAACAACACGGTGAAATCGCGCACGCTGGTGGCAGCGGCGGTGAAGGCCCAAATTCCGCGTTTTATCTTTTCCTCGACGGCGGCGATCTATGGCAATCCGCTGACCCGGCCGGTTTTCGAAACCGCGACGCCAGCGCCAATTTCGCCCTATGGCACATCAAAGCTGATGACCGAATGGATGCTGCGCGATGCCAGCATTGCCCATGGTCTCAACTATGTCGCCTTACGCTATTTCAATGTGGCGGGTGCTGACCCGCAAGGACGCAGCGGGCAATCAACACCGCGCGCCACCCATTTAATCAAAGTTGCCTGCCAGACGGCACTGGGCCTGCGCAGCCACATGGATGTCTTCGGTATCGACTATGATACACCCGATGGCACCTGCCTCAGGGATTATATTCATGTGAGCGATCTGATCGCCGCCCACATGGATGCGCTTGGCCATCTGCGCCGGGGAGGCGAGGGCGGCATTTTCAATTGTGGATATGGCCAGGGTTATTCGGTGCTGGAAGTAATCAAGGCGGTGGAGAAGGCCCACGGGGCAACTTTCAAAGTGAACATGGTGGAACGCCGTGCTGGTGATCCAGCCGCCATCGTGGCTGGAGCGGACCTCGTACGCAAGGTGTTGGGATGGCAGCCAAAATACAACGATCTCGACCTCATCGTCGCCTCGGCGCTCGACTGGGAACAGAAACTGGCCCAGCGCAACGCGGCCTGAATGCAGCCGCATTTGCGGGCTTTGCTTGATCCCTGTTAGAGTTTCGGGAGCTTCATTCCGAATCGCGGGTAATCCATGTTCAAACGTCTTTTCGCCAGTCTGATTGTTTTCTGCAGCCTGTGGGCCAGCCCGGCCTTGGCCGAGGCCAAGTTCGAGGCCTTCATCCAGACGCTGTGGCCGCTGGCCAAGCAGGCGGGTATTTCGCGCCAACTGTTCGATCAGGCGTTTGCCGGCATCACCGAGCCCGATCCGGTTGTCCTGAAACTCGCCAAGAACCAGCCGGAGTTTACCTCGACCACTTCGGCCTATCTGGAGAAGGCAGTAACGCCGATTCGCATCGACACCGGCCAGCAGAAGAAAGCCGAGGAAGCCACGCTGCTTTCGGCCATCGAGAAAAAATATGGCGTGGACCGTTACATTCTTCTCGGCATCTGGGGCATGGAGTCCAATTTCGGCAAGGATAAGGGCTCAATGAAGGTGGTG
>JANLWG010000301.1:0-6706 GCA_031364405.1 Hyphomicrobiales bacterium
ATTGCGGGTTTCGATGCGGGTGACGGGCACCACCTTGCCGTAGTTTCCCGTCGAAAAAATTTCGTCGGCATCGAGGAATTCCTCCCAGCGCAGGCTACGCTCATGCACGGTGACGCCAGCCTTGCGCAGAAGTTTGATGACGCGCTGGCGGGTAATGCCAACAAGGAATGTGCCGTTGGGAACGGGCGTGTGGGCCGCGCCGTTCTTCACCAGCCAGATATTGGCGGTCGAGAGCTCGGCTACGTTCCCAAGGGCATCGAGCATCACCGCATTGTCGAAGCCACGGGATTTCGCGTCGCGCATGGCGCGGGCCGAGTTGGGATAATGGCAGGCGGCCTTGGCATCGGTTGGCGCAAATTCCAAGGACGGCCTGCGGAAGGGTGACAGCGTGATCGAAAAGCCTGTGGGCTTGGGCAGTGCGGAGGTATAAACCGAGACCGAGAACTCGGTCGTATCAGGATCGACATCGACGAAACCGTCGGCCGCCCAGAACATCGGGCGCAGATAGAGTTCCGCTCCCTTGGGAAATTTGGCGATGCCCTCGCGGGCGAGTTCCTCGATCTCGCCGGCATTCTTCAAGGCTTTCAGGCCGAAGCATTCAGCGGAGCGCACGATGCGCTGGCAATGCTTATCGAGATCGGGCGCCACCCCTTCAAAAGCCCGGCCACCGTCAAAAACGCAGGAGCCGAGCCATGGCGCGTGGGTCATCGGCCCCATGACCATCGGATTGCCCTCGTGCCACTTGTCGCGGTACCAGGTCCAGGCGGTTCCTTCTTGTTCTTTCGAGGCCATGCGGATTCTCCTCCACGCCAGACCGCAACCTAGCGCACATCGAACAAAATGATAAAGGCGCCAAACCGGCGCCTCCCGCTTGTCAGACCTGCGATCTGCTCAAGTATCGGAATAGAAGATGTGGTGGCCGATCTTGATCAGGCGTTTCATGCTCTTGGCCCAACGCGGATTGACATAATCGGCGTGGTAGTTGGTAGCGGTTCCGATGGCGCGCACCGATTGGTCGCCGCTGATGGCTTTCTGGGCGATCATCTTGGAGTGGGCCCAGGCCCCGGGCTGTCTTACATCGTCGGGCAGGCCGTCGCAGGCAAATGAGAACTGGCAGGAATTGCGCGAGCCCGAACCCTGATAGACAACGCCGCAGATGGTGTTGGGATAGTCAGGATCCTTGACGCGGTTGAGAATGACCTTGGCCACCGCAAGCTGTCCCAGTTCCGACTCGGAACGTGATTCGAAATAAACCGCGCGAGCCAGACAATTTTCCTCGGCCAGTTGCACGCGCCGCGCGGCAATGACTTTCTGCTTCTCGCTGCGCTTCAATTTGAAGGTCTGCTCGACCTTGGCCTTCGATGGTGTCAGGTTCAATTTCTTGACGACAGGCTCATCGGGCATTTCTTTGAGATTGACCGAAGCGGGAACAATTTTCACGCCGGCACTGGCAAAATTTACAGGAGCATCAATGACCAAATCGCCCTTGCCGGTTTCGATCACCGCTTGCACTGCTTGCTTGCGCAGAACATTCAGATTGACGATTTCGAAAGTGCTGCCTTCGGGAAGCAGCGAACCCTTGGAGACGATGGCCGAGGCGGGCGCCACGATTGCCTCGAGGCGATCAGCGGGAATGGCATTATGGGCAACGGCGTTCTGACCCATGTAATGACCAGCAAAGGCAAACGCCAGCACCAGCATCATGCCACCAAAAACCACGGGACCATACTCACGGACAACGCTGCGGCGCTGGCGGAGATTATGGTTTTCATACCGGGTCGGCCTTCTCGGCCTATGGATTCGCCCTGCTTTGGTCACTTCCCCTCAACTTACCGTGGGCGCAGTTTTACTGCGGCGCTGTTAATTCGCGGTAGTCTATGACACAGCCGTTTAGCATAGGTTAACCATACCGGCAACCCAAACCGGTCGCTTTCCCGCCTTTTTTCGACCAAAGTTGCGACTGAGTTACACTTGTGGTTAATTTTGAAACACTCAACGATTTGAGATGCTTGCCTGCGCCGCCGCAAGTCTCGCAATGGGCACGCGGAAGGGAGAGCAGGAAACATAGTCGAGTCCGGCCCCTTCACAGAAGATGATCGACGCGGGATCGCCGCCGTGCTCACCGCAAATGCCGAGTTTAATGTCAGGGCGAGTGGCCCTGCCGCGGCTGGCGGCCATTTTGACGAGTTCACCAACTCCGTCGATGTCGAGAGTGATGAACGGGTCGGACTTGAATATTCCTTTGGCGGTATATTCACCGATGAAGCGGGCGGAATCATCGCGGCTGATGCCAAATGTGGTCTGGGTGAGATCATTGGTGCCAAAGGAAAAGAACTCGGCCGAGTGAGCAATGTCGCCCGCCAGCAACGCCGCGCGTGGAAGTTCGATCATGGTGCCGATCAGATACTCGATGGTCACACCGGTTTCCGCAGCCACCGCCTTGGCGACATCGACGATGCGATCCTTGATCATGTCCAGTTCGGCCCTGGCTGCAACCAGCGGCACCATCACTTCAGGGATCGGTGCCTTGCCGGTCAGTTGCGCCACGATGGTGGCGGCCTCGAAAATTGCGCGGGCCTGCATTTCGGCAATTTCCGGATAGCTGATCGCCAGCCTGACACCACGGTGACCAAGCATTGGATTGAATTCATGCAGTTCGGCGACGCGGGCCCTTAATGATTCGGCGTCGGCGTTCATGTCGCCGGCCACCTGTTCGATTTCATGATCGGCCTGCGGCAGGAATTCATGGAGCGGCGGATCGAGCAGGCGGATGGTGACGGGAAGTCCGGCCATGATTTCGAACAGCGCGATGAAATCCTGGCGCTGCATGGGCAAAATTTTGGCAAGTGCGGCGCGCCGGTCGGCTTCCTTGTTGGCGAGAATCATTTCGCGCACAGCGATGATGCGGTCAGCATCGAAAAACATGTGCTCGGTGCGGCACAGGCCAATACCTTCGGCGCCAAAACCGCGCGCTGTCCTCGCATCGAGCGGGGTTTCGGCATTGGCTCTCACTTTCATGCGCCGCACTTTGTCGGCCCATATCATCAGGGTTGCGAAGTCGCCTGAAAGCTCAGGCTTAATGGTGGCCACTTCGCCCTTGATCACCTGGCCGGTGGTGCCATCGATGGTCAGGATGTCACCCTTGCGGAGAACGACGCCGAGCGCACTCAGGGTCTCGGTTTTGTAATCGACGCGAATCATGCCGGCACCCGATACGCAGGGCTTGCCCATGCCACGGGCGACGACGGCGGCGTGCGAAGTCATGCCGCCGCGCGTCGTAAGTATGCCTTCGGCGGCGTGCATGCCGTGAATATCCTCAGGGCTGGTCTCGATGCGGACGAGGATGACCCGGCGGTTCAGAGCCTTCAAGCGTTCGGCCTCGTTCGAATCAAAGACAATCTCGCCCGAAGCAGCACCCGGCGATGCCGGAAGCCCGGTTGCCAGCACGTCGCGCTTGGCTTTCGGATCAAGGGTGGGATGCAACAATTGATCGAGGGACGCGGGATCGATTCTGAGGATTGCTTCTTCGTGGCTGATCAAGCCTTCGTTCGCCATATCGACGGCAATCCTGAGGGCGGCCCTGGCGGTGCGCTTGCCGCTGCGGGTCTGCAACATCCACAGTTTGCCATCCTGGATGGTGAACTCGATATCCTGCATATCGCGGTAGTGATTTTCGAGCCGGTCGAAAGTGGCGCGCAACTCCTTGAAGGTCATCGGCATCAGAGCTTCCAGCGAAGGTGCGGCAGAGCCAGCCTCGATGCGCGCCGTCTCGGTAATGTTCTGCGGCGTGCGAATGCCGGCGACCACGTCCTCACCCTGGGCGTTGACCAGGAATTCGCCGTAGAGGGCTTTCTCGCCGGTCGAGGGATTGCGGGTGAAGGCAACACCGGTGGCCGATGTCTCGCCCATATTGCCGAACACCATGGCCTGCACCGTCACTGCGGTGCCCCAATCCCCGGGGATCGCATTGAGCTTCCGGTAAGTGATGGCGCGCGCCGACATCCACGATTGGAACACCGCTCCAACAGCGCCCCACAACTGCTCGTTGACATCCTGCGGAAACGGCTTGCCGGTATGCTCGCGCACGATGTCCTTGTAGCGGGCGATGAGGGCTGGCCATTCATCGGCCGAAATCTCGGTGTCGAGGGCGTAATCCTTCTGGTCCTTGTAGCCGCCGAGGATGTCCTCGAATTCGGCATGATCAACACCCAGTACCACGTCGGAATACATGGTGATGAAACGCCGGTAACTGTCATAGGCAAAACGCCGGTCGCCAGAGCGGCTGGCCAGGCCCTCTACCGTCTCGTCATTGAGGCCCAGGTTGAGAACGGTATCCATCATGCCCGGCATCGAGGCCCTGGCACCCGAGCGCACCGAGACCAGCAGCGGCTTCTGGCGGTCACCGAAACTGGCGCCGACGATAGTGCCGATATTGGTCAAGGCGTCTTGCGCCTGGGCGGCCAGACTATCCGGGTACTGACGATTATTCTTGTAGAAGCTGTTGCAGACTTCGGTGGTGATGGTGAAACCCGGCGGCACCGGCAATCCCAAATTGGCCATTTCAGCGAGATTGGCACCCTTGCCGCCAAGCAGGACTTTCATGCCAGCCTTGCCCTCGGCATGGCCGCCGCCGAAGCGATAGACGTATTGTTCCACCTTGGCCGGTCTCCCCGATTTTGCAGCGCAACAATCATGTTGCGGCGGCGCGGTCAAGTGGCGAGAAGCGGCATGCGACGACGGCGACCGATCAGCAGCCACAGGGCGATGGCCATGTTCACAAGGTTGAAGGCGATGCCATTGAGGAAGGCTGCCTGATAGGAACCGGTCAGGTCGAATATTTTTCCCGACATCCAGCCGCCCACCGCCATGCCAAGCACGGTCGCCGTGAGCACCAGGCTGATGCGGGTGCCAGCCTCGCGGGCCGGGAAATAATCGCGGACGATAAGGGCATAGCTTGGCACGATGCCGCCCTGGGCCAGGCCGAAGAGGGCAGAAACCACATAGAGCGAGGCCAGCCCGTTGAAGGGGATATAGAACAGCAAGGCCAGACATTGCAGAAACGAACCGACAATCAGGGTGCCAATGCCGCCAATGCGGTCGGCGAGGAAGCCCGAAACAAGACGGCTGACAATGCCGAAACCCAGCATGACCGACAGCATTTCCGCACCGCGCGCCGGGCCGTAACCCAGGTCGACGCAATAGGCCACGATATGAACCTGCGGCATCGACATGGCGACGCAGCAGGCAAGGCCCGCCACCACCAGAAGCGGCTGCAGAAACGCCGGTTTCACCAGCAGCCCGCCGCCATTGCCAGTACTGCTGGCGGGGCTGGCCCGATCATCATAGACCGGACGGGCTTTCAGCAGCAGCGCCAGCGGCGTCATGGTGATGATGCACAGCAGCCCGATCACTTCATAGACATGGCGCCAGCCGTAAGTGGCAATCGCCTGCTGCAGCAGCGGCGGCCAGATGGTGCCCGCGAGATAGTTGCCGCTCGCTACAATGCCCACGGCAATGCCGCGGCTCTTCAGGAACCATTGCGACACATCGGCCACCAGCGGACCAAAGGTCGTCGAACTACCGAGGAGACCGATCAACACCGCCTGCGCCACGAGGAACTGCGCATAGCTGCCCGACAGCGCACTGAAAATAAAACCGAGGCCCAGGCCTATGGCGCCAATAAAAAGCGGCACGGTAATGCCGAAGCGATCGGCCATACGCCCCATCATCAGGCCGCCAAAAGCAAAGCCCACGAATGTCACGGTGTAAGCGAGCGAGGCCCCGGCGCGGTCGATGCCGAACTCCGCCTGAATGGTCGGCAGCACGACAACGGCGGACCATAATCCAATGCCGCCAATTGTCGAAAGCGCCAGCGAGATGAGCAGGCGATACCAGGCGTAGCGCGAGTCGGGTGTGTGAGCGGCGGTCATGGATATTCCCTACGCGCCGCGCTGGCCCCAAGTCAAAATCCACTTTGCAGATTTCGAGCGGACCTGAATTGCAGTGGCGGCATGGGAGCGAAGGGCCCTCATCCGGCCGCTCGCACGGGCTCGCGGCGTTCGCAACTCAAATCATGCCACTGGCATGATATGCCGGTGCTTCGCACCGTCGTTGCTCACCCTTCAATCTTCGAAAAATCCGCGACCTCCTGGGTCGCCGCGCGAATGCGGTTCAACAGCTTCAGACGGTTCTCACGGAAGGTGGCGTCCTTGTCGTTGACCGTCACCTTGTCGAAGAAGGCATCGACGGGATCGCGCAGTTTGGCGATTGCCTGCATGGCGGCCTCGAAGTCCTCTTGCTTGACAGCAATGTGGGCCCGGCCCACAGCCAGGGTAATCGCCGAATGCAAGGCCTTCTCCTCGCCCTTGATCAACTGACCGATCTGCACATCGCCATCATAGGCGCGGCCATCCTTCTTCTCTTCGATCTTGAGAATATTGGAGGCGCGCTTGACGCCAGCGAGAAGGTTCTTGCCATCGTCGGTTTCGAGGAATTTAGAAAGCGCTTCGACGCGTTTAACGATCATTAGCAGGTCATCCTCATTGCCAAGCGCGAAGACGGCATCAATGAGGTCGTGACGCATGCCTTGGTCGCGGAGATAGACTTTGAGGCGGTCGGCGAAAAAGACAAGGAGGTCTGTTACACTAGGCGCAAAGTCATGCGGTAAAGGCACATATGCTGTCGAAACCATAAATTGGGAGGAGTT
>JANLWG010000333.1:0-6327 GCA_031364405.1 Hyphomicrobiales bacterium
CAAGGGAGAACGTTATGGCAATTTCCAGCACCGGCGACACCAAGCTTGGCGGCACGTCGCTGCACATTGTCATCAACCCCAAGGCGACTTACCTCAAAACCAATGCGGATGCATCGGCGCTCAATGCGACCGCGATCAATCTGACCGCGCTCGGCATCGCCGCCGGCGATATCCTGGTGATCGAGCAGACCGGCGACTTCGACCCTGACGGTGCAGGTGCAGCCACCGATTCAGCCACTGGGATGGCCGGTGTCTTCAGCACATCGGCAACGCTAACAGCGTCGGCCAACTTGAATCGCGTCAGCGGTGCCGTGGCGGCACAGGACCCGGTGTTTGGTGGGCAATTGCCAGCGCATGTTACGCCCAATACCGCCACCGGTAACCTCGCCACCGACATCACCCAGGATTTCTTCATCGGCAGCGCCGATTCCGATAGCAACGTGGTGACCCAGGTGCCCGCCGGCGCGGGCTTCCTGTTCGTGTCTCCGAATGTTGGTTTCTTCGGCGACAACACCGACCCCGACGCTGATTTTGGCATCAACATCTACCGGCCCATGGTCGTCGGCGCGGCGGGCGTTGGCACCCTGACGATAACCGGAGGTACTGAATACCGCGATGCGGTGGTGGCCGGTGCGGCGGCGGCAGGCAATGGCACGATCACCATCCAGTCGGCTGCGGTGCTCAATATCGGCGGCAATCCCACACCAGATGGTGGCTATATATCGAATGGCAATTTCATTGTCGGACTGGCTGGCACCGGCACCGCCACCATCAGCGGCGGCAGTGTGGTTACTGCAACCGCCAATGGCAGCAACAGCAATGTGCAGATCGGCGTATATGCGGGCGCCGTTGGCACCGTGACGGTGACGGGTGCCGGCTCGAAACTGGTTTCAGCGGGCCTCGGTAACGGCACTTATGTCGGAGACTATGGAACCGGGACGCTGAATGTGCTGGCTGGCGGTGAAGTTCAAAGCCAAAGAATGTTTGTTGGCAGTGATGTGGGCGGCAGTGGAAGCGTGACGATCAGCGGTGCGGGCTCGAAGCTGACACTTGCGGGCGCTGCGGTTTACAGCGCGAATTCGAGTGCCCGCTTGTGGGTTGGCAATCGCGGCAATGGCACCATGACGGTGCAGAATAACGCCGCCGTCACCCTGACCGGCGCGCAGTCCCACCTATTTGTTGGCGATGGCTATGGCTTGGCCGGGGCTGGTGGCACGGGCACCCTCATTATCCAGTCCGGTGGCGATGTGACGGTCACCAATACAGACCTGATCAACCAGAGCGGCGCCATCGAGATTGGTACCAATCAATTTGGCAATGGTACGGTCACGGTGACGGGAGTGGGCAGCACGCTGACGGCGGCGGGAACCGATCCCAATATCAATGTCGGCAATTCTGGAACCGGCGTGCTCAATGTGCAGGCGGGCGGCACCGTTGTGTCGCTGTCCATGGCGGTCGGCAATCAGAATGGCTCGCACGGCACGTTGAATATCACCGGTGCAGGCTCGAAAGTTGTTCTATCGAACGATACCCACACGACAGGTTTCGATGGCGACATATACGGGGGCGGTATTGCTGTCGGCAATCAGGCGGGTTCTTCGGGCGTCATGAACATCACTGCGGGTGGCGTTCTTGAACTCCGCAATACGACAAACGAGAATGCTCCCACTCTGAACATCGGCCGCCAGCAAGGTGCGGTTGGCGTAGTGACCGTCGACGGCTTGGGCACTGCCGTCAACATCACGCAGACCGGTGGGACCACCCCGACCACTGGCGGGCCGTTCCTGCAAGTAGGTGGCCGCGGTGACGGTACGCTCACCGTCAGCAACGGCGCCCAGATCAACCTGACCGGTGAATACGGCGCGTTCCGGGTGTCGCGCGGCAATAATGACGGTGAAATCGGCGCACCCGCGCGCGCCGTGCTGAGCGAAGCTTTCATCCTGTCAGGTGCCGATGTCACCATAAACATGACCGGCGGTACCTATTACGGTGCCTTTGCCGTGATTGGCCACCGCACCAATGCCAACGGCCGCTTGACCATTGATGGCAATGGCTCGACCTTGACCGTCCATGGCGACAACACCGGCAACCTGGATACCGAAACGGCGGCGCTTATCGTAGCCGGGCAGGGCCAGGGTGAGCTCATCATCTCCAATGGCGCTGATGTCGCTGTTAATGGCGGCGATGACCAGCGCCCGCTTTTGGCCGTGGGCCAGGGCGCCAATTCCCTCGGCACCCTGACGATCAGCGGTGTAGGTTCGACCATCAACCTTGCGACCACCAATGTGAGTGCCGGCAATGGCGGCTATATCGCCGTTGGCCGCTGGTCCGGCAGCACCGGCACCATGTCGGTCACCGACGGCGCCCAGGTCATCAACGACCTTGGCAGCACCAACAGCGTGATGACGGTCGGGCGCTCGGGTATTTATGGCGGCGATCCGGCGTCCATTGGCCACGTCACGGTCGACGGCAATGGTAACGTAGCAACGCTCCTCGATGCGGGCCAGTTGCTGGTGATTGGCGCGGACTGGGACCGCAATGGCGGAACGACGGCCCTTGCCAATGTGGGATTCAACTATGGCGGCACCGGTACGGTCACCGTGCTTGATGGCGCCACCGTGCGGGCCAATGAAATCGCGGTGGGCCAGGGCGGCACCATCGGCGGCAACGCGACCTTCGACGGTAATGTCACCGTCGATGGCGGCGGCACCATAGCGCCCGGCGCATCGCCAGGCATCCTGACCATCACCGGCTCGCTCAATCTCGTTCAGGGCGCGCTGGCCATGGAAGTCAATGGCCTGACGGCGGGAACCCAGTATGACCGCATAGCGGCAGCGGGCGCGGTGACGGTTGGCGATGTCGATATCAACTTGACGACAGCTCTGGCCTTTAATTTCGCCGACGGCAACCGGTTCTTACTGATCGACGGCGCCACCACACTGACCGTTACCGACTGGTCGCTGGTCAGTGTCAACATCACTGACGAGCCCGCCGGCCTCGGCTATCAGATTGCCGACGAAGGTGCCGACCTGGTATTCGAAGCACTCAACAATGGCGTGGGGTCTGCCCTCGTCAGCTTTGGCGCGGGCCAGCTTGTAGCGGCGGTTGCCACTATCAATGGAGGTGCCGGCACAGGCACCGGCGGCCGCTTCAACAGTGTGAAGTTTTTGAATGCGACCGGTCTTGAAGGCACCGCGGCGGGCGACACTCTCACCATCCTGGGAGCCCAGGGTGCGACGCTTTTGGGGCTGGGCGGCACTGACACGCTGACCGGCGGCAGCGGTAACGATACCATCGATGGCGGCACCGGCAACGATACCATCGATGGCGGTAGCGGCAACGATGCGATGTCAGGCGGCGTCGGCAATGACACATTCACGGTCAGCGCGCTTACCGACGTTGTCACTGAATTGGCGGCGCAAGGCACCGACACCATCAAGACCGATATTACATACAGTCTGGTTGACACCGATGGCGCTGGTCTCAATGGCGGGAATGTCGAAAACCTGACGCTTACCGGCATCGCGGCCATCAATGGCACTGGCAACGGGCTCAACAACGTTCTGACCGGCAACTCCGCCATCAACATTCTTACCGGTGCAGCAGGCAATGACACATATGTTGTCACGCTTGGCGACGTCGTGGTTGAATTGGCGGCGCAAGGCACCGACACCATCAGGAGCGCAATCACCTACAGTCTGGTTGATACCGATGGCGCAGGCGCCAACGGCGGAAATGTCGAAAATCTGACGCTGACCGGCGTTGCGGTCATCAATGCAACCGGCAACGGGCTCAACAACGTTCTGACCGGCAACACAGCCGCCAACACACTGACCGGTTTAGCAGGCAATGACACGCTGAACGGCGGCGCGGGTTTGGATAAAATGATTGGCGGTAACGGCAATGACATCTATTTCATCAGTCAGCTAACCGATGTTGTCACCGAGCTGGCGGCACAGGGCGTCGACACCATTAAATCCGGCATTACATACAGCCTTGTTGACACCGATGGCGCGGGCGCCAATGGCGGTAATGTCGAAAATCTGACGCTGACCGGCATCGCGGCCATCAATGGCACCGGCAACGGGCTCAACAACATTCTGACCGGCAATACAGCCGCCAATACTCTTACCGGTGGAGCAGGCAGTGACACGCTGATCGGCGGCTTGGGTGTGGATACGCTGATTGGTGGTGCCGACAATGATACGTTCAAGTTCATTGCCATCAACAATAGTGGGTTGACAATAGCGACACGCGACGTCATCTCGGATTTTGTTCAATTGGCGGATCGGATCGACCTCTCGGTGATTGACGCCAACGGCGCGCTTGCCGGTGACGCCTTCACGTTCATTACCGCGAAGGATGCAGCCTTCACGAATGTTGCCGGTGAGTTGCGCCACATTACATCGGGCGCCGACACAATCGTCGAGGGCGATACCACCGGTGATGGGTTAGCTGACTTTCAGATACTGCTGACCGGTGCTTTCACTCTCACCGGTGCTGATTTCCTGCTGTAGACTGGCGCCATCGCACACCAGGAAGCTGCATTTCGAGAACTGCTTCATCGTATAATATCGGTTCTCCAAGGTGGAGTGTCAAATGCCGTGAATGGTGTGGTAAACGATGTGCGACGCCAAAAGCTAATTGAGAAAATGTCGAGAAATGCCAGGCGATCATGACTCGAGGTTATTGATGGAGATGCCATGCCTCGCATGACACTTGATGAACTGGCGCGGCGGTTGGCTGCGGGCAAGGAGACTTCGCGCTCGCTGGTTGAGGCTTCGCTGGCGGCGATTGCGGATTCTTCGCTGGAGGGCGCGCGGGCGTTCATCAGTGTTGACCGGCAAGGAGCCCTTGCAGCTGCTGATTACATCGATGGCCTGCGCCGGGCGGGCAGGGCGCCTTCGCGGTTTGCCGGCATTCCGTTTTCGGTGAAGGACCTGTTCGATCTCGCGGGCGAGGTGACGACGGCTGGATCAAAAGTCTTGCAAGGTGAACCCGCCGCCACCTCCGATGCACCGGCGATCGCGCGGTTGAAATCCCAGGGCTTCGTGGTGCTCGGGCGCACCAACATGACGGAGTTTGCCTATTCGGGCGTTGGCCTCAATCCCCATTACGGAACGCCCCTTTCGCCCTATGACCGGACGGCGGGGCGCATTCCCGGCGGGTCGTCATCGGGTGCGGCGGTGGCCATCGCCGACGGCATGTGCGGGCTCGGCATCGGTACCGATACGGGAGGCTCGTGCCGGATACCGGCGTCCTATTGCGGGATCACCGGCTATAAGCCGAGTGCCGGGCGGGTGCCAACCGCGGGCGCATTTCCCTTGTCATCGAGCTTTGATTCAGTCGGGCCCCTGGCCAACTCGGTGGCCTGTTGTGCCGCCGCCGATGCGATCATGGCGGGCGAGGCGGGCCGGGTGATCGGCCCCCGCGAGGCTGGGGACTTGCGGCTTGCGGTGCTGAAGGATTATGTGCTCGACGGGCTTGAAGTGCCGGTGGCGGCGGCGTTCGAGCGGGCCCTGGCAGGTCTCACCCGGGCCGGGGTGAAGCTTACCGATATGGCCTTCGCCGAGCTTGGCGATTTGCCCTTGATCAACGCCAGGGGTGGCATCCTAGCGGCTGAAGCTTATCATATTCACCGCGACCGCATGGCGGCGCGCGGGGCCGAGTATGACCGGCGGGTGCGTACCCGCATTGAAATGGCGGCGGCGATTTCGGCAGCGGATTATCTTGAGTATGGGCGGCGGCGCGCCACCATGATCGCGAAATTCGGCCGGGCCTTTGCCGACTTCGATGCCGTCATCATGCCGACGACGCTTAACACACCGCCCGCGGTCGCGGCCCTGGCCAGCGACAAAGAGTATCTGCGCTTCAACGCGATGAGCCTGCGCAATACCTCTGTGGGGAACTTTCTCAATGGCTGCTCAATCTCCCTGCCGATGAACGGCGTGGGCGAGGCGCCCTGCGGCCTGATGCTGCTGGCGCCGTGGGGGCACGACGCCGCGCTGTTTGCGGCGGCCGCCGCGGTCGAAGCAGTGCTAGCGCGTTGAGGCGAGGTGCGAACTCTCCGAATGTTCCATATAAGTTCCTCCTGTGTTCTGGTACGACTTAATTTTAATCATAAAATTCAAGTTTTTAATTCAACGCTTGCGAAACGAACAAAAATAGAACATAGTGCAAACACGACCGGCGAAACAGTGTCATTTGCGTCCGGCGCACCCATATGGAATAAGGAGTTGAGCAGTGGCGCAGGCGAATCTTCGGGTCATCGAGAACACCAATTCAATGGATAAGAACAAGGCACTGGATGCCGCCCTGAGCCAGATC
>JANLWG010000288.1:0-10523 GCA_031364405.1 Hyphomicrobiales bacterium
CATCCGTCTGCGCGATCCACCTTCTCCCGCGAGAGGAGAAGGGGTAGGCCCTCCGCCTCGGCCTTCGCGAGGTTGGTGGCTTGAAGGAGGCCGATGCGCCCTCCACCGCGCCGGTGTCCCGGTGCCCGCCCTTGAAAAACTCAGCAGCGCCGATTGTTTCCGCTTGCTCGGCCTCGACCGCCGTGCCGCATTGTGGGAAGTGACCGCACCCGCCAAAACCAAGCCCCTCCCCCTCTTTGCTTTTGCCGATGGCCGCGATCAGGGTGCGGACGACCACGTGACGTTGCCCCAAATGCCGCTCTCCGAGCATGTGGTGAACGACTACCAGACCCTGAAACTTTCACTCAAGGCCCACCCCATGAGCTTCCTCCGTACACTGTGCAAGGAACAGCGCGTCACCGACAATGCCAAGCTCAAGTCGGCAAACAACGGAGCCTTGGTCTCCGTCGCCGGCGTTGTGCTGGTCAGGCAGCGCCCGGGTTCCGCCAAGGGCGTGGTCTTTCTCACGCTTGAAGATGAATTCTCCGTGTGCAATGCGGTGGTCTGGCCGCAGGTGCTTGAGACCCACCGCGCCATCGTCATGGGAGCGCGCCTCATGCTTATCCGCGGCCGCGTACAGCGCACCGGCGATATCATCCACATCGTTGCCAATAGGATCGAGAACAAAACCTCTTGGCTGGCACTCCTCACCGGAGACCCCGGCACCGGCGTCAGTCAAAGCCGGATATCAGGCCGCCATCCGCGCAATGCTCGCGTGATTCCGGAATCACGCGACTTTCATTAACATGGGGAGCACGGCTTTCATTGATTTGAAGTGGGAGATAAAACCGCTACTCTGCGGCCGCGCATCCGCCCCAGGAATAGGCACAGCCGGCAACGACACGTTGCCGATGATTGGTCCTCTATTATTTGCCCAAACAATTTGAAAGAACAACTTCACATTGCTCTGATTGGGAGTTGCCAAGAACGTGAACGTGCCGGTCAACATCCCAGGGCCAATGCCGCCTGCCGCGATGCCAATCGTCCGAAAGATCGATCCGACGCCGAAACTTGGGCGGACTAACGACAAATCAATCGACCCGCCTAACCTCTATAAAACGTTAGAATCCGGCAAACCGCACGGCATGAATCGGTGGCAGCGTGTGGCTGACGCTTTGCCAGTTCTCGCCTTGATCAATGCTCACCCACAGGCCGCCGGTGGTTGAACCGAAAGCCAGGCGATCACCGCTTTCATCGATAGCCAGGGCATGACGGAACACCAGATCATAGGCATGCTCCTGCGGCAGGCCATTGCGCAGTACATCAAAACTCCTGCCGCCATCACGGGTGCGCGTCACCACCAGCCTTGCATCGACGGGAATGCGCTTTTCATCCTTGATGCCCGGCACGAACCACGCAGTGTCAGGATCGCGCGGATGAACCGCCACGCCAAAACCGAAGGACGATGGCAGAGCTTTCACTTCCTGCCAGCTTTCCGAAGCATCGCGCGAAATATAAATGCCGCAATGATGCTGCACCCACAGCCGGTCCGGCGCGCCCTGGCATTGCACCATCATGTGCGGGTCCTGGGTACCGGGATCATCGGCAACACCTTCGGGCCCTTGGTCGAATCTCATGCCATGGGCTTTGCACGCCCAGGTTTTGCCGCCATCATGGGTGGTCCACACGCCGCCGCACGAGACCGCCACCCGCACCGTTTTGGACGACCGTGGATCAACACAAATCGAATGGATGCCCGGAATATCCGCACCCCCGCCCAGCCACTTGTTGCGTTCCGGCATGTCCCACAGGGAACGGATCAGTTCCCAGCTTGCCCCCTTGTCGCGTGAACGAAACAGCCCACCCGGCATGGTGCCCGCCCAAATCAGTCCCGGCTCATCGGGTCCGCCCGTCTCCAGCGCCCAGATCATCTGGGTGGTCCAGTTCACCGGCTTGCCCCAGCCATCGAGATCAACGAGCCCCTCGGGCTTTGGCGGATAGGCCGGAGCCGCAATCTCTTCCCATGCACCGCCCGCTAACTTGCGGTGCAGCTTGACGCCGAAGTGGCCGTGATTGATTGCGGCATAGGAGGTGCCATCGCGCCGGTCATAAAGCGCCAGGGTCACGTTGTCGGCGATGAAGGCACCATCCGCCACCATCCAGCCGGACTTCCCTCGCCTTATGGTAAATAAACCTTTGCGTGTTGAAACCAGAATGTCATCCGCCATCGCTCAACCTCCCGACAGGGCCTGCATCACATAAATCTGACTGGTTTCCTTGACCGCGTCCGAGAGCCGCTCGCGGTCGCGCAGACGTTGCCCGTCCACCAAAATGGTCATGTGTTTCCGCAATGCGCCCTGATCATCGAGCACGTAAGCGCCAATGCGGTTTTCCGCGGCAAAGACCTTCGCCAGCACCTCACGCACCGTGCCTCCAGAGGCCTCGGCTTCCGGGAAATCCACATGCCGCCTAAGATTGGTCGTGAAAAACACTTTCACCATCAGTATTGATTCCCGGTGGCCAACTCTGTCAGACAAATTGCCACAATATGAATTGGGCTCCAAGACCCCTAAACGGATGACACGGCCAAAGCAGGGACTTCAGAAATTCATGCGCCGACGCATCTTCCTCGTGGGGCTTTTGACCCCGGCAGCAGCTGCAGCCCATTCCATTAAGGTAGGCGATATCGCCATTGGCCACAGCTGGGCGCTGCCATCGCGGCAGACCGATGGCCAGGTGTTCTTTCCGGTGGTCAACAACGGTGAGGCGGCCGACCAACTCATCGCCGCGCGCTCCGATATCTGCGGCCTGATCGAACTTCGCCAGAACAATCTCTACGATGACCCGCCACTCAAGTCGGTCATGCTTGAACCGGGTAAGCCCGTGCCGATGCGCCCGACAGCCCGCCACCTTCGCCTCGTCGGCTTGAGGAAGCCGCTTATTGAAAATGACAGTTTCAAGATCATCCTCGACTTCCTCAACGCCGGCGAAGTCGAGATTGTGGTAATTGTCGGCGCCCCGGGGGGCTAGCGATGATGTCACCCGCCCGGATGTATCTGGTACGAAAACAGGCTGATGGACTTTGTCTTGGAGCCCTCGTACAATTCACCATCCTGTCCAAATGCATGCAGATTTGAATGGCCGAAGAACGCGCCCAACGACGACTCACTGCTATTATGGCCGCCGATGTGGTCGGCTACAGCCGTCTCATGGGCCAAGACGAGGAAGGCACCATGGCCGCGCTTAAGCAGCGCCGCCTCGATATAATGGTGCCACAGGTCAGCCAATATGGCGGCCGGGTTTTCAAGCTCATGGGAGACGGCATCCTGATCGAATTCCCCAGTGTGGTGAATGCCGTACAGTGCGCAATTGACGTGCAGAAGGCCATGGCGGCGGCCAATGCGGCGCTGCCGGCGAGCCAACCGATACTGCTGCGCATCGGCATCAACCTGGGTGATGTAATTGTCGAAGGCAGTGATCTCTATGGCGATGGCGTCAACCTGGCGGCGAGGCTGGAAGGCCTGGCGGAACCCGGCGGCATCTGCCTTTCTGACACCGCACACCAGTATGTTGCCTCCAGATTGCCGGTAAGCTTTCGCGATCTTGGCGAGCAAAAAGTCAAGAATTTCCCCAAACCTGTCCGGGTCTACAGCATCGGTTCTGAAACAGCGCCAGTTGCCAGCAAAGAGCCAGTAAATCCGCGCGACAAGCCGGCCATCTTCGTGCTGCCGTTCACCAACATGAGCGGCGATCCCGAACAGGAGTTCTTCGCCGACGGCTTGACCGAGGACATCCTGACCGAGCTCTCGCGTTTTCGCGATCTGCTTGTGATCTCGCGCAACACCTCGAGCCGCTACAAGGGCAAGGCCGTCGATGTGAAGAAAATCGCCAACGAGCTGGCGGTGCAATACCTGCTCGAAGGCAGCGTGCGCAAGTCGGGCAACCGGGTTCGCGTTACCGTGCAGCTGATCGACGCCGAGGCCGATCGTCATATCTGGGCTGACCGTTATGATCGCGAACTGGCCGACATTTTCGCCATTCAGGATGAGATTACATCGTCAGTCGTAGCCACATTGCCGCGCCGTGTGGAAGCAGCAGCCCGCGAGCGCTCCGCCAACAAGCCGACCGAAAACATGGTTGCCTATGAATGCGTGCTGGCGGGAAAGCTCTTGCACCATCGGTCAAGCAAGGAAGACAATGCCGCCGCCATCGCCATGCTGGAGCGGGCCATCGAACTCGATCCCAAATATGCCCATGCCCACGCCTGGCTCGCCTGCACACTGGGCCAGGCCTGGGTGAATGGATTTAGCCCTGATCGCGAAGCGGCTTGGAACCGGGTAGAGGAGGAACTGGCCATCGCCCACTCGCTCGACGACAACGACAGCGACGTCCACAGGATTTTAGCCGCACTTAATCTGGCGCCTGGCGACCATGACAAGGCGATGTATCACCAGGAGCGGGCTCTCGCCCTCAATCCCAACGACGATCTGATTGTCGTCCAGCAGGGTGAAATATTGACCTGGCTCGGGCAACCTGACGAGGGTATTGACTGGATCAAGAAGGCCATGCGCCTCAACCCCTATCATCCCGAACGTTTCTGGAATCATCTCGGGCGGGCTTATTTTGTCGCCCATCACTATGCCGGGGCTGTCGATGCCTTCAAGCACATCAGCGCTCCTGATTTCGCCCACCACGCCTTCCTTGCCGCTGCTTACGGACAGATGGGCAATGACGCAGAGGCCCGCAGCCACGCGGGCGAAGTGCTTGCTCACAAGCCTGATTTCACCGTGTCCAGCCACCTCTCGACCTTACACTACAAGCGCCAGGAGGATATCGATCACCACCGCACCAGCCTGCTGAAGGCCGGCCTGCCACCATGAAGGCAATTTAATCTGTGTACAGATCGTTTGGTCTCATCCGTCAGATCACAGATCGCCCGTCACGCATTTCCTGGCCAGTGCCTTGTATTGTATTTCGGAGAACTGCACCGGATTGGCGCCCGCCGTCGGATCCTTGATCGACATCGCCGCCACTTCGTCGAGACGCTTGGTGTCGATGCCGATCTCGGCGAGCGAGTGCGGAATGCCGATCTCCTTGCGCAGTGCCAGTATCCACTTGAGGAAGCCATTGAAGCCCCCCTTGATGCCGAGATAGGCACCGGCGCGCTCGATGTCTTTTTCAATCTTGCGGCGGTTGGCTTTCACCACATAGGGCATGATGATGCCGTTGAGCAAACCGTGGTGGGCATCATAGAGTCCGCCGAAGGGATGCGACAGCGCATGAATGGCGCCAAGCCCGCGCTGAAAGGCAGTGGCCCCCATCGCCGATGCCACCAGCATGTTGCCGCGCGCATCGATATCCTTGCCCTTCTTCACCGCCTTGGCGAGATTGTCCTTTACCAGCCGCATGCCTTCAAGGCCGATGCCCGCCGACAGCGGATGATAGAACGGCGCGCAATAGGCTTCGAGGTTGTGCGCCAGCGCGTCCATGCCGGTCGCCGCCGTGAGTTTTGGCGGCAATCCCACCGTCAGTTCCGGATCGAGGATCGCCACTTTCGGCATGATTGCCGGATGGAAGATGATTTTCTTTTCATGGGTGATTGGATGGGTGACGACACCTGCCCGCCCCACTTCCGAACCGGTGCCCGCCGTCGTCGGCACGGCGATGATCGGCGAAATCCTTGATGCGTCGGCCCTGGTCCACCAGTCACCCACATCTTCGAGCTCGAATACCGAAATATTCTGGTCATGCATGAGTGCCACCATCTTGCCGACATCAAGGCCCGATCCGCCACCAAAGGCGATGACGCCGTCATGACGCCCGGCCTTATAGGCCTTCACACCCTCGATGATATTGGCCTCAACCGGGTTGGGCCGCACTTCCGAGAACATTTCGATGGCCAGACCGGCCCTCTTAACATCGGCAACAATCGTCTTCACCATCGGCATCGCCGCTAGGCCTGGATCGGTGACGAACAGCGGCCGCATGATGTTATTGGCCTTGCAGTGATCTGTCAGCTCGCCGATGCGGCCCGCACCAAACTTGATGGCGGTCGGATAATTCAGATTACGATTCGGAATGGTCATATTTTTGTCCTCAGGTGATAGCTCTTGGGTCTGGTCAGGGCTTCGTAGCCCAATGCTGATAGCGTGACGCCGCGCCCGGTATCCTTGACGCCGGTCCAGGCCAGCGCGGGATCGAGATAGTCGCAGCGGTTCATGAACACCGTGCCGGTGGCGATCTCGTCGCCGATCCTTTGCGCGGCCTCGGCGTCTTCAGTCCAGATGGCGGCGGTAAGGCCATAGGGTGAATCGTTCATCAGTTCGATGGCCTCGGCGTCGTCCGACACCTTCATGATGCCGACGACCGGTCCGAAGCTCTCTTCCGTCATGATACTCATCTGGTGATTGACGGCGGTTAAGACCTGCGGCGCCATGTAAGGCGTGCCCGCCTTGTCCATGGCGAAGGACCTGGCATCGATGTGAGCCTTGGCCCCGGCGCGAGTGGCCGATTTGATCTGTTTACGGACAAAATCAGCGGCGTCCGCCTTGACCATTGGTCCGAGCGTCGTCGCCTCTTCGAGCGGCGAGCCCAGTACATACTTCTTGGTGAGATCGACGAAGCCGCCGATGAAGTCGCCCCACACTTTCTTGTGGACATAGATGCGTTCGATGCCGCAGCAACTCTGCCCCGAGTTGAAGAAGGCGCCATCCACAAGGTTCTCGATGGCATGGGCCATGTTGGCATCGGGCCTGACATAGGCCGGGTCCTTGCCGCCGAGTTCGAGGCCCACATTGATGAAGCGCCCGGCCGCCGACACTTCCATGGCCTTGCCGCCGGCAACCGAACCGGTAAAGCACACCATGTTGGCAAGGCCGCCCGAGATGATGTCCGACGTCTGCTTGTGGCCGAGGACGAGGTGCTGGAACACGCCCTTCGGCAGCTTGGCCTTGGCAAAGGCCTTGTGAAAGCGCTCGGCCACCAGCAGCGTCGAGGCCGCATGTTTCAATACCACCGTATTGCCCGCCATCAATGCCGGGATGATCGAATTGACGGCGGTGAGATAGGGATAGTTCCACGGTGCGATGGTGAACACCACGCCCACCGGCTCGCGCTTGATATAGCGCAGGAAGCCATCCTTGGCACCGGGATCGATATTTGCCAGCGCCTGTTCGGCAATGGCAATCATATGGCGGGCGCGCTCCTCGAAGCCGCGCAGTTCGCCCGCGCCATAGCGGATGGGCCTTCCCATCTGCCAGGCCAGTTCCGGCACGATCTCGTCCTTCATGGCGAGCATTTGATCGACGGCGGCCGAACAAAAAGCGGCGCGTTCGGCCAGCGGCAATTTTTTCCACTTGTCCTGCGCCCCATGGGACGCCGCGAAAGCCGCGGCGATTTCCTTCCTCGAGGCCACCGGCCGCCTCGCATAGACGCCGCCATCGACCGGGGAAATGCACTTGATCGTTTCAGCCATGATGACCTCAGTATTGCTCGAAGCCGCGCTTTAGATCGAGATCGACAATGCGCCGGTCATATTCGAACTGCTCCCACTGGGCGGTGTGCACATAATGATCGACGACATCGTCGCCGAAGGCGCCACGCAGGAAGCTCGACTTGTCGAGGCGCTCGGTGGCATCGCGCAAGGTCTTGGGGATTTCGCGAAGCTTTTTCGAGGTGTCATAGGCATCGCCCTGGAATACCGGTTCGAGCTTCATTTTCTTTTCAATGCCGTCGAGCCCCGCGGCCAGCAGTGCGGCAAAAGCCAGATAAGGATTGAGATCGGCACCGCCCACCCGGCATTCGACACGGATAGCCTTGGTATCAGCACCGCACAGGCGGAAACCCGCCGTGCGGTTGTCGAAACTCCAGATCGACCGCGTCGGCGCGAAGGTGCCGGCCATGAAGCGCTTGTAGGAATTGATATAGGGTGCGAGGAAATAGGTGATCTCGCCCGAGTGTTCGAGCTGGCCGGCGAGATAGTGCTTCATCAGGTCCGACATGCCGTGGTCTCCGGCCTTGTCCTGAAACAGCGATGTCTTGCCGTCGGCACTCCACAGCGACTGATGCACATGCGAGGAACTTCCGGCCATGCCGTAGTCCCACTTGGCCATGAATGTAATGGCCTTGCCAAGCCCGTAAGCGATTTCCTTGCAGCCATTTTTGATGATGGCATGGCGGTCGGCCATCTCAAGAGCTTCGGCATACTTGACATTGATTTCTTCCTGGCCCGGCCCCCATTCGCCCTTGGAATTTTCCACCGGAATGCCAGCACCATGCAGGCCATTGCGGATGGCCCGCATAACACCTTCTTCCTTCGTCGTCTGGAGGATATGATAATCCTCGATGTAATAGCCCGAGGTCTTGAGGTCGCGGTAACCCTTCTTGTTGGCGGTTTCATAGCTGTCGTCGAACAGGAAGAATTCCAGTTCCGAAGCCATGTAGGCCTTCATTTTCAAGGTATCAAGGCGCTTCAATTGTTTCTTCAGGATGGCGCGCGGCGAATGTGGAACATCCTTGTGGGTGTGGTGATCAAGAATGTCGCAGATTACTAGCGCGGTTGCCGGCAGCCACGGTGTGCGCCGCAGCGTTGCCATGTCGGGTTTGATGACAAAGTCGCCATAGCCCTTTTGCCAGCTCGTCGCCTTGTAGCCGGGCACCGGCTCCATGGCGATATCGACGCCCAGGAGATAATTGCAGCCATGGGTTTCCTCATACCCGCCATCGACAAAGAACTGGGCGTGGAAGCGCTTGCCGATGAGGCGGCCCTGCATGTCCACCATCGCTGCCACAACGGTGTCGATGGTTCCGGCTTTGACTTCCGCCTTCAGTTCATCGAGTGTCAGCATTCCAATGGCCATGGTTCTCTCCCTGATTACTTCACGGCTTCTTGAATGAGCGGCACCGAAAGCCGCTGCGCCCATTCATCCTGTCCGCGATCGTTGGCAATGAGATCGTTGCGGATTTCGATCATCGCATGTTTGAGCCCGCGCGGTACGCCATGCAGATTGAGAGTGTGCATGACGCCGTCTTTCGGCCCATAGGGTTCGTTGAGGCGGGCATCCACATTGGGAAAACTCTTGATAAGCTTCGATGACAGGCTGGTATCGCGGTCATGCAGAACGCCGAGTTCCACCGCACGCGGCTTGCCTTTGTAGACAGGTGTAAAGCTGTGGATCGACACCAGAACCGATTTGATCCCTTCCGCTGCTCGCATGTCAAGAAGATCGGCGATCCCTGCATGAAATGGCCGGTAAATTTCCCGCGTGCGCTCCAGTTTGCATGCTGGCGAAAGATTGCGGTTGCCCGGAATTGGCGTTGATTCACTGATCAGGGGAATGGCATCGGGCGAATCGGGTGGCCGGTTGCAATCAAAGGCCAGCCTCGAATAGCGCTGCATGACCAGCGGCGCATCGATCAGCCGCGACAATAGGCGGGCCACGCCCTCGGCCCCTATGTCCCAGGCGATATGGCGCTGCAGTTCGGCTTCGGCCAAGCCCAATGTACCCAGCTTTTTCGGCAACAAATTCGAAGCGTGCTCGCAGATCAGCACATAGGGCGAGCGGCCTTGCCCATTCACCAGTACGACCGGACTTTCTTCGCCTTCCAGCAGGGAGGCCCCCATACCGACGCTCCCTTGCGCGCAGAATTGCATGTAGCGATAATTTCAGATTGTCTAAGCGCTGTCAAATTCGTTACAGTGTCGCAGCCACCGGAAAGATCAAGATGAGCGTTCAGCCGAACACCACCATCGCCGAAAAACTGCGCTTGAAATCGGCCGAACTGACAGCCGCCGAACATAAGCTGATGACCACGCTATTTGCCAATTATCCCATGGCCGGTCTTACCAGCATCACGGAATTTGCCCGTGAGGCTTCGGTGTCGACACCGAGCGTATTGCGGCTTGCCAAGAAACTCGGTTTTTCCGGCTTTCCCAAATTTCAGGAGCGCCTGCGTACCGAACTCTCCGCCCAATTGCAGAACCCGATTGCCAAACATGACCGGTGGGCTGCCGATGCCCCCGATACCCACATTCTCAATCGTTTCGCCACCGCCGCCATGGAAAATCTTTCCGGCTCATTGAAGCTCATGGACCACCGCAGCTTCGACGCGGTTGCCCGCCTCCTCGTCGACCGCCGCCGCAACATCCACATCGCCGGTGGCCGCATCACCCATTCGTTGGCGAGCTATCTGGCGACCCATCTCAAGATGGCCAGGCCGCGGGTCGAATTGCTGCCGGCGATACCGGCCCACTGGCCGCAGACGCTTCTCGACATGGGCAAGAATGACGTCGTCGTCATTTTCGATATCCGCCGCTATGACGCTCGCATGCTGGAATTTGCCGCATCTGCCAAGGACCGCGGCGCCAAAGTCGTGCTGATTACCGACCAGTGGATCAGTCCCATAGCGAGAAATGCCGTGCACACCCTGCCATTGCGTATCGAAGCCCCGTCCAGTTGGGATTCAAACATCGTGCTGCTGTTCGTGGCCGAAGCTCTGGTGGCCGCCACCGTCAACGCCAGCTGGCCCGAAACCCAGGCCCGCAT
>JANLWG010000139.1:0-20843 GCA_031364405.1 Hyphomicrobiales bacterium
TTGCAACTGCGAAGGAGCGCGACAATGACAAGCGGTCCACCTTCCTCGGGCGCTTCAGCCGCCGCTAAATTCCGTAACTTTGACCGGCTCCGGCTCATGTAGCCGGGGCCGCTGCCACAACTCC
Organism: Hyphomicrobiales bacterium; assembly: GCA_031364405.1. Lineage (GTDB taxonomy): Bacteria > Pseudomonadota > Alphaproteobacteria > Rhizobiales > Aestuariivirgaceae > Aestuariivirga. The sequence goes on from JANLWG010000139.1 coordinate 125, forward strand.
AACCTCCATCACGAGACGAGGGTCGGCTAATCCCGCCACCACCAAGAGGGTCGCCGCCGGTTTGTGTCCCTTGAGCATGCGATCGCGGGTTTCCCGGTAGAGCCCGATGTGGGCGCGGTCGGTAATGTAAACATGGGCATCGACGATATTGCGGTGGTCCATGCCCGATGCCGCCAGGATCGCCAGCACATTCGCCCAGGCCAATTCATGTTGCCGGGCGGGATCAGCAGGAATGTCGCCAGCAACGGTGGCTCCCACTTGCCCGGCCACGAACACAAAGCGCGCGCCGGGATCGACGGCGATACCTTGGGAATAGTTGGAGAACGGCTTGGGCGCGGCGCTGGTTGAAATGGCTTTGAGCATGGTGTTTCTCCCCAAAGCGCATCATATATCACTTGCAAAGAACAAAAAGAGAACGTATAGACCGATGTGGATAAACCGTCTAGGGCGGTGAAACGTCAGGTCGAAGTGACTAGGGTGCCCGGAAAACAAGGAGAGCGAACATGGCTGGATCGGTGAACAAGGTTATTCTGGTGGGCAATCTCGGCAAGGATCCGGAGGTGCGTCACACCCAGGATGGCAAGGCCATCGTCAATCTCAGTTTGGCGACGTCCGAGAGCTGGCGCGACAAGAGCACCGGCGAGCGCAAGGAAAAGACCGAGTGGCACCGGGTGGTGATTTTTAACGAGGCCCTGGCCAAGGTGGCCGAGCAGTATCTCAAGAAAGGTTCGACGATCTATATCGAGGGCCAGCTACAGACCCGCAAATACACCGACAAGGATGGCGTCGAGAAGTACTCGACGGAAGTTGTGCTGCAAAACTACCGTGGCGAATTGACCATGCTGGGCGGACGCCCCGGCGGCGGCGAAGGTGCCGGCACAGGCGGCGGTGACGATTTTGGGCAGTCGAGCCCGATGGATAGGCCCAAATCAGTCGGCGCCAAACCGCAGAACTTCGCCCGCGACCTCGACGACGAAGTGCCATTTTAAGGGACATGCAATCCCCAAGGTTTTTCACATGTACAACAGCAAAGCTGGCTTTGTAGATATGTTTGCTAAAGCAAACGAGGTTGCGGTCGAAGCAGAACTTGCGTCTTCTCAGCCATTCTTTTCGACGGAACTGGGTCAACTCTATGTCGGGGACTGTTTGGCGATCTTGCGGGAAATTCCATCGCAAAGCATCGATTTGGTCATCACCTCTCCGCCCTATGATGGCCAACCCAAATACGGGAATGGTGAAAAATACGAACGGGACTGGTATCAGGGCTTCTTTCTTTTGGTGACGGCTGAAATTCTGCGCGTGCTCAAACCGTCAGGAAGCTTTGTATTGAACTACAGGTCGAAGAGGAGAAACGGCGAGCGCGGCCTTCTGCAGTATGAGTTGATTTTCTGGCTTCGCGACCAGGGATTTTTTTTCTGCGAGGATTTTGTCTGGGGCAAGCCATCACCCCCGCCCGGCCGGTTTAACCGCTTCTTAAAGGATGCCGTGGAGTACTGCTTTCAATTCGCAAAAAGTCCGGACTGGCAATTCTTTCCCGAGCACTGCCTGTCTCCGGCAAGGTGGGACGCAAAGGACCGCGAACGCCGCAAGAAGCTCGCCCACAATTACGAACGGGTAAATGCCCCCTCAGGACAAGGACGCAAGCGGGTTCAAGCTGGCCCGGATATGGTTCGTCCGTCCACCCTATTGCATTTGGAGCCTGATTTCAGCCCAAACCCAGTCCGGCATCCCGCACGGTTTCCGATCTCGCTGCCATCATTTTTCATCAAGCTTATGACCAAACCCGGTGAAATCGTGTTTGATCCATTCGGGGGAACGGGGACGACAGCATTGGCTGCGGAACTCCTCGGCAGGCGCTGGTTGGTGAGCGAAATTGACCCAGGCTATGCGGCGGTTGTGCCATCCCGATTTGAAAACGCGCGGTAAATTCATGCCGCCGTCAGAACGAAGTGGAGAAGTCATTGCAGGAATTGTGTCGGCCACGACGGTGAACGAGCGTGTGCGCCTGATCCGGCAAGTTCCGGAAAAATTCGGTAAGGCTGAACATCAAGAAATCTATTCGGAAATAGCGAAAGCTGTTTATGTAAAGGACTTGTCGCCAGATTTTGCCTTTGTCCACTGGCGCGAAGACTATGAACTTGAAGACATCGAACGCGCGTACACAGCAGCGTGTGAACAAACAAGAATCTTTGAAAATACCAGCCCGCAAGTTGTCGCGGCGACGATCCTCGAGTACCCTGCGACCTTGAGAATATTTCGTCTCTTGCTTGGTCTTACGACTCAGGAATTTGCGGCGGCGACTTTGATAGTTGCTTCGCAGACGGGCCAGAAACCGATTTTAAACGGAACTGTGAAGAACATCGAGATTGGAAAACCCATTTCAAGAGTGGCTGCGGCATTGGCTGCCACTGTCATCGATCAGGCGATGCAAGGTCAGCTTTTCGGAAATCCTCCAAAGGGTTTAAGGAGTAAGATCGACAAGCCTGATACACGGAATGGTTGGCAAACGGTGCGATTGTTCGCAAGGGAGCGCGTGCCCCTGGAAGTTTTTCTACATCAACGCCACTATGGAGGATCTTTCAGGCAACTTCTGGATGCAACGTCATCGCTGCGCGGAGATGTTGTCGAACAGGCAGTTGAAGAATTGTTTTCTGCCAACGGAATCCAGTTTGTAAGAACCGGCTCAAGCAACCAGTCAATGATTGCCCGAAAATTTAGCCTGACGCTGAAACCCGCGCCTGACTTTGTCATTCACGACCCGGATGGCATGCTTGGTGCCGTATCGGGTTGTGTTGAAATTCGCCGTGGCGATATCTCCGATGGGGTGAACTTATCGATTTAGGCGGCGAGGTCAATCTCCTGTTCGAGGGGTTGGGTTGTGAGGGTCTGCCATCCGTCGACTTTTCGAAGGATGATCTGGCCGGATGCCATGAGGGCCCAGAACAGCATGGCTGCGGTGTCCGCCGATGGCAGCACGGTCTGGGTCTTGATGCGGCGCTTGAATTCCTCGTGCAACCGCTCGATGCAGTTGGTGGTCCTGGCGCTCTTCCATTGGCTCGGCGGCAGCCTGGTGAAGGTGAACAGGCGGTCGCCGGCCTCCTCAAGACTGTCAGCGACGTCGCGATGGCGCAGACGCCACGTGCGGATGAAGGCCTTGCGCCGGTCTTCGACCTCCTTGGCGGTGGCGGCGTAGATCATGTCAGTATAGTCGGCGGAGATATCCTCGTGCAGCCGCTCGGGAGCGTGGGCCAACAGGTTCCTGAGCTTGTGAACCGTGCAACGCTGGACTGGAACCGCGTCCCAGACGGCGGCAATTGCCTTTTCCAGACCCGGGGCTCCATCGACGATGAGGAATTGCGGCCGGCGGAGACCCCGGGCGATGAGGTCATCGAGGATAGTGCGCCAGGCCTCGGTGCTTTCGCCGCCCATGTTCTTGATGGCCAGCACGACCTTCTGCCCATCCTCGCGAACGCCAATGACAACCAGCAGTGAAATCGCGGTTGCCTTCCGGTCGAGCCGGACCCTGACCACGGTGCCGTCAAGGATGAGCCGGACAATCGGTTCGCTGCTCAGGGATCGCTTGTTCCAGGCCTCCCAATCGGTCTTCACCTTGCGCCAGACCCGGCTGACGGTATCCTTGCCAACCGCGCCACCAAAGACCGCAGCAAGCGCACGGCGGACGCGGCGGGTGTTGGTTCCCGCCAGGTAGGTCGAGGCAATGAGGGCATCGGCAGCCTTGGTGCGGCGCTGATAGGCCCGCAAGGACTTGCTCGTCCATTCGGCGGTCCGGCCGTCACCGGCATTGAGGCGAGCCCGGGGCACCGAGATTGCGGTCGACCCAAAGGTTCCCATCAGCTGGCGGCTGCGGTGACCGTGGCGATAGCCAATGCTACCAGGCTCGCTCCCCGCGGGCCGGCCATATCGTGGGCGGCAAAGGGCGGCATCCAGTTCTCCTTCAATGACTTGCTCGATGAACCCGCGAACCCGTTCGCGCAGGCTGGTCTCGATCGGATCGAACCAGTCGTCGAAAAGATCAACAGCCGCTTCACCGTCATGCTGCGCAGCATGGCTCTTCATGGTAACATTCGTCATGGCGTGGTCTCCCTTCCGGCCTTTCAGCGCCGGATGATTCGAGTTTGGACAACTCGGAGACTACGCCAACCTCAATTCCAACCAACTTCGCGACGGCACCCCGAAAAATTTCAGTCTCTCAAATCCGCGTTCAAGTTGGTGACACTCCCTCAACCGCGTTTCAATGTTGCCTGCCAGTATGTTACTCTATGCTGTCAGGCAAATAGCCGGACAGCAGTGAATCAGCATGCAATTGTGGTCCCTGACCGGTTTCCGGATGCGGCTTGACATCGGGACTCTTTACCCAACAATTTAAAGCATGGCAGAGGTCAAAATATGAGTACAAAGAATATTTTGGTCACCGGCTTTGAACCCTATGCTGGCCGGGGCAGCAATCCTGCATTTGAGGTCATGAAAGCCCTTTGCGGTCGGACATTTGGTGGCATGACCGTTATTGGCGAGAGCCTGCCAGTTTCGCTTTCAGGCATGAGGACTAAACTTTTCACGCTCCTCGACGAGGTGCGCCCGGCGGCTGCCGTGTGCCTTGGTCTGTGGCCGGGGGAACCGATGATCCGCCTTGAGCGGGTCGGCATCAACACGGCGGACTTTGAAATTCCCGACAATGACGGCGTCTTATTGAAAGAAACAACCGTATCGCAAAACCCGGCTGCCGCCCATTGGTCGACGCTACCGCTTCGCGCTATTGAGACAGCGCTGCTCAAGGCGGGAATACCGGTGCGCACGTCTTCAACCGCCGGGACCTATCTCTGCAACGCTTGCCTGTTTTCATTAATGGAAGGCCTCACCGCGCGCGGCTCCAAAATTCCCGCTGGCTTCATCCACCTTCCCTACTTGCCCGAGCAGGTTGCTGCTCTATTGGACGACCTCCGCGCTGGTAAAGTGATGGAACTACACCAACGGGCCGATGTCGCATCAATGGAACTGTCGCGCACTATCCGGGCGGTCGAAATCGCAATTGGTGTGGTTGTGGATGGTTAGCCGTGACTTTGTCGTGGGCGGCTGAGGGCGAGGTAGGAAAGCGCAAGAGTAATCGTCGAGATGATGATTAGCCCCATCAGGGCATAAAGCACGGGCGAAAGTCCCACCTGCTTGTAAGTAGACCAGATATAGGTGGGTATGGTGTTCCACGGCCCCTGCACCAAGCTGGTGCGGATTGTCTCATTGATCGAGATGATCAGCGAGAAGCTCGCGGCACCATAGACTCCGGGGGCGATCAATGGAAATTCGATATCGCGAAAGGCCTGCCATCGGCTGGCGCCGGCGACATAGGCGGCTTCAAGGTAATTGGGATCAAAGGCCGCCATGACGGTGAGAACGATGAGTGTCGCAAAAGGCAGCGCCCAGACTGTCTGGACAATTACGATGGTGAAGATCGAAGAGGGAATGCCGCTCATCGAGAACAACAAGGCGCTGGCCAGTCCCATGCTGACTCCGGGAATGAACAGAGGCAGCAGCATTATAAGAAGAATGATGCGCGGCATTCCAAGCTCACGGATTGACAGCGCCGCCAAAAGCCCAAGCACGGTCGCCAGCGCTGCCACCAGGCCTGCGATTATCGCGGTTGTACGCAGTGCCTTCAGGATTAAGGTTGTCTGTGAAAGCTCGTGATACCAGCGCAGCGTCCATTCGCCCACTTCCTCCCCCCGGACCGACAGGATCAGCACCGGCACAATCGGCATGTACAAGACGAAGAGAACCAGCCCGATGAGGAGCCACATGGACCAGTGTCTTTTTATCACGACCGCCACTCAAGAATTTTGCCAAGAAAGGTCTTGAGATCGAAGGCCGCATACCAGCCAACCATCAGTATGAGCATGAGAGCGACCACAAGGCTCGAAATCGCTGCGGCCAGGGGATAGTTCAGCACATCCATGCTGCTGGTGATGGTGTTGCCAAGTAGCTCGTAGCCAACGCCGCCCATGATAACCGGCACGGCGCTCTCGCCGATAGTACCAACAAAGCCAAACACAATGGCCGCAAAAATGCCGGGAAGCGACAAGGGTAAAGTGATGCGCCTGAAGGTCGAAAAAGCGCTCGCCCCCAGATCAACACTCGCTTCGAGAAATTGCCGGTCAATGGCGGCAATGGACAGCACCAACGGGAAAATCATGAACGGCATGTAGGTCGAGATCAGGCCGAGGAACACGGCGAAATCGCTGTAAAGCAGCCAGTCAAGCGGTGCCCCCGCAATGCCGGACTCAACGAGTGCTGTGTTGACAGTGCCATTGCGCCCGAGAAGGCTGGTCCAGGCCACATTGCGCACAATGTAGTTGATGAGGAAGGGGACAGTGAAAAGAACAAGCACAACGCGCGTGGCCTGCGGCCTGGCCTTTCGGGCGAGGAAATAGGCGATTGGGTAGGCAAGCAATAACGAGATCGCGGTCGACTCAATGGCAACAAAGATGCTGCGCATGAGCACATCAAGACGCGCGCCCTCAACGATCGTGGTGTAAGAGGCCAGCGATATGGCGGGGCGGAATTTGAGACCTGCGCGCTCCCAGAAGCTGACAATGATGGTCAACCCCAAAGGGACAACCAGAAACGCCGCTACAAACAAGAGCGGCAGGCAAAGCAATGCCCGTCGCCCGTGATGATGCAAAAACCAGCCGTGTGTCGCACACCGTCCCAGGTCAGGACGCCTTGAAGCGCGACCACTCGGATTCGTAGAATTCGACTTCGGTGGGCCAGCGGTTTTGCCAGGTTCCGCCCTGCTGGAACTTGCGAGCCACGTTGGCCGTGATGTCGATGACCTTTTGGGCCTCACCCTCGGGGAATTCAGAAGGGTTAGTCTTGGCGTAGTCAGGGGCTTGCGGGTTGGTCATGTAGCCGCGCATATTGGTGATCTTGGCCCCGTACCAGCCGCCCAGCATGAAATCCAGCAACTGGTAGGCTGCTGCCGTCTGCTCGGCGCTGCGGTTCGGGTTCTTAACCAGATAGGCCGCCATCGCCCAGAGCAGATAGCCTTCCTTAGGATCGGCGTAGACGGCGTCGACGCCCTTCGACTTGGCTACGAACACCATGGGCTCCCAGCAGTCGATCACATAGACTTCCTTGCTGGTGATAAGATTAACCGCTTGCTCGAAGCTGTTCCAGATCACGCGGAACTGGCCTTTCTTTTTCTGGTCGATGAGGAAGTCGATGACGGTCTTGAATTCGTCCTTGGTCATATCGTCGGGATTGCCGATGGTGGCGAGGCCCGCGCTCTTGAGGTAGAGCGCTGTCTTTTGGGCGGCCGTTGTGTAGTTGTCCTCGAGCGCCACGTAGCCTTTCCACTGCGGGTCGAAGAGAGCGGCATAGGAATCGAGTTTGCCGGTCTTCTCAGGAAGGTAGGCGAAGGAATCGCCCTGCAGCACGGTCGGCACGCCATAGATGTCGTCACCAAAGCCGATGAACTGGAAGCCTGGCTTGCCCTTGCCGAGGAATTCCTCAATGTAGCTGTCCTTCGACCAGTTTGGCAGGCGCGCCATGTCAATCTTCTCGACGAGGTCGTTCTCGACCAGTGGCTTCTGCATACCGCCGACGATGTTGATGATGTCATAGGTGCCTTGGCCGCCACTCGTGACCAGCACGTTCAGGATCGCCGAGGGCGCATTGCCGATCGATACGAGGTTGACATTGTAGCCACTCGCAGCCGTGTACTTTGACCAGTCGCCACCCGGATCACCCACGCCGATGTCGGCGAAATTGACGGTGCCGGCGGCCCAGGCTTTGCGTGGCATTGCCAGCGTGCCGGAGGCCAGGGATATTGCCGCAAGCCGCATGGCATCGCGGCGGTTCAGACGGTTCCAGGTGTTCATTGCCTTCTTTTCCTCTATTGCTACTCTTCTCTATTGCTACGGCCGGAGCGCCCCGCAAAATATCATACAAGATAATTGCACATCGAGACGAATTGTCAAAATGCGCATCGGGCAGGGGACGGTTGCTGCGCCGTTATCTTGCTGTCACCACGTAATCGGCCAGCAAGCGCTGGCGCAGCCGTAACCGCTCGATGGCGCGCGAGACGGTCGTCGGTACGAAGCGGATCGGTTGACGCGGTCGCACCTGGGCCAGACGGTCCTGGTCGCTCGAGATCACGGTGGCAATCTTGGGGTAGCCGCCGGTCGTCTGGTGGTCGGCCATGAGCACCGCCGGGCTGCCGCTGCCGTCGACCTGCACCGATCCCCGGAGAATGCCCTCAGATGGCATGTCGAGGGCGGCGACGATCGGCAAGGTCGGGCCCTCGAGACGGATCCCCATCCGATTGTGCTGGGTCGAGACGGCGAAGGGCTCACCGTAGAAGCGCGCGAAGGCCTGTGGATCGAAGAAACGTTCCTGGGGGCCTGGGATCACACGGATGTCGGGACGCGGTCGCGCGAAGACCGGCACCGGCAGGCGCCGGTGGGGAACCTCCCGGCCGGCGCTCGCGATCACGCGGATCTCGTCGTCTGTTGCCAGCGGCCGACCTGAGGCCATGACGGCCGGATTGACCGAACAGCTACCGAGCCATTGCGGCGCGTCGATGTGGCCGGCGAACGCGAGGTAACACCAGTTGCCCCAGTGGCGCGGCTGGATCTCGAGGCGCTGGCCCGCGCGGATCGTCGAAACGATCCAGCCGTTCCCGGCATGCTCGCCAAGCGTCACCGCAAAATCACCACCCGTGACCGCGAAGGCGATGGCACCCGACAGGCACTTCAGTGTTAGGCCCTGGATATCGATCTCGAGGGCCGTACCGCCATCCGGGTTCCCGAGGACCCGCTGGCCGATGGCATGGGCGACGCGGTCCATTGGACCGCCCTCGGTGACGCCATAGCGCGCATAACCAGTGCGGCCTCCATCCTGGACGGTGGTCAAGGGGCCTGCGCGTAGCACGCGGAACAGGGCCTCAACCATCATCGCACCTCGCCGCCAACTCGGCGGCAGAGATCCTCAAGAAACGTACCTCCGCGCCGACCTGGAGCAGGAAGGGCTCCGGATCTTCCGGGCGGAAGATCCGCGCCGGGGAGCGGCCGATGATCCACCAGCCGGTCGGCATCATGACGGTCGTGACAATGCACTGGGGCCCCGCGATGATGACGCTGCCGGTCGGCACGTCCCGCACCGGGGTCGTGCGCCGCGGCACCTGGATCTCCGGGGCGACGCCGCCGAGGTAGGCATAGCCCGGGGCAAAGCCGTACATGTAGACGCGGTAGCTGGCCGACAGATGTGCCGCGACCACCGCCTCGACGCTCCGGCCGGTGTCCGCGGCGACACGGGCGAGATCGGGCCCATAGGGCGGGTCGTAGCAGACAGGGATCTCCACACCTTGGGCGCCGGCAGGCACTGGTGACGCGTTGTGGTCCGTCGCCTCGATCGCGGCGATGAGTGTCTCCGGTGTTGTCGTCAGAGGATCATAGCCGACAAGTAGCGATGCATAGGCCGGCGTGAGGCTGACGAGGCCCGGTGGTGGCGCCTCCTGCAGGGCTCGGTCGAGGGCCACGACGCGGTCGTTCACGTCGAACGCGATCCGATCGCCAAACTCGACGAGGATGCCGCTGTCGCCCACGCAGCGGATCCGGGAAAAGCTGTTCACGCCTGTTGCCTCAGGCCGTTGTGAAGGCGCGGATCGCCAGGCCCTCGTCATGCAGGGCCCGGGACACGCGTCGCGCCAACGCTACAGCATGGGGACTGTCGCCGTGGATGCAGATCGAATGAGCCTCAAGGGGAATCGGCGGCCCATCGATCGTTGGCATGCAGCCGGTGCGGAGAAAGCCGACAAGCCGTGCGGCCGCAGCCTCGGGATCGGTGATCATTGCTGAGGGATGGCTGCGCGGCACTAGTCGCCCCCGCGCCGTGTAGGCGCGGTCCGCGAAGATCTCGCTGTAAGCGATGAGGCCCTGGGCGCGGGCCGCATCGGCGAGCTCGGTGCCGGAAATCGCCAGAATAGCGAGGCTGCCGATAGCCGCCACGCCCTGCGCGATTGCATCCGCCACGCTCCGCTCGTCGGCCGCGAGATTGGCCAGCGCCCCATGCGGCTTCACATAGCTCACGCGCGTGCCGGCAAGTGCAGCCACGGCCATGAGGCTGCCGATCTGGGCGACGCAAAAGCGCTGCACCTCCTCTGGAGTATGGGGTAGACGTCGGCGGCCGAAGCCGAGGAGGTCGGGATAGCCAGGATGAGCGCCGACCATGACGCTGTGCTGCTTCGCCAGCACCAGCGCCCGGTACATGGTGTCCGGATCGCTCGCATGCCCACCACAGGCGATGTTGGCGCTAGAGACCAGTGACAGCATCTCCTCGTCATTGCCCATCACCCAGGGGCCAAAGCTCTCACCAAGATCCGAGTTCAGATCGATTGCTTGCATATCTGTTCCAATGCTCGACATCACGGGTTCTTTCTTTCTGGAGTGAGGGGCTCTGCTCGACGATACGAGAAAGCACTAGCTGGTTCAGACTACGGTGGAAAGTCGGCCGGGTCATGCCTCGACGAACGATTTCATTGAAAATGAGTAACTGCCCAGGTTAGGATGCGCGCAACGATAAGTGAATCGGTTTTGCGTTCTTGGCGATGCGACGGAATGACTCGGTTCTGACAGATTTTTCGGCGTCGGGCGGTGGCTTGGTTTCGCTTGCATGATTGATACGCAGGCGATTCGGCAGCGGTGGAATGGGGATGGCTCCAAGCAGGACGAGCGGGGTCGGAGATTGTTCGCCGCGAGTGAGGCGCGTGCCGCCGGATGGGGCGGTCTGGCTGCCGTTTCCAGCGTTACCAGACTTGCGCGCAGCACGATTGAGCGGGGCCTGAATGACCTTGATGCGCCACCCTTGGCGCCGGGCCAAGTTCGCCGGGAAGGCGGCGGCCCGAGACCGCTCATCAAGCGCGATGCGACACTGCTTGAGGATCTCAAGGGCATCGTGGAACCCGTGACTTTGGGCGATCCCATGCGCCCACTTCTGTGGGAGTCCAAGAGCCTCGGCAAGTTGACGGCGGCGTTGCAGGCGATGGGCCATACGGTCAGCCCCAACAGCATACGCCCTCTGCTGTGCGAGCTCGGTTTCTCGCGTCAGGCAAACCGCAAGACTGAAGAGGGTTCCAGGCATCCAGACCGGAACGCCCAGTTCGACTACATCAATGCCGAGGTTTGTGAGGCCCAGGCTGCAAATCAGGCTGTCGTCTCCGTCGACACCAAGAAGAAGGAACTGGTCGGCAATTATCGCAATGGCGGCACGGACTATCGGCTGAAGGGTGATCCCAAGCGCGTCAAGACACACAATTTCGAAGACGAGGAATTGGGCAAGGCGGCACCCTATGGCGTGTGTGATATCGCGGTGAACACCGGCTGGGTCAACATCGGCTTAAAAAGGGGATTCTGAAACAGGCGATGCGCTTGCTGACCTCCCTGTTCAAATCCGGGTTGCGCTTCTTGCGCCGATGCAGCGCCTAGGCTCTGCCTATTCCATATCTCTGGGAGATATGGACCGATGAAAACTCAGACCTTCCTGAAATTGAAGGGTGGTAAGGCTGCTCCGCGACTATTCCAGATGTTCGCACCTCCTCGAACCCGATCTCAGGATGAGCGTGAATGTCGCGGCGAATGGTTGTGAGAGTATCGGCGTATCCGGCAATCTGTGGCAATACAGGCATGAAAATTCTCCGCTTGGTCATCAGTTGCAACCGCATCAGGCGGTTTGTGCGTGTTAAAAATTAACCCGCATGTTACGCTGCTGGCATCCTTGTTTCCACGAGTTCCGCCCAATAGGACGAGCCAGCGGGGATCACCTCGTCATTGAAATTGTATTTAGGATGATGCACATCAGCCGTGTCACCGTTACCAATCTGGATATAGGCGCCGGGGCAAGCCTGCAAAAGATATGCGAAGTCCTCGCCGCCCATGATCGCGGGTGCCTCGGCAACCTGCACACCTGAAACCTTGTGAGCAACCTCAGCGGCAAACTTGGTTTCACGTTCGGCGTTGACCATCGCAGGATAGCCGGGTCGCCAGTCCACTTCGGCCGTGGCGCCGAAAGCCTTGGCGGTGTTGGTTGTGATTGTTTTCAATTTTTCTTCAGCCAGTTTGCGCAGTTTCGGATTGAAGGTGCGCACTGTGCCGCGCAACTCGACATTTTGAGGGATCACGTTGAAGGCATCGCTTTCGGTGCGGAAAGATGTGACAGAGACCACAATTGAATCGAGCGGATCAGCATTGCGGGAGACGATTGTCTGAAGGGCCAAAGTGATGTGACAAGCCACAAGAGTTGTGTCAATGGTGGCTTGCGGCTTTGCCGCATGGCCGCCAACGCCGATCACATTGATCGCAAACATATCTGTGGCGGCGTAGAAGGGGCCCGGCTTGATCGAGAACGTGCCAACCGACAGGCCCGGCAAATTGTGCATGCCGTAGACTTCCTTGATACCGAACCTGGTGATCAAGCCATCTTCAACCATCGCTCGGCCACCGGCGCCGCCTTCTTCGGCGGGTTGAAAGATCACAGCAACCGAGCCATCGAAATTGCGTGTTTCTGCCAGGTATTTTGCGGCACCGAGAAGCATCGCGGTATGACCATCATGGCCGCAGGCATGCATCTTGCCGGGAATCCTCGAGGCATACGTCAGCTCTGTTGCTTCGAAGATCGGCAGTGCATCCATATCGGCACGCAAGCCCACCACATGGCCGCGCGTATCGGATTTGCCTTTGATGAAACCGACAACGCCGGTGCACCCAATGCCTTCGGCAACCTCATCACAGCCGAATTCACGCAGCTTGTCAGCGACGATCGATGAGGTGCGATGCGTGTCATACATCAATTCGGGGTTTTCGTGCAGATCGCGCCGCCACGCCGTTATGTCAGCATGCAGTTCGGCCATTCGGTTCTTGATCGGCATTTGGTGTTCTCCTTTGAAACGTCTGTCTTGTCTGGCTGCCTCTTATCAACCCTGTAGCACGAAATGCCCGGGTGCGACCTCATCATACTGAGATGCAGCCGGGCTGTACCCCACCGGATGCACTGGCGAGGGGATGGGTTTAAAAGTAAGATCATCACGCAAGCGCCTTTGCCGCGGGTCGGCGATTGGCACTGCTGAGATCAACGACTTCGTATAAGGGTGGCGGGGGGCATCAATCACCGACGCACGAGGCCCGAGCTCAACAATCCGGCCAAGATACATGACACCCACCATGTGCGACACGCGTTCCACCACAGCGATGTCATGACTGATGAACAAAAATGAAATCCCGAGATCGGCCTGCAACTCCATCATCAGGTTCAGCACTTGCGCCTGCACGGAAACATCAAGTGCCGACACCGCTTCATCTGCGATAATCAGTTTGGGATTGACGGCGAGGGCCCGCGCGATTGCCACCCGTTGGCGTTGCCCGCCGGAGAGTTCATGAGGAAACCGGCGCAGGAATGTGCGCGGCAGCTGCACGCGGTCGAACAGTTCTGCGACTCGATCCTGCAGTTCGCTGCCAGAGGCAAGATCGAAATTCTGCATGGGTTCTGCCACCTGATCGACGAGCCGCCGGTAGGGGTTGAGCGAGGCAAAAGGATCTTGAAACACCATCTGCATATCACGCCTGGCGCGGCGTAATTCGTGCCGGTCAAGCGCGCGAATCTCCCTTCCACCAATCCAGATATCGCCTGATTGCGGCTCGATCAGCCGCAAGATGGACCGCCCGCAACTGGATTTGCCACAGCCGGATTCACCCACAAGTGAAAGGGTTTCACCTACGTTCAGGGTGAAACTCACATCTTCCACCGCGTGAACTTGCGCAACGGTGCGGCGGAGCACACCGCCTTTGACCGGAAACCGTGTCGTCAGGTGTTTCACTTCCAACAGGGGTTGCGGCGCTGGTTTTGGTTTGGCCGCGCGTTCGGCCCGGGCTGTTTCGGTGCGTGCCGCCTCGTCTCCGATGATGCGCATTTTTTCCGGTGCAGAGCGCCCGCGCATCTCGCCGAGTTTCGGCACTGCAGCCAACAACGCCCTGGTATAGTCTTCGCGGGGGCTCTCAAATATTTTGGCGACGGTGCCGGTTTCAACGATCCTGCCACGATACATGACCACCACGCGGTCAGCCATCTGCGCAACGACGGCCATGTCATGGGTGATGAACAGCACGGCCATGTCATTCTCACGCTTCAACCGGTCGATCAGCGCGAGGATTTCGGCCTGAATAGTGACATCGAGCGCAGTCGTCGGCTCATCGGCGATGAGTAGGCGCGGCTCGCAGGCCATTGCCATCGCGATCACTACGCGCTGGCGCATGCCGCCGGACAGTTCATGCGGGTAGCGCCGCAGCATGCGTTCGGGTTCAGCGATGCGCACACTTTTCAAAAGTTCGAGGGCTTTGGCGCGGGCAGCCTCCGCGGTCAGGCCTTTGTGAATACGCAGTCCATCGGTGAGCTGCCGCTCGATGGTGAAAACGGGGTTGAGCGAGGTCATTGGTTCCTGAAAGATCATGCCGATTTCGTTGCCGCGTAGTTTGCGCATGGTGGCGGCGTCGGCGCTGGCGAGGTCAATGACCGTCCCATCGGGCAGGGCAAATTCCATGCGCCCACCGGTAATCCGGCCGCCGCCAAATTCGACAAGCCGCATGAGGGAGAGCGAGGTGACAGATTTGCCTGAACCGGACTCGCCTACGACGCACACAGTTTCGCCGGGCCGGATTGAGAAACTGACATCTTCGACACCGACGACAGTGCCGGAATCAATACCAAATTCCACCCGAAGCTGATCAATGGATACCAATGGCGCCTCTTGCTTGCTGGTTTTCATTTGATCCTCGGATCAAGCACATCGCGCAGAACATCTCCGAACATATTCAACCCAAGCACTGTCAGCGCGACGGCAGCGCCGGGCACCAATGCCGTCCATGGTGCCACGTCGAGATAGTCGCGCGACACCTGGATCATGAGACCCCATGATGCAAAAGGAGGCTGCGTGCCGAGGCCAAGAAACGAAAGTCCGGCTTCGGCCAAGATCGCAAAGGCCAGGCTGATCGTCGCCTGCACGATCACGGGCGGCATGATGTTCGGCAGCACATGGCGGATCATCATTTGCAGATCGGTGGTTCCTGCCGCGCGCGCCGCCTCGACATAGGGCATTTGCGCAACACGCAGCACCTCGCCCCGGATGATGCGTGCGAGATAGGGAGCAAAGGCCACACCAATCGAAATGATCGTGTTTTGCAAGTTGGGGCCAAGCATCGCACTGATCGTCAGTGCCAGGAGCAATGCCGGAAAACTCAGCAGCGTATCAACGAGCCGCATCAAAATGCTATCGACCAAGCCGCCATAATAGCCTGCAATCAAGCCAAGCGGCAAGCCGATGACGATGCTCATCACGACAGCCGTCACGGCGATCATAAGCGAAGTCCGGGCGCCCAAAATCACCCGGAAGAAGAGATCGCGGCCGAGCTGGTCCGTGCCCAGGATATGATCGAATGATGGTGGATGCAACCGCGCCGTCATGAACATCTTGGTGGCGTACTCGGCTGGAATGATGAGTGGTGCGATGATTGCGATCAAAACGAACATCACCACGAGAAAGAGGCCGATCACGCTTTTGGCGGAAAGAAAACGGTTCATGCGCTAACCCAGCCTGATCCGCGGATCGACCACCAAATATAGCAGGTCAACGACGAGGTTAGTCAGCATCACGACAGCGGCAATTACAAAAACCGAGGCCTGGATGAGCGGTATGTCGCGGTTCAACAGGCCTTGATAGGTCAACCATCCCATGCCGGTGAAGTTAAACAGGCTTTCCACTACAATGACACTGCCGAACAAATATCCGATTTGAAGCCCGGCGATTGTCATCACCGGGCCAATCGCATTGGCCAGTCCATAGCGCCAAACTACAGTCCGTTCCGACAGACCTTTGGCGCGCGCCACCCGGATGAATTCCTGATTGAGAATAGACGTCATGGTGGATCTGGTCATGCGGGTGAGTTGTGCCATTAAGCTAAAGCCGAGCGCGAGGGAGGGCAACAGCGCGTGGCGGACCGCCAGCCAGAAATTCTCTGTGGGGTCAGCGAAACCGCTGGACGGCAGCCATCCGAGGCCCCGCGCGAACACGAGGATCATGACGATCCCCCAGAAGAAGTCGGGAAGACTTACGCCGAGAAGTGCGGCGCCGGAGCTTGTCGTATCCTGCCAGCGGCCGCGATGAACAGCAGCCCAGACTCCAAGCGGCACGGCGCAAATTAGCGCAAAGGCCATTGACATTACCACGAGCAAGGCACTTGCCATGATTTTCTGCGCGAGCAATTCGGCAATCGGCTTCTTGAAAATAAGTGAGGTGCCCCAGTCGCCGGTCACCATTCCACCAATCCAGCGGCCATACTGAAGGACGAGCGGATCATTCAGGTGCAGGCTTTCGCGCAGACCAGCAAGTGCCTCCGGATTCGACTGTGTACCCATAATCATCATGGCCACGTCGCCCGGCAAAATGTTGGTGACGCCAAAGGTGATTGCCGAAATCAGGAGAAGAGTGAGGACCAGCGATAACAGCCGGTTCAACACATATGTCATTCAAAGTCCCCACCCGCGTTCCAAAAAAAGCGAGCTCGCGCAAACGAGCCCGCCCATCCATCAGGCCTTGAACCAAACCTTGTGGAAGTTGAGGTTGCTGCCATTCGGGTGCACGACTGTATTGAGACCGCCGACATTCGGCTGCGCCCCGATGGTGCCATTGCGGAACCACAAGACGATGTCATGCGCCTCATCGAAGACCCGCTTTTGCACCTGCTTGTAGAGTTCGGCCCGCCCCGCCGGATCGACTGTTACCCGTGCCTTCTCGGTCAATTCGTCGATCATCGGATCCTTGATGGCCCGGTAGTTGAACGCTCCCGTGGAGTTCCACAGGCTGTAGTACAGGAAATCCGGCTCCCACAACGTGAAGAAGTTCATCATCGTCATCTGAAAATCCTTGTTGGTCCAGCACTGGCTGAGCCAGTCGGCCCAGGTCAACTGCTCGATCTTCAGCTCCACTCCCGCCTGATTGAACCATTCCACCATGATCTGGGCGGCTTCGATGTGATAGGGATAGTTGGTCGTGGCCTTGAACACGATCTTGAGCTTGCCCGGCCCATAGCCTGCCTCCGCCAGCAGCGCCTTGGCACCCTCGATGTCCTGGGGGCGATTCTTCAGGTCATGGTTAAAATCGGCCGAGGTTGGGAAGCTTGGCGAGGCCGTGACCGCGCCTTGCCCCCACAGCGCGCCCTGAAGCAGTTGTTCCTTGTCGATGATCATATCAAAGGCGAGGCGCACCTTGGGATTCTTGAACGGTTCGAAGGTGTGATTGAGATTGACAAAGTCCCAGTTCAACGGGAACCAGGCGACCACTTGCAGTTTCGGATCTCCTTTGATTTCGGCGACCCGGTCGGCGGGGATGTCGTTGATCATATGCAACTCACCGGTCCTGAGACCGGTCAATCGCGTGGTGGATTCGGATATCTCGCGGGCGATCACGCCATCGAGATAAGGAGCCCCATCCCAGTAGTCGTCGAAGCGGGCCATTTCCACCACGTTGCCCTCTTCGTGGCGGACGAACTTGAAAGGGCCGGCGCCGGTCGGGTTCGACCCCTGCGTATCGCCCGATCCTGCGGGAATCACTGCGCCTGCGCCATTCTCCGCAAGTCGGCTGAGGAAGGGAGCGTTAATCGCCTTCATCTTGATCACCACGGTCAGGTCATCGGGCGTCTCGATGGTATCGACGGCATTGAACACCTCAAAATTCACCGCGCCCGTCTTAGGATTCTTGCAGCGCTCGAACGAGTATTTCACATCGGCCGATGTCATGGTGGCGCCGTTGTGGAATTTTACGCCCGGACGCAGCTTGAAGGTATAGCTCAGCCCGTCGGTCGCCTGATCAAAGCTTTCGGCAAGCATGGGGATCAGGGCCAGATTTGGGTCGACGGTGATGAGAGAGTTGTGAATGTTCTGCAACACGCGCAGGCTCGATGCCGTGCCGGTCTGATGAATATCGAGGTTTTGCGTGGTCTCCGAATGACCCCAGATCAGCGTGCCACCTTTGACTGGCGTATCTTCTGCCAATGCTTCGGACGGGCCAAAATTGCTGATCATCATTGATCCGCCGAGTACTGCAGTGGTTGTGTATAGGAACTCTCTGCGTTTCATTTCCTTTTCCTCCTTGTGGTGCCAACCGTTCATCAGTTAGCGTTTGTAGTTGCATCGTATGACGCGCCTAGGTTCACTTGCGCGGTTGCGAACTTCTCATAGTTCATTCACTGCGGCGCGCGCCGCCTGCCGTCCCAAGCTTCAGGCCGGAAATTCCGGCCGACGCTGTGCTGCGTTAAGCTTCCGCTCCAGAGCCATTCCCAGATTCAGAATAGACCCTTCCTCAAAAAGCCGTCCCCACAACGATATGCCATGTGGCACGGTAAAGGTTCGGCCTGCCGTATCCGCTTCACCTGTTGTGAGTTTGCCAGCGCCCAGCGATGCAGCGCTGCGTGTGCCAACCTGTTCGAACCCGGCACGAAGATGGAGGCAAGGATGGCCGGTGAAATTGCTTGCCACCAACATTGGTCCAGTCATGAAGGGGCCGATCAGCGCATCAACCTGGCTGAACAGCCCGTCGAGTGCCTGCATCACGAGATAGCGCAGGCGGTCCAGTTGAACATGATCCACTGCGGACAGGAAGCGGGCCTTGCGGAACGTGTTAGGCCACGCACCTTCGTCCTGCCAGGTGAGCGTGTCGTCGAGCCCCGACAGGGTCAGATGTTCAAAGGTAGCGGAGGCTTCGGCATAGACGATGTTCATCAGAGAGGCATAGGGGAGATCGGGCAGCGACACTTCCACGACTTCGATCCCCAATTGCCGGGCTGCCGCAAGTGCGGCGTGATCCACGGGGGTCGCCCCTTCACCGAATGCCTCTGGCAGATATCCGAGCCGCATACCCTTGATCCCGGCGGCGGCGTCAAAATGAAATGGCGCATCAATCGAGCCGCGATCCGCTGCATCTCCGCCGTTCAGCGCCGCAAGTACGACGGCCGTATCCTCGACTGACCGGCAAATGGCCCCAACCTTATCGAGACTGCCGCATAGGGCCATCGCACCAGCGCGCGATATACGACCAAAGGTCGGTCGTAGCCCCGTAGTACCGCAACGCTGACAGGGCGACGTGATCGATCCCAAAGTTTCGGTGCCAATCGAAAAAGCGCAGAGCCCCGCAGCTGTAGCTGAAGCCGATCCCGCACTCGATCCGCTGGAACCTTCGTTGAGGTTCCAGGGATTTCGGGTGACGCCGCCATACCAGATGTCATTATAGGCCAGCGCACCAACGGAAGACTTGCCCAGCATCACTGCTCCTGCCGCGCGCAGCTTACGCACGATGGTAGCATCTGAATCTGGCACGCGGTTGCGGAACGGCTCTGCTCCCCAGCCCGTCACAATACCTCTAGTGTCAAAGAGATCTTTCAGGGCATAGGGAATGCCGTGCAACGGCCCAAGGTTGACGCCTCCCAGTAGCAAAGCATCGGCGGCGTCCGCCTCGGCCAAAGCCAAGTCCGATGTTACTGTGGCAAAGCATTCGAGACGCGGACCAAACTCGGCTATACGGTCGAGATAGATGCGGGTCAATCGCTGACTACTGAGTTTGCCCGAAGCAATCCAGAAGGAGAGTTGGGTTAAGGGTGCGAAGGCGATGTCCTCATCCTTTGCAGGCAGAGGAACATCATTGGCGGAACTGAAGCACACTATTCCAACGCCGGATTGCATCCGAAAGCCGGGAAGGCGTGGGTCGAAACGGCTCGCGGTGGGCACAGAATTGGGTAGTGGTTTAGCACGTTGAGCAACGGCTGAGGCAATCTGGCCGTCGAGATTGCCTATCATTTGCGCGCGTTCGTTTGCGGTATAGACAATGCCCATCAGCTGTTCCGCGGCAGCTATCATTTCAGTGGTGACGACTGAATTGGTCATTCTCTTAAACTTTTGAGTGGGGACGGGAACCCCATCGTCAATTTTTGAGTGATTTCCAACGGCCGCAATTGGCTCGTTAGTGGAACACGTGCGGCAATTAATGTTCTCCTAATCAGGAATTGAGTCAAGCTCGCTCGCGGGGGCCACCACGGCACGGATTCCAGGTTAACGTGGATTGATTTGGAGGATTTCGAGTTATAATGCCAACTGAACGGGATTTGCTCTAACGAGGCAGAAATTCATCCATGTAGCCCGCCAAGACGTTTCCGATAGTATGTGGTCCACGACGCCGGAACGCGAATCATAAAGCTCCGGTGTTTCCACCGGGGCTTGTGATTTTCAGCATTGTTGTAGGAGCTTCCTAGTAATCCATGCCACCCATTCCGCCCATGCCGCCACCGCCGGGCATTCCCATCGCGGGCTTGTCCTTGGGCTTCTCGGCGATCATCGCTTCGGTGGTGATCAGGAGCGCCGCCACCGAGGCCGCGTCCTGCAGCGCCACCCGCACCACCTTGGTGGGATCGATAATGCCGGCCGCCACCATGTCGCAATATTCTTCGGTCTGGGCGTTGAAGCCGTAGTTGCCTGACTTCTCAAGCAACTTGCCGACGACAATCGAGCCTTCGACACCGGCGTTCTCGACGATCTGGCGCAGCGGGGCTTCGAGCGCCTTCGACACGATCTTGATGCCGGCCTGGATGTCGGCATTCTTCGAGGTCAGCGCGTCGACCGC
>JANLWG010000406.1:0-1857 GCA_031364405.1 Hyphomicrobiales bacterium
CCAGGCGGGTACCCGGTTCGACACCGTTGCGTTGGGAGGTGTTTACCCACGGCGGTCGTCGTTCAACCGGATTGGATGCGCTGGAGTGGGGAAAGCGCATGCAGGCTGCAGGCGCCGGCGAAATCCTGCTTACCAGCATGGATCGCGATGGCACCAAGGCTGGTTTCGATCTGGAGATCACCCGTGCTTTCTCCGAAGCGCTGGAAATTCCGATCATCGCGAGCGGTGGCGTCGGCAGACTTCAGGATCTGGTCGATGGCGTTCTTGAGGGCAAGGCCGATGCGGTGCTTGCAGCCAGTGTTTTTCATTACGGCGAGATGACCGTGCAACAGGCGAAGCGCTTCATGGCGCAGAACAACATCGAGGTCAGGCTGTGAGCGAGTCGTGGCTTGACCAGGTGGCCTTCGATGCCGACGGCCTTATCCCGGCCATCGCACAGGAGGTCGGGACTGGCCGGCTCCTGATGACGGCGTGGATGAACCGCGAAGCGCTCGCAGAGACGGTGCGTTCCGGCCGGGCGGTATACTGGTCGCGCTCGCGCAAGCGTTTGTGGCGCAAGGGCGAGGAATCGGGCCACGCGCAACTGATAAGGCAAGTCCGGCTCGACTGCGATGGCGACGTGATCCTGCTCGAAGTGGAGCAGGTGGGGGGAATCGCCTGCCATACTGGTCACGGCCGCTGCTTTTTCCGTAAACTCGAAAATGGGATGTGGGTGGAAGTCGAACCGGTCCTCAAAGACCCAGGGCAAATCTACGATTCGAAGCCATGATAGATGCCGACATTCTTCGTCGCCTTACAGAGATCATCGCATCCCGAAAAGGGGCCGATCCAGCCGATTCTTATGTGGCGGGCCTGTTCGCAAAAGGTCACGATGCCATCCTGAAGAAGATCGGCGAGGAGGCGGCCGAGACCCTGCTTGCGGCGAAGGACGGTGATAAACTTCGCATCGTTCGCGAGACGGCCGATCTCTGGTTTCATTGTCTGGTCATGCTCGCGTGGCATGGTCTCGGTCCGGACGATGTGCTTGCGGAGCTGGAGCGCCGCGAGGGCATATCGGGCGTAGACGAAAAAAACTCCCGGACTGGATGAATCGATGATCGACAAGCCGTGCGAAAACGGTAGTGCTGACTGAGAGAAAATGAATGAAAACGACGGTCGATAACTGCATCTTCTGCAAGATCGTCAGAGGCGAAATTCCCAGCCGCAAGCTTTATGAAGACGAAGATGTACTTGCCTTTCACGACATCAATCCGGTGGCGCAAGTGCATTTCATGTTGATTCCCAAGGAACACGTGGAATCTCTTCATCATGTGCAGGATCGTCACCAGATGGTGCTGGGAAAGATGATGGTGCTTGCGGGCCGATTGGCACTCGAGCAAGGCTCGACGGACGGGTTTCGCACGGTCGTCAATACGGGGCGGGTCGGCAGGCAGGACGTATTTCATGTGCATATGCATGTGCTCGGCGGCAAGGATCCGCTGCCGGGAATGATCCAGCGCTCAACGTAAATATTTTGATTCAGGAGTACAAAAGATGGGTTCATTCAGCATTTGGCATTGGCTAATCGTTCTGGTGGTTGTGCTGTTGATTTTCGGCACCAAGAAACTGCGCAACATCGGCTCGGACCTGGGTGGTGCGGTTAAGGGCTTCAAGGAGGGCATGAAGAGCACCGAGGATGACAAGCCAGCCGCACGGCTGGACACCGCGGAAACCGGGCAGACAATTGAAGGCGAAGTGAAGCAAAAGACCAAGAGCTGATCGAGGGCTTTATTTCCGGCTACGGTCATGTTTGATTTCAGTGCCGCCGAGATCTTCGTCATTGGTGTTGTCGCGCTCATCGTGATCGGCCCGGAGCGG
>JANLWG010000140.1:0-27293 GCA_031364405.1 Hyphomicrobiales bacterium
AAGGCCCCCACGCCAAAAAACACCATCGGCAACACGGCAATATTGACCACCAGCACAACCGCGGCAAATTGCAGTGCGGTGACAATCGCCGGAGCGACGCCAAGGGGTTTTCCCGGCGCATCCTGGGGGTAATGCGAGCGCTCAATCCGCCCGGCGATTTCGTCGAGAAAGAATCCGGCAAAGATCGCCATCACTGGCGCCATCAGGAAAAAGAAGACGATGAACAGCACCACCCCGGTGCCGATCGCCAGTATCGCTTCAGCCCACGGCCAGGGCAGTAGTGTCAGCATGGAGATGAGAACTTCAACCGCAATGAGAACGGCGATGAACAGGCCGATGGTCATGCCAACGGCCTTGTACAGCACCGCGCGGAAGTCTGCCGACATCACATCGCCCAAGGCAAGAAAGGCAGCTTTTATCATGGTGCTAATAGCTAGTGATCAGTGCTTGTCAGTGCAAGCCCCTTGGCGTACTGGCAGGTCCGGTCCTTGAAGGAGCCCCCATGACTGACGCCGCGCTCGACGTACTCTGCATCGGCAATGCCATTGTTGACGTGATCGCGCGGGTGGAAGACAGTTTCGTCCAGCGCCACGGTCTGGTGAAGGGTTCGATGAACCTGATCGACGAGTCGCGCGCGGAGGATCTTTACGCTGACATGGGCCAGGCCATCGAGGTCTCGGGGGGCTCGGCCGGCAACACCGCTGCAGGCATTGCCTCATTCGGCGGCAGGGCCGGCTATTTTGGCAAAATCAAGGACGATCAGTTGGGTACCATTTACCGGCACGACATGCGGGCGCAGGGTGTGCGCTTTGATTCGATTGCTGCCACCGATGGCCCCGCCACGGCGCGCTCATTTATTCTGGTAACGCCCGAGGGCGAGCGCACCATGAACACTTATCTCGGTGCCTGCGTAAATCTCACCACCGCCGATATTGATGGCGCTGTCGTATCGTCGGCCAAGGTTACTTACATGGAGGGCTATCTGTGGGATAGGCCGGAGGCCAAGGAGGCCTTCAAGCGCGCCGCGAAGATCGCCCGAGCCAGCCAGCGCATGACCTCGATTACCCTCTCGGATTCATTCTGCGTCGAACGCCACCGCGACAGCTTCCTCGAACTCATCCGCAACGACATCGACATCGTCTTCGCCAACGAGGCGGAAATCAAGTCGCTCTACCAAACCTATAATTTCGACGGTGCCCTGCAAGCTATCCGCAAGGACTGTCCCATCTCTGTGTTGACCCGTTCAGCCGCGGGCTGTGTTATCGTAAAGGGTGACGACGTGCACTCAGCCCCGGCATTTCCGGTAAACAGAGTTGTCGATGTCACCGGTGCCGGAGACTTGTTCGCGTCGGGATTCCTCTATGGATTGACCACCGGCAGATCGCTTCCCCGCTGCGCCCAACTTGGCGCCCTCGCGGCCTCCGAGATAATCTCCCACATCGGTGCCAGACCTGAAGTGAACTTGCAGGTTCACGCCCGCGCGCTGGGTTTATTATAATTTCCTCAAGAAAACACTGCGCACAAAATGATCCGCGCCCTTGCGCAAGACCAGATCGGCGCGCGGTCTTGTTGGCAGTAGATTTTCGCGCAAGTTCACCAGGTTGATGGTTTCCCATATTCTGGTTGCCGTCTCGCGGGCCTCTTTGTCGCTCAGGCTCGAATAACGGTGGAAGTATGATTTGGGATTGCGGAAAGCGCCGTCGCGCAGCGAAAAGAAGCGGGCGATATACCATTGCCGCAGGTCTTCGATATCGGCATCGATATAGATCGAGAAATCGAAAAAGTCCGATGCATTGGGAATGCCGCGGCCATCGCGTGGCGGGCGCCCGGTCTGCAGCACGTTGAGGCCCTCGACGATCAGGATATCCGGCTGACCGATGGTAACGCGCTCGTCGTTCAGCACATCATAGGTGAGATGCGAATACTGCGGCGCCGTCACATCGGGTTTGCCCGCCTTGATGTCCGAGAGAAACCGCAGGATTGCCGGCAAGTCGAAGCTTTCAGGAAAGCCCTTGCGGGTCATCAATCCTTCGCGTTCAAGCACTGCGTTGGGCAGCAGAAAACCATCGGTGGTAACGAGATCGACTTTCGGATGTTTGGGCCAGCGCGCTAGCAGCCGTTGCAGGATACGCGCCGTAGTGCTCTTGCCCACCGCCACACTGCCCGCCATGCCGATCACATAGGGAACCTTGCGCTCGCTGAGATGCAAGAAATTATTGGTGGCGCGAAACAATCCCTGCGTTGCCGTCACATAGAGGTTGAGCAGCCGCGACAATGGCAGATAGATCGCCTCAACTTCGGCCAGATCGATGCGGTCATTGAGGCCGTGCAATTCATCGAGGTCGGCTTGCGTCAGTGTCATTGGTGTGTCGGCGCGCAACGCCGCCCATTCCTCGCGCGAGAAGCGGCGGAACGGCGAGACTTCCTTGACGAGCTCTTCCATCGCTACACCTGTTTACGCGCGGCTTTTTCGGCGATGCCGCCCACGCCCTTGCGCTGCTCAAGTTCCGCCATCACATCGGACAGCGGAATTTGGGCTGCTTCGAGCACGACGAGAAGATGATAAAGAACGTCGGCCGCCTCCGACGTGAGATGGGCCTTATCGCCAAGAACGGCGGCGAGTGCGGCTTCCACCGCTTCTTCCCCAAGCTTCTTGGCGCATTTCTCCATGCCCTGCGACAGAAGTTTTGCCGTGTAGGATGTCTCCGGCGAAGCGCCCCGGCGAAGTGCCACTTCGTCTGCGAGTTCCGCCAGAATTTCAAGTCTGTGGTTTGTCATGGTTCTGTCCTAACTAAGCCGCATGGCAACGCCATGGAACGCAAGATGCTGCTTGGCTTGGGTGATCGAATAAGTGCCAAAATGAAAGATCGATGCCGCCAGCACCGCCGCCGCATGGCCATCGCGAATCCCCTCGACCAGATGATCGAGCGTTCCGACGCCGCCTGAAGCAATGACCGGAACTGAGACCGCATCGGCGACGGCGCGCGTCAGTGCCAGGTCGAAACCCTTGCCGGTGCCGTCGCGGTCCATCGAAGTCAGCAGAATTTCACCTGCGCCTAGTGCAACAACTTCGCGCGCAAAGGCCACAGCGTCGATGCCCGTTGGCTCCCTGCCACCATGGGTGAATATTCCCCAGCGCCCTCCACCGGCCGACTTTGCATCGATGGCGACCACCACGCACTGGCTGCCGAACTTCTCCGCCGCCTGCCGCACGAAGTCACGGTTTGCCACTGCGGCGGAATTGATCGACACCTTGTCGGCTCCCGCCAGCAGCAGCTTGCGGATATCATCAAGGGTTCGAACTCCGCCACCAACGGTAAGCGGCATGAAACAGGCTTCGGCCGTTAGCGATACCACATCGAAGATGATGTCGCGGTTTTCATGGGTGGCGGTAATATCGAGAAAGCAAAGTTCGTCGGCCCCCGCAGCGTCATAGGCCTTGGCAATTTCGACAGGATCACCCGCATCGCGCAAGCCGGCAAAGTTGACACCCTTGACGACACGGCCATCCTTCACGTCGAGACAGGGAATGAGACGCGCCTTTAGCATGGTTCAGCGGCCTCCGGTCACACGCAGGATGGACCCGGTGATGTAAGTCGCGTTATCGCCCAGAAGATACAAGACAGCATCAGCGATTTCATCGGGCTTGCCGATGCGCTTCATCGGAATCGACGGGCGAATGCGCTCGACGCGGGCCGCATCGCCAGTCGAACGTTCGTGAATTTCAGTCTCGGTCATCCCCGGTGCCACTGCATTCACCCGGATATTTTCCTCGGCCACTTCCTTGGCAAGTCCGATGGTCAGCGATTCAATGGCGCCTTTGGTCGCCGCATACCAGACATATTCGCCGGGGCTTCCGATGGTCGAGGCGGCTGATGATATATTTACAATGGCGCCACCTTTTCCGCCATGCCGCGGTGACAGATGCCGCACCGCCTCGCGCGCCACGAAAATGGCACCGGTCAGATTGATGTCAACCGTCGTGCGGATGGTCTCGGCTTCCACCACATCAAGCCTGCTGCTGCGCCCGGTAATACCGGCATTGTTGACCACATGGGTAATCGGCCCCAGCAACTTCGCAGTCTCGGCGAACAGTCGGATCACGTCGGCCTCACTGCTCACGTCCGCTGCAATGGCAACCGCCATGCCACCGGCACTTTTGATTTCCGCCACCACGGCTTCAGCCCGCGCGCGGTCACCTACATAATTGACGGCGACATGATAACCCTGTTCTGCCGCCTTCAGCGCAATTGCCGCGCCTATGCCACGGCCGCCGCCTGTAATTACCAGAACCTTCACCATCCCAAGGACTCCCTGATCATCCGCAGAGCTACTTCGGCATCAAGCCCGCCATCATAAAGTGCCCGGCCCGAAATGGCGCCTTCAAGAATCTTGCAATCTGGTTCAAGCAACCGCTTCACGTCGTCGATGGAAGCCAGCCCGCCGCTGGCAATCAGCGGAATCTGCGTGGCCCGCGCCAGCTCAAGCGTTGCGTGAATGTTGAGGCCCTTGAGCACGCCGTCGCGGTCAATGTCGGTGAAGATGATGGCGGCAACGCCTGTATCCTCAAAACGCCTGGCCAGTTCAACCGCCGTCAGATCGGAAGTCTCGGCCCAGCCTTCAACAGCCACGCGGCCCCCCTTGGCATCAATGCCAACCGCGATGCTGCCAGGAAAATGTCTGCATGCTTCGCGCACGATCTGCGGCTCCTTCAGCGCCGCCGTACCGAGGATAACCCGTTTGATGCCACGCGCCAGCCAGTCCTCGATCTGTCCGAGATTGCGGATGCCACCGCCCAACTGCACCGGAATTGTCACTGCTGCCAGAATATTTTCAACCGCGGCGCCATTCACCGGCTGGCCGGCAAAGGCACCATTGAGATCGACCAGATGCAACCAGCGGAAACCTTGTTGCTCGAACTTCAGCGCCTGAGCGGCGGGATCGACGTTGAACACTGTCACCTGTTCCATGTCGCCCAATTTAAGGCGCACACACTCGCCGTCCTTGAGATCGATCGCCGGAAACAGGATCATGGCCGCCACCTCAGAAAATTACCGATGAGGGCGAGGCCCAGCGTTTGGCTTTTCTCCGGATGAAACTGCGTTCCCGCGATATTGTCGCGCCCCACCATGGCGGTGATCGCCATGCCATAGGGTGCGGTGGCTATCACCTCGGAGCGGTTTGCCGCTTCCAGATGATAGGAGTGCACGAAATAAGCGTGCAGTCCGTTCTCGCCAAGCGCTAGACCTTCAAGCAAGGGATGCGGCCTCACGAGATCGAGCGTGTTCCATCCCATGTGCGGAATTTTGAGATGGGCGTCCACAGGTGCGATGCGCTTTACATCGCCCTTGATCCAGCCAAACCCTGCGCTGATATCATGCTCAAGCCCGCGCGATGCGATCAGCTGCATGCCAACGCAGATGCCGAGGAACGGTTTGCCGCGTCTTGCCACCTCATCATTGAGCGTCTCCCACATGCCGGGAACTGCCAGCAGGCCTCGGCGGCAATCCTTGAATGCGCCGACGCCGGGCAGCACGATGCGCTCCGCCCGCCTGACCAGTTCCGGATCGGCGGTCACCCGAATGTCGATCGCCAGCCCGGCATTGCGCACCGCCCGCTCAAAGGCTTTCGCGGCCGAATGCAGATTGCCGGAGCCATAATCGATGATGGCGGCAGACGGCATAATGCTCACTCACACATTGCCGAAAATACCCAGCGTGTCAGGCGCATGGATGGGCTGCGGCAGCTTTGGCGTCGCCATCATTGATGGCGCACCTCCAGCTCGCGCGCGGTGATAGTAGCGCAGCTCGGCCTCTTCGAGATTACGGCCATGGCTGAGACCCACTTGCGCCATACCCCTGGCAACCAGTGAACGCGCATATAATTCGCGCGCTTCGAAACCAAAGATCAGACTCACCGCGAAACTCACCAGCGCCGTCATGCTTTCGCTGATGTCAAAATAATTTCCCGCCAATGCGGTGGCCCCGGTCACCGCCAGCAATACGCTGGCCGCCAGCCACATGCGGTGCCACGCCGCCCACAACACCGTGAACACCAAGGCTCCTGCGCTGAAGCCTTCGGCCACGAACACCGCCTGTTCATCGGATGCGCCGTCGCGGTTATGGACCGAGTAAATTGCCATCAGCCTTTAAGCGAGCCCTTGGTCGAAGGAATCCGGTCTTTCTGGCGCGGGTCGATTTCGATTGCAGCCCGCAACACTCGCGCCAGGGCCTTGAAACAGGATTCGGCGATGTGGTGATTGCTTTCGCCGTGAAGCGTTTCCACATGCAGCGTCACACCGGCGTTCATGGCGAAAGCCTGGAACCATCCGCGCACCAGTTCGGTATCGAACTCGCCAATCTTGTCCCGCGAAAATTCAACCTTCCAGATGAGATAAGGCCTGCCCGAAACATCGATTGCAGCCCTGGTCAGCGTCTCGTCCATGGCGAGATCAAGGCTGGCATAGCGGCGGATGCCGATTCGCTCGCCCAGCGCCTTGGCCATAGCCTGGCCCAGCGCTATGCCGCAATCCTCCGTGGTATGATGAAAATCGATATGGGTATCGCCTTTGGCGCGCAGTTTAACATCGATCAGCGCATGCCGCGCAAATTGCTCCAGCATGTGGTCGAGAAAGCCCACTCCGGATTTAACATCGAAGGCGCCGGTGCCGTCGAGATCGACGGTGACAGAGATTTCGGTCTCCGTGGTCTTGCGGTCGATATTCGCCTTGCGCATGGAACTCCCCCCGCCATCGGGCGGTCAGGGGCCTCTTAGCAGAACCGCCAGGAATTGGCCAAGGGTGGCTTTTCTTTCCTTGGTGCCCAGCCTACATGTGGCGGCACAAGGTAAAGGAAGTTCCGATGGCAGAGCCGGTACAATGGCATGGCACCACAATTCTCACCGTCCGCAAGGGCGGCAAAGTCGTCATCGCCGGCGATGGTCAGGTGAGCCTTGGCCAGACCAACATCAAGGGCAACGCCCGCAAGGTCCGCCCATTGGGCACTGGCGGCCAGGTGATCGCCGGATTTGCCGGTGCCACTGCCGATGCCATGACCCTGTTTGAGCGGCTTGAGGGCAAACTCGAGCAATATCCCTCCCAGCTGACCCGTGCCTGCGTCGATATGGCCAAGGATTGGCGCACCGACCGTTATCTCAGGCGTCTCGAAGCCATGATGATTGTTGCCGACCGCAATGTGAGCCTGGTGCTCACCGGCACCGGTGATGTGCTGGAGCCCGAGCGCGGCGTCATCGCCATTGGTTCGGGCGGCAATTTTGCCCTGGCCGCCGCCCGCGCCTTGATCGATACCGACATGGATGCCGAAGCCATCGCAAGGAAAGCCATGGCAATTGCCGCCGATATTTGCGTCTACACCAACGGCAACATCACGGTGGAAAGTCTCGAGCAATGACCGCTTCGCCCAATCAGTCCGGCATTTCCCAGGCCGATCTAGAGGCTGCCATTGCAGCGGGCGTTGTTGAACGCGATCAAGCCAACCGGTTGACCGAATTTGTCAACACCCGCGCCGTTGCATCGGGTCAGGCCGACGAAGAAAATTTTCGCCTGATCTCCGGCTTCAACGATATTTTCGTGACCATCGGGCTAGCCCTATTCATTGGCGCGCTGAGCTATTTGACGGCGGGATTTAGTGTGGCGATTTCCGCCGCCGCGATTGCCGTCGTGGCCTGGGGCCTTGCCGAGATATTCACCAAACGCAAACGCCTGGCTCTGCCCAGCATCGCCTTGCTGGCGGTCTATGCCGTGGCGATCTTTATGGCAGTGGCCAATGTTATCGGCGGCGTTGGCGCTTTCGCACTTGTTGCCGACGACAATAGCCATGGCAACAGTTATGCTTGGGCAATTGCCGGCCTCGCCACTGCAGTTGCTGCCTATGTGCATTGGCGGCGATTCCACGTGCCCATCACTGTCGCTGCCGGATTTACAGCCATGGCAGTCACCGCCATCGCGCTCGTTGCAGGTTTCATTCCGGGAGTTCTGGATCAGTATTCCGCCCTCATTTATTTACCATTGGGTCTGGCCGCCTTCGGTCTCGCAATGTGGTTTGACATGTCTGATCGGTCCAGACAGACCCGCCGCACTGACATCGCCTTCTGGCTGCATCTGTTGGCGGCACCCCTCATCGTTCACCCGGTGGTTTTAAATCTGACGAGCGAGAATGACATGACGATCGTTAACGCGGGTACAATACTCATGCTTTTTGTGGTGTTGAGTGCTGTCGCATTGATTGTTGATCGCCGCGCGCTGCTTGTCTCATCGCTGAGCTACCTTGGCTATGCCGCCATCACGTTGATAGCCTCCACGCGCTGGGAATCATCAGCTGCAGCTCTCGCCGTTCTGGCAGTAGGCGCCGTGGTGTTGCTGCTGTCGGTCGCCTGGCGCCCGTTGCGGGCGCTGCTAATGGGCCTTGTGCCGCAAGCTATTAGAATCCGCGTCCCGCATGCTGTCTGATTGTAGAGAACCAGAGTAATCCAATGACTGATTTCACGCCCCGCGAGATTGTCTCCGAACTCGACCGCCACATCGTCGGCCAGACCGATGCCAAGCGGGCTGTCGCCATCGCCTTGCGCAACCGCTGGCGCCGCAAGCAGCTTGAAGGGCCGCTGCGCGAAGAAGTGGTGCCGAAAAATATCCTGATGATCGGTCCAACCGGTGTCGGCAAAACCGAAATCGCAAGGCGTTTGGCCAAGCTAGCCAATGCGCCCTTCATCAAGGTCGAAGCCACCAAATTTACTGAAGTGGGTTATGTGGGTCGCGATGTCGATCAGATCATTCGCGATCTTCTCGAGGCCGGCATCGCCATGATGAAGGCGGCGCGGCGCAAGGATGTCGATGCTCAGGCCCGGCTCAACGCCGAAGCCCGCGTCGTCGAAGCCCTGGTCGGCGCCAGCGCTTCCGAAACCACCCGCGAATCCTTCCGCAAGAAATTGCGCGCGGGTGAGCTGGATGGCAAGGAGATTGAAATTCAGGTCGCCGATACCGTCGGCGTTCCCAGCTTTGACATTCCCGGCATGCCCGGCGGTTCGGCCAGCGTCGTCAATCTTTCCGACATGATGGCCAAGGCTTTCGGCGGGCGTTCCAAAACCCGGCGCATGAACGTGAAGGCCAGTCACGATGTCCTGCTGTCGGAGGAAAGCGACAAGCTCCTCGATCAGGAACAGATCATCCAGGATGCCATAGACGCTGTCGAACACAGCGGCATCGTGTTTCTCGACGAGATCGACAAGATCTGCGCGCGCTCCGAACGCCAGGGGGCCGACGTCAGCCGCGAGGGCGTGCAGCGCGATCTTCTGCCATTGATTGAAGGCACCACGGTCTCGACCAAGCATGGTCCGGTCAAGACCGACCACATCCTGTTCATTGCCTCGGGTGCCTTCCACATGGCCAAGCCATCGGACCTGCTGCCGGAACTGCAAGGCCGCCTGCCCATTCGCGTCGAGCTGAAGGCCTTGGGCCGGGAGGATTTCAAACGCATCCTGACCGAGCCCGAGGCCAGCCTCCTAAAGCAGTACAAGGCGTTGCTGCTGACCGAGGGGGTAACCCTCGATTTCACCGATGATGGCGCTGATGCCATCGCCCGTATCGCCGCCGAAACCAATGCGTCGATTGAAAACATCGGTGCCAGGCGTCTGCAAACAGTGCTCGAACGCGTCCTCGATGAAGTAAGCTACACCGCCACCGACCGCTCCGGCGACACCGTGACAATCGATGCGGCCTACGTCGAGAAACACGTAGGCGACCTCGCCCGCAACGCCGACCTGTCGAAGTTTATCCTTTGAGCCGGCTTCGCTTGCGCTCAAGCAGCGCGATCATCTCGGCCAGCGTGTGATCCTCAAGCTTGCCGATTTCGTCGGCGAGGCGGTTGGCCAGTTCAGTGGCGCTGGGCGAGAGCCCCGAAGTGTCGATGGTGATCTTTGGGTGCGAAATGCGGGCCAGTTCTACGACCTCTTCGGCTTCATCCCAGATAATATTGAGATAAGTGATGATGCGCTGAATGAGGTGCCAGCCGGGTCGTCCGCGCTTGCCGTGCTCAAGCGCCGAAAGATAAGCCGACGACACGCCGATAGCTTCCGCCATGTCGCGCAGCGTAACCTTGCGTTCGGTCCTCAGCCTTCGCATCTTGTCGCCAAACGGTGTCATCGCACCCGCCTGATTTTCACATAGTAAGCACCACCCCCTCCGTGCTTGGGGTGGGCTGGTTGAAAGCCCGAAACCAGCACCCGGAACTCCGCCTCGTTCAGCCATTCCGGCAGCAGGCGGCGCAAGCGTCCTTCGCGTTCGGGCGAATGGAAGTGCGCTGCCCCGTGCAGCGTATGGCGGGCAAATGGCGAGGAACCCTTGCCGGTGATCACCAGAACGGTGCGCGCCCCCTCGCCGAATGCGTTGCGCAGGAAGTTTAGAAGGTTGACGCGCGCCATCTCAATGCCGCTGCCATGCAGATCGATGCGGCGTTCGATCTCGACATTGCCCCGCATCATCTTTTGCGCCGTGCGGCGGTCAAAACCGGTGAGTTGAGGTGGTGACTTTGCCTGCAGGCGCGGCACATGCACATGCGGCGCGGAAGTGATCGGCATGGCGCGCGGGCTGCCCGCCAGTGTTGACACTACATGCTTGGCCGGTTTGCGCTTGCGCAAGGGGTTGACCGATTTTGTCACCTCGGTCCACAGTTCAAAATCAGTGGGTTTTGGGCTCATGGCTTGATGACAATCTCACGGGCAATATCATTGGGCAACAGCACGGTCATGGCGCCCGCGCTTTTCATGTGGCCCGCGGTCAGCGCCGCCTGCTCGCCAGCCCCCCAGAATATGTCACCGCGTGCAAAACCCTTGATGGCGGTGCCGGTATCTTGCGCAATCATCAGTTGACGGAATGTTTCCATCCGCCCCGCCGGCCCCGATGGCGCCATCGTGTCGAGCCAGACCGGTGTGCCAAACATCCACAACGAGCGGTCGACCGCAAGGCTCCGGCGCGGTGTCAGCGCAACCTTCTGCGCACCAGGGGCCCCGAGCACATGGTCGGCCATTTCCACTTCGCGAAAGAAGATGAAAGACTTGTTCTCCCACATGAGTTCGCGCGCCGCCGGCTCGTTCTGTTTCATCCAGGCCCGCGTCGCCTGCATCGACATCTGATCGCGGGTAAAAACCCCGCGCTCGACTAGAATGGCGCCAATGCCGGAATAAGGCTGGCCGGTCTTGGCCGCATAAGCCAGACGAATGTACGAGCCATCGGCAAGCCGCACCCGTCCCGATCCCTGGATGTGAATGAAAAAAGCATCGGCCCAATCGGTCAGCCAGGCGATCTCAAGGCGCCGGCCCTGCAATGCGCCCTGCTCGATCTCCCGGCGGGTGAAATAGCGCGCCGCCTTGCCGTCAACGCGGCGGCCGTATTTCAGTCCGAGCTGTTTGGCGGTTGCCTCGTCGAAACCCACGAGATCGCCGGGCTTGGCATAGATTGGCACATGATATCTGGCCGAAGGCGTCCGGCTGCCTTCAACTTCGGGCTCGTAATAGCCGGTGAACAGTCCCCCGGCGCGGGCCGGATCATTGACCTTGAAGGGCTGAAAATTGGCCTCGAAGAAACTCCGTGCGTCGTAAGCCTTCTCCGCCAATTGACACACAGCGATCCACTGCTGGCGTTTGCCGCCAAACCCAACCTCGCGTTCGAAGGCCCTGCCTTCGGCCACAATTTCCGTGCATGAGCGCCGGAAGGCGGCAAGTGCCGCACCATGATCATCGCCAGCCCAGCCATCGATTGCCGCAAAGGCCACAGGTTCGAGAATCGCTTTTGCTTGAACGGTCATTGCGCTAGCCATGACCAAGACAGCACCAAGACTCAAGAGGGCCACGCGGCGTTTCACGCCTCGGCTTGCGTCGCCGCCAGCTTCCAGTTCGGATTGCGTGAGGCAACATCGCGCTCGAATGTCCAGACATCGGTGATCTTGCGAATCTCGGTGGGATCGCCGTCGGTCACCGAACCATCCTTGGCCTTCGTCACCGAAATAATTTCGCTGACAAATGTCATCGTTACGCTGGCCCGCTTGCCGTTTATCTCGATGGCAGCGAACTCCGCCTTGTCGATCCCCACAAAGCGCGACTCAACCGTTTGCCCGGCCGCATTTCGCGCATCGATCGCGGCGGCAAAACTGTCCATGACATCGCGTGACAGAAGGTCCTTCAGCGCCGCCTTGTCGCCCTTGGCAAATGCGTCGACAATCATTTCATAGGCGCGCTTGGCACCATCGACAAACGACTTGGGCGCAAATGCTGGATCGGACTCGGCAAGTTTGACGATGTCAGCGGCCAGCGCTGAACCTTCAGCCGCATATCCCGTCCAGGCAGGCTGCGGCGGTTCTTGATCTGCGCCAACAGGACTGCCGTCACTCTCCTTCGGAAAGCGCAACACTGTACTCGTTGCCTTCTCCGGCTTCACTGGAGCCTCGGCCTTGCTCGCTGCGTAGGGGTCAAAAGGCCGCCGCTCGTTGCCGGTCCGGCTGCCAAGAACCCCGCGCAAACGCCAAAAGATCACCAACGCTATACCCAGCAACAGCAGATTGAAGGGATCGAAAATACTGTCCATTCCAAACTCTAACTCAAAAAGGTGCCCGCAAGTGGGCAGCCGGTTGGCGTCGCAGGCTAAGCTGCCCTATATACATAGGACACATGTGCCCTACAACCAAACCGAAAGGGGCCTCCGGAAAGGTACAACAATGCGATTTTTGCCGGTCATATTCCTTGCCGGATTCTTTCTCGAATTGGCGGTGATGATTGCCGTCGGCCAAAGGATCGGCATCCTGGCAACCCTTCTGCTGATTGTGGCGGGCGGCGTGCTTGGCACAATTGTCATTCGTGCGGCCGGGCTGGGCCTCGCCGATGCCATGCGCAAACCCGTCCTCGACCGCAAATTCGCCACCCAGGATGCAGCGGCCCATTTCCTGCTGTTGCCGGCAGGATTGCTGTTAATATTGCCGGGATTTGTATCCGACATCGTGGCGCTCGCGCTGCTGCCCCAAGGGGTGCGCAATTGGCTGGCCGGAAAATTTGCTGCCAAGGTCGCGGTCCACAACACCGGCTGGCAGCACGAAACCTATAACCGTGGAACCATTATCGAGGGTGAAACAGTCGAGATCGAGGGCGAGATCGAACGGCGCCAGGATGATTGAGCAAGGGTTCGCCGGTCTTGCGGCTGCCGGACAGGCATGTTAGCGAACGTCACCCATAATAAGTGAGGCCATCACCATGTCGAAACCTGCGAAGCCTGCTCCCAAAAGTGCAGCCGGGCCTGCCAAGAATGGCGGAAAGGAAAAACTAGCACCCGCTGTCGAGATAGCCCCGCGGACCGCCGCTGAACCGCCAACTCTGCAGGCGCCACAGCCGGCACCAGGCAGCCAGCCAGCCATGCGCATTCTCAGCCAGTATCTGAAGGATCTGAGCTTCGAAAATCCCAATGCGCCGCAATCATTGGCCACCCAGCAGAGCCAGCCCGACATCAACATTTCGGTCAACGTCAATGCCCGCAATTTGGCACCCACCGATTTTGAAGTCGAACTCCATCTCGATGCCAAGGCGACAGTCTCTGGCAAGGTGGTCTTCGCCGCCGAGCTTCTTTATGCAGGTTCCTTCCGGCTTGAGAATTTTCCGCCCAATCTTCTGCATCCCGCCGTGCTGATTGAATGTCCGCGTATGCTGTTTCCGTTTGCCCGCCAGATCCTCGCCGAAGCCACCCGCAATGGCGGCTTTCCGCCGCTGATGCTCGATCCCATCGATTTCGCCGGCATGTACCAGAAGCGTATGCAGCAGCAAAAGGCCAACGCGGCAGCCGCAGCAGCGCCGAAGAACTAGATTTAGCATTCCCCTCCCCTCTCGTGGGGGAAGGAGAAGGCGGGATATTGATTCAATCGATCATCATGCGCTAAAATTGGTAGCCAAACGCCGCACTGAAAAATTGATCGCGGGTTCCAACTAACCTAGCGCTCTTATCGTCATAATAATCCCGGTAGGCCGCCAGTGTGCGATCACTGGCGTTCTGCCGGAATATGCCGGCCTTGCCAATGATAGCGGCCGCCTCCGGCCGGAACCCCTTGGGGTTGCGCCTGACGAAACCTGCTAAATCATCGTCCAGGTTCTCGGTGCGCAGAACCTCGTGATAGGCGCAAAAGCGCTGATGATGGCGAAGTGCATCGGCGGGACTGGCAATCAGGGCCCGCCGCAGCAAAATTCTGGGCCAGCGCGTCGTCACCCGCAAAAAACGATACGTATAAAGACCGATCACCGGGGCCAGCCCCGATTGCGGCAGATGCTCCTTCATCACCTGCTGCAGTATGGCTGGATCGTGCATCAGGTAAAGCCAGCGGCGGAATGATGGCGCGGGCTCACGTCTGTCATAAAGTGAGGCCAACTCGCATTCGCCGAGATGGGCTGCGAGATAGCGGCGAATGGCGCTTTTACCGCCGCAGCCATAGGCCCACAATGACACATACCAGTCCCACGGATTGCGCACCGTGGTGAACACCCGTTTGCCCGCCACAAAACCCAAGGGATGCGCCTTGGTCAGTGCGGCATGGCGGTGCGCCTTCACGCACTTTTCCTGCGTGATAGACGGCAGCAATCCGAGAACATGGCTGCTCCCGGTGCGGTAGACGTCGAGATAGATGAAACTGTCGTATTCGATCATTGCAGCAGGAAGCACCTGTCCTAATTATGCCTCATAACGCTTTGATTGACACCGCCGCAATGACCATTAGTTTGCCGCACTGCTAGCGAGGGACGTGACATGAGCAATCTCCAATCCACTATTGAGCAAGCATGGGAGGCCCGCGACAAGGTCTCTGTCAAGACCAGGGGCCCGGTGCGCAAGGCCGTCGATACCGCACTTGGCCTGCTCGACTCCGGCGAAATGCGCGTGGCGGAAAAAAAGAACGGCACCTGGGTCACCCATCAATGGCTCAAGAAGGCGGTGCTGCTCTCGTTCCGTTTGAACGGCATGGAACTGATCGGCGGTGGCCCCGGCAAGAGCAAGTGGTGGGACAAGGTGCCCTCGAAGATGGAGGGCTGGACTGCCGCCAGATACCGCAAGGCGGGCTTTCGCGCCGTGCCCAACTGCATCGTCAGGCGCTCGGCCTATATCGCCCCCGGCGCCATCCTGATGCCGTCCTTCGTCAATTTGGGCGCTTACGTTGATACTGGCACCATGGTCGATACCTGGGTAACCGTCGGCTCCTGCGCCCAGATCGGCAAGAACGTCCATCTCTCGGGGGGAGTTGGCATCGGCGGCGTGCTCGAACCGATGCAGGCGGGCCCCACCATCATCGAGGACAACTGCTTCATTGGGGCGCGTTCGGAAGTGGTTGAAGGGGTCATCGTCGGCGAAGGCTCGGTCATTTCGATGGGCGTCTTCATCGGCCAGTCCACCAAGATCATCGACCGCGCCACCGGCGAAGTCTTCATTGGCCGCGTGCCGCCCTATTCGGTGGTGGTCTCGGGCTCGCTGCCGCAAAAACCCTATGCCGATGGCTCACCCAGCCCGTCGCTCTACTGCGCCGTGATCGTCAAGCGCGTCGATGAGAAGACAAGATTCAAGACGAGCATCAACGAACTTCTGCGCGATTGAGGCTGCTCTTCACAATAGTCGGTCTTGATGGATAATATGCGAGTCGGGGTCTTAATCAGCGCTTCGCGCCTGGAGGAAACACCATGGATATGTCTCTGTTCACAAGTCTTGAAGGCCGCATCAACCGCCAGAAATGGTGGCTGGGCACAATCGTGTTGATCATTGTCTATCTCATTTTCTACGTCATTGTCATGATGGCGATTGGCGGTTCGATGATGGCGAGCTTCGATCTCACGGCGGGGCCCGACGCCATGATGGCGATGATGCGCAGGGCCGCGATCGGGCAAATCGTTCTGTTCATCATCTTCATTTATCCATCGATCGCCCTGATGAAAAAGCGTCTCAACGACCGCGACCGCCCGGTCTGGTACATCTATGTGTTCTGGGCTCCAGCCGTAATCAGCATGTTGCTCGGTATTTCGGGAATGGCTCAAACCATGACTGATGTTGGTGGCGGCGTTATGATGCCGGCGCCAAATACGCTCGGCTGGATCGTCAATCTTGCCGGCCTGGTGGTTGGGATTTGGGCTCTGGTGGAGCTCGGATTTCTCAAAGGCACAGCGGGTTCCAATCAGCACGGCCCTGATCCGCTGGCAAGTTGACGCACCCCCCAATCTGTCATCGCCGGATCAATTCCGGCGACCCATGGTGCATCGATTGCCATCAATTGGCGAATGGATGGACGGGTCCCCGGCACCAGGTCGGGGATAACAAAAAGTGGAGGTGTATGGCCGAGGTTTCGCGCTAATATCGCTCCCATGAAAAACACCCACACCGATTCCGTGACCCTCCTGCAGGACCTCGTCCGCTGTCCATCGGTAACGCCAGCCGAAGCTGGTGCGCTCACTGTCCTTGAAAATTTTCTCTCAAGCCATGGCTTCGTCTGCCACCGGCTGATCTTCAAGGACGATAACACGCCCGACGTTGAGAATCTTTTCGCCCGTGTCGGCAGCGGCGCTCCGCATCTGTGTTTTGCCGGCCACACCGATGTGGTGCCGCCGGGTGCCCAGGATGACTGGTCGCATGGCCCCTTTGCCGCTGATATCGCCGGTGGTTATCTCTATGGCCGTGGCGCCACTGACATGAAGGGATCGGTCGCCGCCTTCGCCGCTGCTGCCGCCGATCATGTGAAGGCCTCCGGCAAGACCATGGGATCGATCTCTTTCCTCATTACCGGCGACGAGGAAGGCCCCGCCATCAACGGCACCATCAAGGTGCTGCAGTGGATGAAGGAGACGGGCCACATCCCCGATCACTGCATCGTTGGCGAACCAAGCTGTGCTGAACGGCTTGGCGATACCATCAAGATCGGCCGCCGTGGTTCCTTGAGCTTTGCCGTCACCGTCGAGGGCCGGCAGGGCCATGCCGCCTATCCCAACAAGGCCGACAATCCGATTCCCAAGCTCGCCAGTTTCGTGACCCGCATTTCGGCGGCAACCCTCGATCAAGGCAACGAGCATTTCGATCCTTCCACTCTCGCCGTCACTACGTTCGATGTCGGCAATCCCGCCACCAACGTGATCCCGGCCCGCGCCACGGCAAAATTCAATATTCGCTTCAGCCCGGTGCATTCGCATCTATCGCTGAAGGATTGGGTTGAAGCCCAGATTGCCGACACCAGGCTGGAGCTGGGCGGCACCTGGACGATCACTGCGACCGAAGGAGCCGATGCCTTCATCACCGAGCCGGGTCCCTTCGTTGGTCTCGTCCAGGATGCGATTGAAGGCGAGACCGGATTGCTGCCCAAGCTTTCAACTGCGGGCGGCACGTCAGATGCCCGCTTCATCAAGGATTATTGCCCGGTCCTCGAATTCGGCCCCACCAATGCGACCATCCACATGACCGACGAGCGCATTTCCGTCGATGAACTGCGCGCCACCCAGAGCGTCTACAGCCGCATCATCGAGGCCTATTTCACCAGCATGGCCCCGAAAGGTTGAACGACTTTTCGGACAAGGCCATGCGTTAATAGTCCACTCTGAGCAGATAGAGCCCATCGGGCGGTGACACCGGGCCACAATGCGCCCGGTCGGCGGCATCGAGAGCGGCTTTCAAGTCGCTGGCCCGCCATTTGCCTTCACCCACCAGTTTGAGCGAACCCACCATCGAGCGCACCTGATTGTGCAGGAACGAACGCGCATCGCACCGGATTTCAAGCAGTTCGCCGTAACGCGAAACATCGATGTGGTCGAGCGTCTTGACCGGCGATTGCGCCTGACAGGCCGCAGCGCGGAAGGTGGTGAAATCATGGTTGCCCACCAGCACCTGGGCTGCCTCATGCATGGCGTTCGCATCAAGTTCTGTGGGCAACCACCACACTTTGCCCTTGTCGAGTGCTGGCGGGCTGCGCCGGCTGAGAATGCGGTAGAGGTAGTGCCGCCGCGTTGCCGAAAAGCGCGCGTGAAAATCCTGTGCCACTTCGACGGCTTCCAACACGCTGATCGGATGTGGCCGCACATTGGCATTGAGCGCATTGCGCAATGTGAAACCATCCCACGGCTTGGCCAAATCCACATGCGCCACTTGCCCTAACGCATGCACGCCAGCATCGGTGCGCCCGGCACCATTGACGACAGCAGCGGCACCATTGATCACCGCGACCGCCTGCTCCAGCACACCCTGCACCGACCGGCCTTTGGCCTGCATCTGCCAGCCTACAAAGGGCGAGCCATCATATTCGATCACAAGTCTGTAGCGCGGCATCAGTTGGCCCTGCTTCCCTTGGGCAGCGGAAATCCGCGTGTGAAAGCCGTCGCATCGATCGGCACTTTGCCTTCGCGCTGAAGCCTCAACAAGCGAATCGCACCCATTCCACAGGAAATGCAAAGCTGATCGTCGAGAAAAACTCCTGCCGCGCCCGATTGCGCCACTGCTTCACAGGCAAGCACTTTGATGCGGGCGCCTTTCACGCTGAACCAGGCGCCGGGAAACGGCGACAGCCCATGAATGTGATTGCGCACCTCGACCGCTGATTTTCCAAAATCGATCTTGGCTTCCGCCTTGTCGATTTTCTTTGCATAGGTAACGCCGTCCTGAGGTTGCGGTTCACAGGCAATCGAAGCCTGCGCCAGTGTTTCCACCATCAACCGGCTGCCAAGCTCCGCCAGTCTGTCGTGCAAGATCTGCGCGGTCATCTCCGCCGTGATGGTAATCGCACCAACTCTGCACATGGGGCCAGTATCGAGACCCTCGTCCATGCGCATGATGGTGACGCCCGATTGCGTGTCGCCAGCCATGATGGCGCGCTGGATGGGTGCTGCCCCTCGCCAGCGCGGCAACAGCGAGGCATGGACATTGAAGCAGCCAAGCTTCGGTGCCTCAAGAATTGCCTTGGGCAGCAGCAGCCCATAAGCCACCACCACCGCCGAATCAGCCTTCAGCCCGGCAAAGCGCTCCTGCTCGCTGGCCGATTTCAACGACACCGGTGTTCGCACTTCAATGCCGTGTAGTTGGGCAAACCCATGCACCGGAGAAATCCGCTCCGCCATGCCACGTCCTGCCGGTCGCGGCGGCTGCGTATAAACGCAAACAACATCATGGCCCGCCGCCAGCAGGGCTCCAAGAGTTGAGGCTGCAAACTCCGGCGTGCCCATGAAGATGAGGCGCATG
This sequence comes from Hyphomicrobiales bacterium, assembly GCA_031364405.1. Taxonomy (GTDB): domain Bacteria; phylum Pseudomonadota; class Alphaproteobacteria; order Rhizobiales; family Aestuariivirgaceae; genus Aestuariivirga. The sequence continues at coordinate 19,232 of JANLWG010000140.1, forward strand.
AAGCTAGAGCTTCCCCAGCTTTTGGGCCTTGGCGAATTTCTTTACCACGCGGTCGCGCTTCAGCCGTGAGATGTGGTCGATGAACAGGATGCCGTTCACATGGTCGATTTCGTGCTGCAGGCAGGTGGCGAGCAACCCCGTCGCATGCAGTTCCTGGCCCTCGCCGTGGCGGTCGAGATAACGCATTTTGATTTCCGAGGGCCTGGTTACCATTTCATAATACTCAGGGATCGACAGGCAGCCCTCCTCGTAATCGCTCTGCGCCTCGCTCGCCCAGACGATCTCGGGGTTGGCGATGAACAGCGGTTTCTTCTCCTCGCCCTCCTTCGACAAATCGATGACCAGCAGGCGCCGCGGCACCCCCACTTGAATGGCGGCAAGGCCAATACCGGGCGCCGCATACATGGTCTCCAGCATGTCATTCCACAGCTTGCGCACCTCCGCATCGACCAGCGTAACCGGATTCGACACCTGGCGCAGCGTGGGATCGGGCAGGGTGACAATATCGCGAATGCTCATAACCGCTCAGATAAGCGAGGCAGGCCCACGGGTCAATCGGCTGCGGTTTTGTGGTATGATCGTCAGGTTTTGCCGGGCCAGCGAATGAGCGCTATCCAGAGTAAAACGACAGGGAGAAAAATATGGCCAGATACATTGCTCTCATCAACTGGACCGATCAGGGTGCGAAAAGCGTCAAAGAATCGCCCGCCCGCCTCGACGCCGCCCGCGCCCTCGCCAAGAAACACGGTTGTGAGATGAAGGATTTCTACATGACCATGGGGTCATACGATATGGTGGCGATAATAGAAGCGCCCGGCGATGATGCTATAGCGAAGTTCAATCTGACGCTGGCCATGGCTGGCAATATCCGTACCACCACGATGAAGGCTTTTTCCGAAGATGGCTATCGCAAGATCATCGCCGGACTGTGAAGGGCCGGACCGGGGCGGGCCAAATCCCGCCCTTGCCTTTTTGCCCTGAAACACCGATATAGCGCGCGGGAGGTTGGCGGCGGACGTGCCGCTCGCCAACCGGGTCAGGTCCGGAAGGAAGCAGCCCCAACGAGATCGGAACGGGTTGCCCGTCCAGCCTCCCACCTTTAACCTGTCCCGGGCCCGCCATGAGTGAACAAGATACGGGCGCGAGCGCCTTGGGATACCGCGTTCTCGCCCGCAAATACCGTCCCCGTGTATTTCCTGACCTCATTGGCCAGGACGCGATGGTGCGTACCTTGACCAATGCTTTCGCCACCAACCGCATCGCCCAGGCCTATATGCTCACCGGCGTACGCGGTGTCGGCAAGACCACGACCGCACGTCTCATTGCCCGCGCCATCAATTATCCTTCCGGCCCTTCGGCCGAAATGCCCGAGGTGACCGCCCAGTGCGAAGCCATTCTCGAATCGCGCCACCTGGATGTAATCGAGATGGACGCTGCCTCCAATACCGGTGTCGACAACATGCGCGAGATCATCGACAGCGTGCGCTATGCACCGGTGCAGGCGCGCTACAAGGTCTACATCATCGACGAAGTTCACATGCTGTCAAAGAGCGCTTTTAACGCGCTGTTGAAGACGCTGGAGGAACCGCCGCCACATGTTAAATTTATATTTGCCACGACCGAGATCAACAAGGTTCCGGTCACCATTCTGTCGCGCTGCCAGCGCTTCGATCTGAAGCGCCTCGATGCCGCCTTGCTGGTCAGCCACTACGCCGCCATCGCCGCCAAGGAAAACGTCAGCGCCGAACCTGATGCGCTGGCCATGATCGCGCGTGCCGCCGAAGGCTCGGTGCGCGATGGCTTGTCGCTGCTCGATCAGGCCATCGCCTACCGTGGCGACGCGGTCAAATCCGCCGATGTGGCCTCAATGCTCGGCCTCATGGACCGCGCCCGCATCATTGATCTGTTCGAGGCGGCCATGGCCGGCGATACGGCAAGCGCCATCCGCGAGATCGAAGCCCAATATGAAGCGGGCGGCGATCCCAAGACCATTCTCAATGATTTCGCCGACTACGTGCACTGGGTCACCCGGTTGAAAGTAGTGAAACAGTCAGCCCTTGCCGACAATTCGCGCACCGAGGCCGAGAAGACTCGCGGCGCTGAACATGCAACCAAAATCGCCATGGCTCATCTGACCCGCGCCTGGTCGATGCTGCTCAAAGGCATCCGCGAAGTGGAACTCAACGCCAATCCGCTGATGGCGGCTGAAATGGTGCTGATCCGCCTGGCCCATGCTGCTGATCTGCCAAGCGGCGAGGAGTTGGCGAAACTGGTTAAGCAGGGGCCAGCCTCGCCTGAGCCCGTCGTGCCGGTGCAGGCCCAGCAAACTTCGCGCCGCGATGAACCGCTGGCCGAATCCAGTGGCATGCTGGCGGTAAAATCATCGGCGTCGATCAGTGCACCAATCCCGCCCGATGGAACCGCCGCCATCACCAGCTTCAAGGATATTCTCGCCCTCGTCACCGAAAAGCGCGACATCAAGTTGAAGGGCGACCTCGAACGTTTGGTGCGCCCCATCCGGGTGAGCCCCGGCCAGTTCGAACTGGCACTCGAACCTTCAGCTCCTCAAGGCCTTGCCAACGAGATTTCGCGGAAGCTCGAAGCCTGGACCGGTCAGCGCTGGATGGTGCTGGTCGCCAAGGAAGGCGGCGATAAGCCGGTTGCTGCACAAGCTCGCGAAATTCGCGATACGGCATTTCGCGCCGCCCGCGAACACCCCGATGTTCAAGCGGCCCTCCAAAAATTTCCCGGCGCTGAAATCCTCAACGTCAGGGAACCGGAAACCCCCGATACCCAAACCATGAGTGAGACGGATGAAGAATCTCGGTGACATGATGAAGCAGGTCCAGGCCATGCAGGAGCGCATGGCGGATATGCAGGCGAAACTTGATAAGACGGCCGTCACCGGCCAGTCCGGCGGCGGCCTCGTCAAGGTGACCTTGAACGGCAAGGGCGCCCTGACCGCGCTGGCCGTCGATGCCACGCTGCTCAAGCCCGATGAAAAAGAAATCGTCGAAGACCTGATCATCGCCGCCCACAATGATGCCAAAGCCAAGGTCGAGACGATGATGGCCGACCAGATGAAATCGGTAACCGGCGGATTGCAATTGCCACCCGGCATGAAGCTGCCGTTCTGATGATGACACATCCAAACTCTTCCTTCTTCCCCTGCGGGAGAAGGTGGCGCAAAGCGCCGGATGAGGGGGCACTTCGCAAATGAAGCGCACCACCGGCCCCGAAATCGAGCGGCTGATTCAACTCCTGGCCAAACTCCCCGGCCTGGGACCGCGCTCGGCCAGGCGGGCCGCTTTGCATCTGATCAAGAACCGCGACAAGCTGATGGTTCCCTTAGCCAGCGCCCTGAGCGAGGTGCGCGACAAGGTGACTGTGTGCAGCCATTGCGGCAATGTCGATACCATTGATCCGTGCACCTTGTGTGCCGATACGCGCCGCGACCGCACCATCATCTGCGTCGTTGAGGAGGTGGGCGATCTCTGGGCGCTGGAACGGGCAGGGGCATGGCAAGGGCTCTATCATGTGCTGGGCGGCACGCTGTCGGCGGTCGAGGGTGTGAGGCCCGAAGATTTGGCCATCACCCAGTTGATCGACCGGGCCGCCCATGAACATGTGCGCGAAGTAGTGCTGGCGGTTAACGCCACCGTCGAAGGGCAGACCACCGCGCATTATATCATCGAGCGCTTCAAGGGCCTCAACATTGCAACCTCGCGCCTGGCTCACGGCGTGCCGGTCGGCGGTGAACTTGATTATCTCGATGAAGGCACCCTGACCCAGGCGATGCGGGCAAGGCGGCCCTTCTGATTCACCATTTGTAAACCATGCCGATTGACCGCCGCGGTACAGCGCCCATTCCGGCCCGGCGGTTGCTCCTCAAGTTTCAACACCCCGGAACTTGTTCTAAATTGGAACGATGGAGTAACACATGGCAATCGGCAGTAAATTTGCATCGGTCGTCCACCGGTTTGCGTTCAACCAAAAGGGGGCCTCGACCGTCACCTTTGCCTTGGCCATCGTCCCGGTCCTGCTGGGTGCTGGTTTTGCCATCGATTATGCGCGCTATGCCAATGCCCAGACCGGTTTGCAATCGGCCCTTGATTCCGGCGCCCTCGCGGTGGCTGCCGCCGCCAATCTGTCCGACGTTCAGCGCATCGCGGCGGGCGAATCAACCTTCGCGCAAAATCTGACCACGACCTCCCTGGACGGCGCCACCGTCACCCGCAGCTTCAAACTCAACGGCAGCACAGTCGAGGCCAAAGCGTCTTTCGATCTCCCGGTCTCGCTCATGCAGCTGGCCGGCTTCAGCGCCATGACCGTCGATGTCGAGACCGCGATCAGCATTCCCGGCAAGAAGAAAGCCGAGGTCGTTCTGGTTCTCGATTATTCCGGTTCGATGACGGAAAAACTTGGTGGCCAGGTCAAGTATGTCGCCATGAAAAATGCGGCGAAGTCGCTGGTCAATGAGTTGGCAGCCAGTAACCCGAAGAACGTGAAGATTGGCCTGGTGCCGTTCTCGCACCACGTCTGGGTAACCTTGCCAAAGCAATATGTCGTGGGCCAGACTGGCTCGGGCACCTGGACTGGCTGCACCCAGGATCGTCAGTCTCCTTATAATCTCACCGATGCAACACCCACCTCCGTCGATGCCTCAAAGTGGGGCCAGCCCATAGCTAAAGTCCACGCCAGTAGCGGCTGCGGAGCCTATGTGCCCAACAATCTCACGGTGCTGCCGCTCACCAATGATTTTACCGCGATCGGCAAGCAGCTCGATGCCATGAAGCCCTATGCCTGGACCCACATCGCGCTGGGCGCCGAGTTCGGCTTCCACCTGCTGTCACCAGATGCTCCGTATACGGAAGGTGCCGCCTACAATGACAAGACGACAAAGAAGGTGATGGTGCTGCTGACCGATGGCGAGCAGACCGAACCGGGTTTTGGTTCAGGCTCGCGCAGCGTTGCAGCGGGCGAAAAAAATCTCGAGGCAATCTGCGCCAACGCCAAGGCCCATGGCATCACCGTCATGACCATCGCCTACAACATCGACGACTCCGCCACCGTCGACCGCCTGCGCAACTGCACCTCGGACTCCGTCAAGAATTTCTTCAACATCGACAGCGGTAACAATGTCGCCAGCGCCTTCGAGGAAATCAAAAAGCAAATCACCGCCCAGGTCCGCATCGGAAAATAGCACAACCCTCTATCCACGCTCCACCAGCTTGGGCCGGATCTCGCTCACCACAATGGCCGGTGCTTCCTCAAGGTCGAGGCTCTCGATGCGTACGGCGCGCTTGACGATCTTGTCGGCGGAAACACCGAGCTTCTCCACATCGATGGCGGCGGCACCAAAATGCTTTTGCAAATCGCCAACCCGCTCCTTGAGGCGCCCGACGTCCTCAAGCAGCCGCGAGACTTCAACCTTGATCAGGCCTGCCTGCTCGCGCATCGCCGCATCCTTGATGATCGCCTGCAGGGTCTGGATCAGCAGCATCAGCACATTGGGCGAGGCGATGATGACCCGGCCCCGGTGCGCCTTCTGCACCACATCCTCAAAATGCTCGTGCAGATCGGCATGAACCGATTCTGACGGCACGAACATGATGGCGGTCTCATGGGTCTCGCCGGCAATCAGATACTTGTCCGAAATGTCTTTCACATGCCTCAGCACGTCAGCCCGCAACCGGGTTTGCGCGGCACGTATAGGTGCCTCGCCACTCGCCTGCTTCAGCGCGTTGAAAGCTTCTAGAGGAAATTTCGCATCGATGACCAGCCGCAGATCCGAATCCGGCAGCTTGATCAGGCAATCGGGTCTGGTGTTGTTTGAGAGTGTCGCCTGAAACGAGTAGGCGTTGGCAGGCAGGCCGTCGCGGATGATCGCCTCCATGCGGCCCTGGCCATAAGCGCCACGCGCCTGCTTGTTGTTGAGAATGTCCTTGAGGCTGATCATCTCGCTTGAGAGTGCTGTCAGATTCTTCTGCGCCGCATCGATCACCGCAAGCCGCTCGTTGAGTTTGGTCAAGGCAAGGCCAGTGCGTTCGGTCTGGTCGTTGAGACCAAGGCCGAGGCGCCGGCTGACCTTGTCGAGACGTTCATCGAGAGTGCGCGTGAGATGGGCCTGCGAGCCTTGCGACTGCTCGGCGAAGCTCCTGAGGTGGCCGGCCATTTCAGCCAGCCGGTATTCGAGTTCGGAAGCCCGGCGCGATGCCTCGATGGTTTCGCGGCGCCGCTGTGCCTGCGAACGCCAGGCGAAGATCGCCGCGGCAGCCAGCAGGAGAAGTCCGAGAACGGCCCCGGCTATCAGCAGGTCGAGGACAGCCACGGGCTGTCGCCCGATGTGGAAGATGATTTGATCGAATTGCATGGGGCGACGTTAAACTGATTCGCCCTGGATAAAGAGAGTGGCCCGTCCATGCTCGGATGAGGAGTATGGACGGGCCCTTGACCCACACGACTCGGGACGGCGACAGGAGCCGCACAGGCCAATCTGCTCTCAACATGGGGATAAATGGGAAGGTCTTGTCTTCCCCCCTTGCACTTGTCCGGCTCGTTGGCCGGGGCGATCCCCCGCTGGATCGAGTGACAAGGTGATCCTCGATCATGGCCTCAAAACGGACAGAGTGAGGCAATTTAGCGGCAAGCCGTTCGACCGCCGGTTGTCAATTACTTACTTATGGACAATGTGGCCCGGCATGGTGGATTTCACCGTATATTCATTACGCACGGTGAAATATAGCGAGAAGCCGCGGCTCAATCCATCGGCGAAGTCCCGAAGAGCGTTGAAAATAATCATGTTGCTAACCTTTGCACTACAATTTCGCTGTTTTTAATATGGTCCTTGATTGTCAACGAATCATGGCAATTACAATCGGCTCGCGGACCATCAGCCATGCATACTAGACATGCCTGAAATTGTCCGTTGCCCTGACCATCGCATCGCAGATGCCCGGTTCGGTTCCGGTGTGGCCGGCATCCGGCACCATCACGAATTCAGCTTCAGGCCACGCCCGGTGCAGGGCCCAGGCGGTTTCCATCGGCGTCACCACATCGTAACGGCCCTGAATGATCGCCCCTGGAATGTTTTTGAGCAGCCCCGCATTGGCCAACAACTCGCCATCGCTTTTGAAAAAACCACCATTGATGAAATAGTGGCATTCGATGCGCGCGAAAGCCAGGGCGAACGCATCGCCACCAAATTCTTCGACGCGGGCTGGGTCAGGCAGCAAAGACAGGGTCTCGCCTTCCCACCGGCTCCACGCCCTGGCGCAGCTGCGTTGCGCATTGCTGTCGGTGCCGGTCAGGCGGCGATGGTAGGCGGCGACCATATCGTGACGTTCGGCTTCGGGGATCGGCTCCAGATATTTTTCCCAGGCATCGGCAAACAGCGCGCTGGCACCATGCTGGTAGAACCAGGTGATTTCCGAGCGGCGCAGCGTGAAGATGCCGCGCACCACCAGTTCGCTCACCCGCTCGCCATGGGTCTGGGCATAGGCCAGCGCCAGGGTCGAGCCCCAGGAGCCGCCCGCCACCTGCCAGCGCGCGATGCCGAGATGCTGGCGCAGCTTCTCCATATCGGCGACCAGGTCCCAGGTGGTATTTTCAGTGAGTTCCGCATGGGGGCTCGACTGCCCGCAACCGCGCTGGTCGAACAGGATGATGCGGTAAACCGAGGGATCGTGCATCCGGCGCAGGAACGGCGAAATGCCCCCGCCGGGTCCGCCATGCAGAACGACTGCCGGCTTGCCAGCGGGATTGCCGCACTCCTCATAGTAGATTTCATGCAGGTTCGAAACTCTAAGGCGGCCACGGGAATGGGGCTGCAGTTCAGGATAAAATTTTCGCCGCTCATACATGATCCAGCCCCCGGGGTTTACTTCACCAACTCATTGTTTGGCACACTGTATACAATCCGCTAGCAGGCTGCTGAAAAACTCACCATCGGCGGGCTTTGAAGGTCGAATCATCGCCGTTGTGGAAGCAGATTTCTCCCTTGAGCGATCCATCCTTTAGAATTTTCGCCCAACCGTCGCCGGACGCGCTGTCCATTTCGTCG
>JANLWG010000006.1:0-6361 GCA_031364405.1 Hyphomicrobiales bacterium
CCAACCCGCCACCGCCAACTGGCCCGAAGGCAAACCGAGACCCCGCCGCGCCGGATCAACCGGCGGCAAGGCGGGAACGCGGACGTGGCGGGGGCCGAAGAGGTGATTTCTCCGCCACATTGTGCTACGGGAGCAGGATGACAAAACTTGAACAAATCGAAAAGGCCATCGCCTCACTGAGCCGCGAGGAAATCTCCAAACTCGCAGCGTGGTTCGGAGAGCTCCACGCCGAGGCCTGGGACCGCCAAATCGAAGAAGACGCCGCCTCAGGCCGTCTCGATAAGTACATTGAAGAAGCAAAGGGCGAATTGGCAGCAGGAAAAACCCGCCCCCTATGAAGCATATCGCCACGGAGTCGTTTTGGGCACGGTACAATGCCTTGCCGGAACCAGTTCGAAAGCTTGCAGACGAGAATTTCGCTCTCTTGCAGCAGAATCCCGGTCATCCATCTCTTCACTTCAAGAACGTAAGCGGCGAACTAAATCTAGTGATAATAGGAAGCACTAAGCAAAAACTTCACCTTCTTCGCCATTGATCCACTTCTTAACTTGTTCGATTCTCTCTCTTACCGCATATTCCCGCGAAGAAGAATAGACGAGCGGATACATTGATCCTCCTTCGACCTGGGAAGCTTCGAGTTCCGCAATGGAGTTGGCAAACTCGCTCCATCTTGCTTGATTTTTCATTAGAATAGTTGATTCAAATACCTTCAAATGATCAAGAGCTTTCAGTTGTGCTTCAAGCTCTTTCTCGGCCATTTCAAGCGAAGCGGAGGCCGAAATATTCATATCCGTTTGGGTGAGTGGGGAGTCTTTATCAAGTGTTTCCCGAATGAACCAGTCGGTTGCTTCGATAAACTCGTTTGAAATTCTGATGAAGTCAGAAAGTTCTGAAACCGCGTAGGGTTTCTCAACTGGCAACTCATGCACAATAATGTGACGTAGTTCAAACAGGCGGACTAATGTACTGCACAACTTGTCGATATTGCCTATTATGGGAGTTTGCGGCTTTCCCTCAATCTCTGTCACCCACCTATCGTGCACTGCTGCAATCCCGCCCCTAAACCCTGGAAAAAGTATCTCAAAAACAGTCAGCACTTGCGAGAATGAATTTAGGGAAATGGAATGCGCAACAATATCCCCAAGTGAAATGAGCTTTCCTTGAATGCTGTTGGCAAATACGAAATCAATCTTTGTTCCCTTGACGAGAGGTTCCGCCCTCTCAACAAATGGAGTTCCTCTATCGACTAGATCCTGCACCGCCTCTCGGACAAACACCTCAATTAACGTCACAAGTCTCACTGGGATGAAGTCAGAGAACAACTTCAGTTCTTCTGAGTTCTTCGCCCACGCCAATCTAGTCGCGTGCACTTCAGATATGGGAGCAATACCGCTCCGGCGCTTTCTGCGTCGCCTCTTCCAGTCAACAATTTTTTCCGAATTATGCTTCTGGGGCAAACTCGATTACCTCGACTAGATTTCCACCCTGAGCATTATTGCTCCACAGCGTGAACACTTGGGTTACGCTGACAGCCCATTCAATTACCCCTACCACATTCACGCCGCCCGAGGCTTGATCGCGTCCAGTTTCTTGCCTAGCGCGCGGCGCTGCATGCGGAGATCGTAGTCGATCTGCAAGCCGAGAAAAATGCCTTCGGAAATTCCGTAATAGCGCGCCAGCCGGAGGTCAGTGTCGGCGGTGACGGCGCGTTTGCCGAGAACGATTTCGTTTATGCGCCGGGGGGCCACGCCGATGGCGCGCGCGAGCGCGTTCTGCGACAAGCCACCGGGCTTGAGAAATTCCTCCAGCAGAATTTCTCCCGGCGTAGGAATCTCCAGCAGGCCGGGCTTTCTAGTGATAGTCGACGATTTCAACATCTTCCGCATTTTCATTCTCCCATCGAAAACAGATGCGCCACTGGCCGTTGATCCGGATCGACCATTGCCCAAGCCGATCGCGCTTCAACGCCTCCAACTGGTTACCCGGCGGTTCGCGCAAATCGGTAATGGACTTCGCCCGGCTGAGATACAGCAGTTTGCGCAAAGCGCCCCGCTGGATATCGGCAGGCAGCCGCTTCGAGCGAATGCCTTGCCAGACCAGTTCTGTTTGGCGGTCAGCGAAGCTCCGGATCATGACAATCTATAACGCATGGTGCTATATAACGCAAGACGTTATGACTCTCACTGCTCCCTTCACCTTGATGAAAGCCGGGGTCCCGCTTCGTTTCCGCATACAAGAAACGAAGCGGAATTCCGGCTTTCGCCGGGAAGACGGATGTGTGGAAAGGGCATCGCGCCGCCTCACCACCCCGCTACCGCCGCCGCGCTCCCTCCACCCCATCTCCACATTCTCGCCATCCTTCGCCCTATACATTCCCGGCAACACTCGCAGCATGGTTAACACGCCAAATTCCCCGCGCGGCCTTCTGCATACTTATGGCCTGTGCTAGTCTATGACCGGGTTACCAAGGAGAAGACCACCCATGTCGATTCGTGCCGGTTCATTCCTTAGCTTCACTGCCCTGGCCATCATCGCGCTGGCGTTGTCGGCATGTTCGGGTGGCAATTCGGGTGTCGATATCACCTCCGGCCCCACCACCCTGTCGGCCGCCGACATTCGCGGCATCCTGTCGGGCAAGAGCTGGCGTTTTGTCGGTCCCAACAACACCGGCACAACGCTTTACGCGGAGGATGGCACCTCGCTGGTTGAGGTCGATGGCAAGGGCAAAACCAATGGCCGGTGGAAGGCCGAGGAAGGCCAGCTTTGCGAAAGCTTCGATCCCGCCCCCTTCCTGCCCAGCGGTGTTCCCATGAGTTGTTATGCCTTTTCGGGCAGCGGCGGCACATATCAGGTTGGCAAGGCCACCTTCACCCTGGCCGGATAAGCCTGCGGCCTTTGGGCCACAGCTGACGCGAATGTGACGGTTGCACCACAATCCCGCCACACCATCTTCCAAGTCCTGCCGCCTGTGCCAGCCATAGCGAGGCCTGACGCAGTAGGGATAAAATGACGAGACTGATTTCACGCCGGCAATTCATTGTAGGGTTTGCAGCTGTCGCCGCCTCCGCCGTAACAGCGCGGGCGCAGGGCGTATCGCTGTATAGTGGCGACACCGCCGATGAGGCCGGTTATGACCCGGCCTTGCTGCCGCCGCCAGAATCGGAAATAGATTTTCCGGTCGAACCCGCCAACCTCAAGAAAATCCCCCACCAGTTCCGCCGCCAGATCGTCGAGTATTTCGGAGCCGAACCTCCGGGCACCATCGTCGTCGATCCGGCTCAGCGGTTTCTCTACCATGTGCGCGAAGGCGGCGAGGCTGTCCGCTATGGCGTGGGTGTGGGCCGCGCTGGCTTTGCCTGGGCGGGCGAGGCCACGGTTTACATGAAACGGCGCTGGCCGCGCTGGGTACCACCGCGCGAAATGGTGGACCGCGATGAAAGAGCCGTGAAATGGGCCAATGGCCAGCCGGGCGGACCCGACAACCCGCTGGGTGCGCGTGCGCTCTACCTTCAAGCCAATGGCGTCGACACGCTCTACCGCATTCACGGCACCAATGATCCCTCCTCCATCGGCAAAGCCCTGTCATCGGGCTGCATCCGCATGCTCAACCAGGATATCGCCGAACTGTTCCTCCAGGTCCCCATCGGTACCCGCGTGGTAGTGATAGCGGCGCAAGGAGAATCGGTATCCCAGATCAATGAAAATGCGCTGCCCGGCGCCGAAGGTCAGGGCTTCTATTGAATCCGGCTGACGAGACAAACATGCCGCGAACCGCCACCACTATTTCCACCATCGGCTTCGATGCCGACGATACGCTGTGGCACAATGAGCGCTTCTTCCAGATGACCGGACAGCGCCTCACGGAGTTGCTGGCCAACCATGGCGAGCCCGCGCAAATTTCCGCGCGGCTGCTTGCAGCCGAACGGCGCAACCTGCAATTTTATGGTTACGGCATCAAGGGTTTCACTCTGTCGATGATCGAGACCGCCGTCGAGGTAACCGATGGCCAGGTGCCGGCCTCGGTGGTGGCCGAGATTCTGGCCTATGGCCGCGACATGCTGCGCCATCCGGTCGAAACACTTCCCCATGCGCGCGAAACTCTGGAACAGCTTGCCGGCGGCTACCGGCTCATTCTCATCACCAAGGGCGATCTCTTCGATCAGGAGCGCAAGCTGGCGCAATCGGGCCTTGGCGATTTCTTTCACGGCGTGGAGATCGTCAGCGAAAAATCCGCCGCCACTTACGCGAGGATATTCGGCCGCCACGGCGATGGCGCCGAGCGCGCCATGATGGTGGGAAATTCGCTGAAGTCCGACATTGTGCCAGCCATCGCGGCGGGAAGTTGGGGCGTCCATGTGCCCCATGAATTGACCTGGGCACTCGAACATGAAGAGCCGCCCGAAGCTGAGCAGCGCTTCCGCCGGCTGGCGCATTTGGGCGAACTCGGAAGCCTTCTGGAGCAAATAGCTTGATGAGGCCGGGCGGCTGTGGCACATGCGCGGCATTCGATTGAGGGCGGACGATTTGAGTAGCACAAATAGAATCGGTAACGTGTTCAGCGTGCTCGCCGTCGCGGGCCTGCTTGGTGCATGTAATACCGGTCCCCAGGGCGTGCGCATTGTCGATGGCGGCTCGGGCTCGACAAAGCAGGCCGAACCCATTCGCAATCTGTCGGCGGGTGAAATCGAGGCTGCCGTCACCGGCAGAACGTTCCAGTACACCCGTGCTGATGGCAATGGCTTCATCACCTACAATGCCAATGGCACATTCACATTTCAGGATGACGTGAAAGGTGCGGGCAACGGCACATGGTCGGCCAACGGCAACCAGTTCTGCGAAAGTTACGCGGGCGCTCCCACCATATGCGGCGACTTCAAGAGCACCGGCGATGCCTACTTCGCCGCCAAGTCGCGGCTGGTTGAGATGAAGAGTTAGGAACAAAACTTCCCTTCTCCCCTCGCGGGGGAAGCAACACTCCTACTCCTGCACGAACCGGTTGTTCACCCGCCGTCGCGAAACTCTAAGCCCACCCAAGCGCTTTGACCGCCAGGCCCGAGTGCCATATCTTCGTCATATGCCGGATCTTTTCCCCGTCGAACTGCATGACATAAACGTAGTCCGTCGCTATTTTCTTGCCGGTGGGCGGAACCGGTCCACCCTGGCCAGTATGTGTGCCATGGAAGACGGCATAGGCCGAGACATTGCGCCGCTTTTCGTCGGTTGCGAAGGACACGAGCTCGTAACGGCCGTCAGGGATGAAGCCCAGCAAGCCCTTCATCCAATCGCAATACTGCTGCAGGGTTTTCAAATCGGCGAGCGGCTCGGCTTGTGCGGCGAATGTCGCACTTGCCGTGCAGTAGGTCTTGCAGCCCTCCCAGCCCTTGCCAGCTTCACAGGCGACAAAGAACTTGTCTGCGATATCGGTGATTGATGCCACGTTACGAACCTCCTCTGTAGGTGAGTTCCACTGTCGGCAAGCATGCCGGGCGCAGCAAGCGCTCTTCTGCTTGACATCAAAAAGCTAGCACCATTGCAGCCCCAATGGCAAAAAAATTGCATCCGGCATTTACCGCTAGTGGCCCTTCGGCGGCTACCACGTTCACCCCAATGCGGATGTGGATCGGTGTGCCAGTTGTCAGATTTCGTCCACTAGGAATAAAATTTCCACCCCCCTCTGCACGGAAAGCCAGAACCCTACTCCTGCAAATACGGATTGTTCGCCCGCTCATCGCCAAGGCGCGAGGCGGGTCCGTGGCCCGGCAGGAACACCACATCATCGCCCAGTGGCAGGATCTTCTCGCGGATCGAGCGCAGCAAGGTCTGGTGATCGGCGCGTGGCAGATCGGTGCGCCCGATCGAGCCTTGAAACAGCACGTCCCCCATCAGCGCGAAGCGATTGCCGCTGTTGAAAAACACCACTGATCCCGGTGAATGCCCAGGCGCCGTGATCACTTTGAAACTCAGCCCGGCGACGCTCACCAGATCATCATCATTGAGCCAGCGGTCGGGCTCGACCGCGCGCAGTCCCGCCATACCGTATTTGTCGCCGCTCGCGGGCAGGGTTTCGAGCAGGAACAGATCGGCGCGGTTGGGCCCCTCGATGGTAACCCCCAGCGCCTCGCGCAGTTCGGCTGCCCCTCCCGCATGATCGAGATGGCCATGGGTGAGCAGAATTTTTTCAACCGTGATGCCGCTCTTCTTGATGGCATCGAGGATTGCCGGCACATCGCCGCCGGGATCGACAATCGCACCGCGCTTGGCGTCCTCGTCAAATACCAGCGAGCAGTTCTGCTGGAAGGGGGTGACCGGAATGATGAAGGCTTTGAGCTTTGTCATGGCCGCGCTGCATAGCCGCGCTTCA
>JANLWG010000075.1:0-1838 GCA_031364405.1 Hyphomicrobiales bacterium
GTGATTCATAGACACGGAAGTAGGCCAGCGCCAGCGCGGCATAGGCGCGCCCATATTCGGGATCAAGTTCGGTTGCCTTTTTCAAGGAAGTGATGGCCGCAGCCGTGTCCTTTGCATTGTAACGGAGATAAAGGCTCCAGCCCTTATCGAATGCCTCCTTGGCGCGAACGCTCTCCGTCTTACCACCGGCAATCACTTGCTTCTCGCTGGTCGTCAGCCTGACTTCCAGAGCATCGACGATCTTACCTACAAATGTGTCCTGGATCCCAAAGACATCGACGACATTTCCATCGAATCTGTCTGCCCAAACGTGCCCGCCGGTCAGCGCATCGATGAGCTGAGCATTGACCCTTAGCCGGTCTCCGGCGCGTCGCACGCTTCCCTCGAGCACATAGCGGACGCCCAATTCCTCAGCGACCTGACTGATCTTCACTGCCTTGCCTTTGTAGACGAAGGTCGAATTCCGCGAGATGACAAATAGTCCGGATACCTTGGAGAGATCAGTAATCAAGTCATCGGTCATGCCGTCGGTAAAGTTCTCTTGCCCCGCCTCGTCGGACATGTTGGTGAACGGGAGCACGGCGACTGACGGCTTGTCGGGCAGCGGGAGCACCATTCTTGCCTTCGAGGCCACCTCGATCGGCGGTCCTGAACCGTCCCCGAGCACCTTCCAAAGCGCTACACCTCCGGCGACCAGGATCAGCGCCATCGCCGCGACAGTCAGCCGGCGCCACTCGACATGACGTTTGCGTTTTGCTGGAACCGTCCGGATCGCGGCGCGTGCCCGCGGGCCTACCCGATACAGGCGAACAGGCTTTTCGATGTTCTTGACTTGTTGTTCACCCAAAAACTCGAACTCAAAATCCAGCTTTCTCTCGACCTGATCGAATGCTGTTCCCGAAATCAGGACGCCACCGGGTTCGGCCAATCCTTCCAATCTCGCCGCGATATTCACGCCGTCGCCATAGATGTCCTGCCCTTCGACAATCACATCGCCAAGGTTGATGCCAATGCGGAATTCGAGCTGTTTTTCTTTCGGCAGTTCGGCATTGCACTCTGCCATGGTGCGCTGGATTTCGACGGCGCAGGTGACTGCATCAACAACGCTCGGGAACTCTACCAGCGCACCATCACCCATAAGCTTGACGATTCGCCCGTTGTAAGCTGCGATTTTCGGATCGATCAGGTTCTCGCGCGTGTTCTTCAGGCGCGCCAATGTATCGGCTTCATCCGCTTCCATAAGGCGGCTGTAGCCAACGACGTCGGTGGCAAGAATCGCTGCAAGCTTGCGCTGCATGCCAGCTCCAGAAGTGGGACACGCTCGCTGTCATGATAGGCGAGTTTTGCTCCTGAGCCTAGGGCTGCTCACGTCGGCTTCGGGTCATCCACGCCGGTTTGGCCATGTCCGCTTCTCGTCGGCTTACCTTCTTGATTGCAGAAGATTCGTCGGAAATCGCGTTCAGCCGCTTTGAGCCACAAGCAGAAGCGACCTCTGCGGTGATTGCGTTCGTCCACCTTCAGCAACCGTTTTCTGAGTAGCAAATTGTGAATACTTTGACAGGCTAGTTAAATACTGCGTGTGTGTCATCAGCCCCGATTAAGGAAGATTCTCTTACAGTATGTAATCCGCTGCCATTGTTTGCCTCCCGACAAATGTGACGTTCCTGCTAAGAAAGTGGGGTTCCTGCTGCATGCAAATGAAGCGCGCGATAGACCGCCGAGTGAGCAGGAGTCATTACACCAAGTTCATTCCCAAGCGCGTGGATGCGGCCCGAAAGCCATGCGATCTCGATTGGCTTTCCTTTCTCGAGGTCGATAGCCATTGAAGATTGTGTCTC
>JANLWG010000115.1:0-5442 GCA_031364405.1 Hyphomicrobiales bacterium
ATCACTGCTCGCTGGCAACGAGGGCTATCCCTATGCCGAAAGCGCCAACGGCGTGTTCGAGCGTGTGCTATGGCAACCATTGAGTCTCATGGGCCAGCCGCGTGATAAAACCCGGCCACTGAACGATGTCCTGCGCGAAGCCGGACTGAGGCCCGCTATGCGTATTGGTCTTGCCGGATGGAAGGGTTTTGAAAGCGATGATGGGATGTTCGATCCCCGCTGGTTCGAGACGCCGGCCTATCTCGTGGAAGCACTGCGCGAGTTTGGCGAGGTCGAGAACGCCGCACAGCTGTTCATGAACTGCGTCGATGGCCTGCGGGTCATCAATGAAGTGGAGCAGCTTGCCTGCTTCGAATACGCATCGGCCTTGAGTTCATCCGCCTTGGCCCGTCTCATTCGCGGCACCAGGCCTGGCATGACCGAATATCAATCGGTCAGCCTCCTGGCGCAGAACGGTTATCCGCAGTCGGTGCATATCAATATGTGTGCCGGTCCCCGTGCGAAGTTCGGATTGCCCAGTCCCTCGACGCGGGTGATCGAACACGGTGATCCGATCGTTGCCGGCCACGGCCTCATGGGTGCCCTCAATTGCCGCGCGGGCTTCATGGTGAGCGATGCCAGTGAATTGCCAGCACAGATCACGGACTATTTGGAAAAACTTGTTGCCCCCTATTTTGAAGCCGCCGCCGCCTGGTACGAAACCATCGGTCTCGGCGTCGAAGGTGGTGCCCTCTATGATGCGGTGATGAACCGCCTGGGCGATCCATTTTTCGGCATTGGCCTCAACCCCGGCCATTTCATCCATCTCGATGAATGGGTCAATTCGCCGGTGAAGAAGAACGGCCGGGCGAAATTCACGTCCGGCATGGCGCTGCAATGCGACATCATTCCGGCGACGGCCACCGACTATTTCACCACCAACATCGAAGATGGCGTCGCACTTCTCGATAGTGCCGGCCGCACCGCCTTCAAGGTAAAATATCCCGAAGCCTGGAGCCGCATCGAGGCCCGCCGGAGTTTCATGAAAGACCAGCTCGGCATCAACCTCAAACCCGAAGTGCTGCCCTTCAGCAACATCCCCGCCTGGCTCCCGCCTTTCTGGCTGGCGCCGCAAAGAGCCATGGCCATGACTTGATCATCCGTACACTGAGCTAGAGTCTTTCCAGCCTTGATTGAATCCCCCGTCTCGTCATGGCCGTGCCCGTCACGGCCATCTTCTTTGCGTGCCGTCGAAGAAGATGCCCGCACCAAGTGCGGGCATGACGAAAAAAGGGGCGGTATCTTCGTTTCACTCAAGGCCGGAAAGACTCCAGCAGTCAGGATTCTGCGACAGACGTGAATTATGCCGCCTCCGCCTTGCGTGTCGCCACCACCTGCTCGGCACTTCGCCCGGTGAGTTCGGCCATGTGATCGTGGGCGTAAGTGAAGGTGCCCACACCCGCGGTAGCCGAGCGCAATTCGATAATCAGCGATCCCATTTCGGACTCCGGCATGTGTGCCCTCACCGTGTCCCAGCCCGGCCAGCCCTCGCGCCCATCAAAGCCCAGCAACTGGCCGCGATGGCCGCTGACAATCTGGTTGATGCGTGAGGTCGCCACATTGGGCACGTGGATTTCCACCAGCACGATGGGCTCCAGCAGAACCGGCGAGCATTGCGGCATGCCTTCGCTCATGGCGATGCGCGCCGCCGTCTTGAACGCCATTTCGGAGGAGTCAACATCGTGATAGGAACCATCCGACAGGTTGACGCCAAAATCGACAACCTGGAATCCAAGCGGCCCATGCGGCATCCACTCGCGAACCCCCTGTTCGACCGCCGGAATATATTGTTTCGGCACCACCCCGCCGGTGATCGTATCGCTGAATACAAAACCTTCGCCGCGTGCCAATGGGCTGATCTCGACGACGATATCGCCGAACTGGCCATGGCCGCCCGATTGCTTCCGGTGGCGCCCGCGGATCTGCGTCGATTTGCGGATGGTCTCCTTGTAGGCAATGCGTCTGGGTCTCGATTGCGCCTTGATGCCGAACTTGCCTTCAAGCCGTTCCAGTGCCACCCGCAGATGCATTTCGCCCTGCCCCCACAACACCATCTCATGGGTATCGACATTGTGCTCAAGCAGCAGCGAGGGATCCTCTTCGACCAGCTTGGCGATGGCGCTGGTAAGTTTGACTTCGTCTTTCCGGTCGCTCACCGAGAGTGCGAGGCCATAAACGCCCGCGGCTCTGGGCACCGCTGCGATCTGTGCGGTGGCACCTTTGGTGGTTGAGATGGTTTCGCCCGTGGCCATGCCTTCAAGGCGGCCCAACGCCACCGTGTCGCCGGCACTGGCCTTGGCCACCTTGTTGGGAGTCTGCCCCATCAAGGTAAACACCCCGGCACAGCGCGCGTCCTGCCCGTTGCCGCCGTGGAACACCGCGCCATCGGCCACTTCTCCGCTCAAAATGCGCACGAGCGAAAGTTTGCCGCCATGGGCGGTGTGAAATGATTTCAAAACCTGCGCCACCGCACCACCATTGGCCTTGAGGCCAAGGCGCTTGGCCGTTTCGGCAACGCCTGGAACTTCATGGCGGAGCGCCTTCAACAGGCGGCCGACGCCATTGCCATGTTCGGCCGAACCAAACAGCACCGGCGTGATCAGGCCTTCCGCCAGTTCGCGCGCCAGATCGGAAAATATCCGGTCGCGCGGCGGATCGAGATCGGCGAGCAATTGCTCCATCAACTCGTCATCGTGGTCGGCGAGTTTTTCCAGCATGGCGAAGCGCTCGGTCTTTTCCATATCCGCCACGTCGGCCGGCATGTCGATCACCTGACTCTCGGCATGCTCGCGGTAAACGAAGGCGCGCTCGAGAGCGAGATCGACAAAGCCCGACACGATACCTTTGGTGACAATCGGCAACTGGCGCAGGATCAGCGGCTTCGAGCTGGCCGGTTGCAGCCAGGTCAGAACATCGCGCGGCGAGGTTTCCGTCTTGTCGATTTTATTGATGAACAGGATGCGCGGAATGTTCAATTCGTCGAGTTGCTTGAGAATGAGTTGCAGGGCGGGCGCCTTCTTGTCGTCGGCCTCGCACACAACGATGGCCGCATCGCAACCAACCAGTGCTGCCCGCTGGTCCTGGGCGAACTCAACCGAGCCCGGACAATCGATGAAGGTGTAACTGTCGCCGAGAAAATTCGTTGTCGCCGCGTTGAGTTCAACACTCATGCCATGGGCGCGGGCCTCGGGCGCGCCATCGCCGATGGTCGATTTTTCAGCCACTTTTCCCTGCCGTGGGATGGCACCGGTGCGAAACAGAATGGCCTCAAGAAGAGTTGTCTTGCCGCTGAGATAGGGGCCCACCAGTGCGATGCACCGTGAACCCGCCGCTCGTCTGCCTGTTTTTGAGTCCATAACCGATCCTCCTTTGCCAGCGCAAATGTGCCAAGGACCGCCCGACTTGTCTTGGAAAACCACTATGGGGGGCGGTTCCAACAGCGCCAAGCTTGACTCTGTTTCACAGCCCCGGCAAGCAAATTCTCCAGAGCACGCGTTCAAACGTGCAGGCCTGCCGTGTCAGCGGGATGTTTTCAGTGGAACCAGTTAAACCTCAGCCCGCCAACCAATTGATCGGCCGCGCACTTGCGGAAACCGAGACATTCGGCCACGAAGATCTGGCGGCTTACCAGCGCAACCAATTGCAGCAGCTCCTGGTTTTTGCGCGCGCGCAATCGCCCTTTTATCGTGATCGCCTGGCGTCCTTGTTCCGCCGTGATGGAACAATCGACTGGCCGCGCTGGAGTGATCTGCCGGTGTTGACCCGCGCCGATATCAGGCAACACGGCGAAGCGATGCGATCACAGTCCTTGCCGCCCGGTCACGGCCCCGCCTATGAGGCGGCCAGCTCCGGCACCACCGGCACGCCAATTACCATTCACAGCACCAGGGCCATGTACTTGGCCGGCTCCGCCGCCTTCGCGCGGGCCTGCCGGTGGTATGGCTACAATGAGAATGACCGCACCTGCGTTGTCTTCAATGCAAGCCAGACCGAAACACTCCGGCAGAAAAACCGGTTGCCCGGCGATGCCAGTGACAGTGGTCAATCATCACCAGATCGTCTTGTCGTAAGTTGGACTTGGTCGGCCGAACGCATCCTGTCGCTGATGGAGCAACACCGGTCAACTTGCTTTTCGGGCTACGCGACGACGCTGGAAAACACCGCCGAAGCCCAGCTTGAGCGCCGCGCCAACATCGCCATCAAGTTTATGGTCGGAACATCGATGGCATTGACCGCGCGGGCCCGGGAACTTACGGCTCAGGCCTTCAATGCGCGGGCCTTCAGCGCCTACACATCGAAAGAAGCCCACAAGATTGCCCATGAATGTCCGGTCTCCGGGGGATTTCACGTGAACAGCGAATTGGTGCTGGTGGAAATTCTCGATGACAGCGGGAGGCCGTGCGGGCCAGGTGAAGTAGGCCGGGTCATCGTGACGCCGTTCCTGAGCACGGCCCAGCCGTTGATCCGTTATGAACAGGGCGACTTGGCGGCGTGGGGCGGGTCCTGCCCTTGTGGCCGCGCCCATGCCCTGATTGCCCGCATTGATGGCAGGATGCGCAACCAGTTCCGCTTCTTGAATGGCCATCGCTTCATGCCTGGCATCGGGCACGAGACATTTCGCGATCTGCTTAAAGCCGACCGGTGGCAGGTGGCGCAGACCGGGCCGCTCGATATCGAGGTGCGCTACATTTCACCGGCGCCTGCCGATACCATCAATTTCGCCGCCATGACGGCAACATTCCGCCAAGCCTATCACCGCGATCTCAATGTGGTCTATCGCAAGGTTGATGCCATGCCGCTCACCCCGGCCGGCAAGTTCATCGACTACGTCAACGAGATTGAGTAACGGAAAGCCGCCGGATCATCCGTCTATCCATACACAGAATTCGCCATTCCAAACTTCACCATCAGGACAAAGCGGCGACGTCGCATTATCCTGAACAGCGTTACCCAAGCCACTGAAGATATCCAGCGACCGGTTACGCGGATCGTCCTCACGGTGGCGGCGGATCAGACTCTTGTCTTCGCCGCCAAAGTAAATCTTCAGGCCGGCCGACAGGGCAGTGTAGCTATCCTCGCCAAACTCGGCATCAGCCGTCAGCGAAATCGGCAAGCCCACCTGGTTCACCTGCCACTCGAAACCGGCATGGGCCGATTCGAATCCGGCGATCGAACTTCCACCAAACGTCAGGCGAAAATCATCGGTCGCGTAGAGCCCCAGATCGACTTGCGCGAACCCCTTGTTCTCGGAGGACGAGTTGTCAAAGTCGATATTCATATAACCGCCCCAGGCTTCGACAGAGAAATTGCCCAGATAGAGTTCGGCTTCCGGCCCCACGTAATAAACGTTGGCATCATTGGAAAAACCGGCACCGCCCACCACACCCAGCAGGTATGAGTTGG
>JANLWG010000136.1:0-3081 GCA_031364405.1 Hyphomicrobiales bacterium
AACCGCCCGCAATGAGCGTCAGGCCATTCAGATGCGCGCGAGACAAGCCCAGCGCGAAGCGTTTGAGGCCGAGCAGAAGCGCGCCAAGGCGGCGCTGGCGGCAGAAGCTGCACAGGCAGAGATTGACCGAGCAGCGCAGGCAATTGTCGATGAAGTGGAAAAGAAGGCGCAACGTGACGAGCGCTACGCGGCGCGGAAGTTGCGCAAGCAAGGCTAGTGCTGACCGACTACATCACCTCGGCACTTGCTACACTTCTGGTGGTGGCTGATCCCATTTTCCTCAGCGCATTGTTTCTCGGCGTTACCCATGGCATGGGCGGCCGGCAGCGCCGCGAAGTGGCGCTGCGGGCCAGCATCATTGCCCTGGTCATCTTGGTGGCGGCGGGCCTCGGAGGTGCCAAACTTCTTAATCTGCTCGGTATTTCGCTGTCGGCCTTCCGCATCGCCGGTGGTCTGCTGCTGCTTTCATCGGCGGCGGAAATGGTATTCGACCGCCGCAGCCAGCGCGATCAGGCGACCGCCGACAAGGCAATCAGCGTTGACCATGTGAAGAACATCGCGGCGTTTCCGCTGGCCATTCCACTGATGGCGGGGCCCGGCGCCATTACCGCGATGATCCTGCTGGCGGGCCGCGCCGATGGGCGGGCCGAATATCTGGGCGCGCTTTTCGGCGTGGCAGCGCTGGTGATGCTGGCGTGTTATCTGAGCTTCCTGATGGCCGAACGGATTTCCAAGACCATGGGTATCACCGGCCGCGCCGTGATAACCAGGCTGCTTGGCATCGTACTGGCGGCCCTTGCGGTGCAATTCGTGATCGACGGGATATTGGCATTGGTGGCCGGTTAGAAAAAGGGGGTGAACGGCACACCGTCCACCCCTTGGACCGGGTGCCCCATCGTGGAAACCACGGCGGCCCGGACGCCACGAGTACTCTGGCTTGAGCAGGGGTAGGGGAGAGGGGAATTCAAGCCAGACGTGGGCGATTGGACGTTTCCAAGCAAGGCGGATGCCAATTCTCAGCTTGGTATCAAATTTCCACGGTTGATTTGACTGACTTGGTTAAGATGGCATTGCGCCACCCCCTCATCCGATGCTCCGCGCCACCTTCTCCCGCGAGGGGAGAAGCGGTGATTGCCAAGCGGATCTAATCACGCTTCGAGGTCTTCAGCCAACGGGCAAAGCGGCCGAGGGCTTCTTCGATTTTGGCGGGATCGCGCAGGAAGCACAGGCGCAGATGGCCTTCACCGCCGGGGCCAAAGGTGGCGCCGGGGGCGAGGCCGACACCGGCCTCGTCGATGATGCGCAATGTGGTCCTGGTCGAGTCCTTCATGCCGTCGATAGCGAAGAACAGATAGAAAGCGCCCAACGGGATCTCGAAGCGGATCCCGGGCAATTCCGAAAGTAATCTCACCACCATGTCGCGATTGGCGCGGGCTTTGGCCACTTGGGTGGCTATGAAATCCTCGCCAAGATCGAGGGCGGCAACGCAGCCGCGCTGCAAGAAGGCTGGCGTGCCGCTGGAATTATACTGAATGATGCGCTCGATGGCGGGGCCGAGAATTTTGGGCGCCTGCAGCCAGCCGACGCGCCAGCCGGTCATTGCCCAGTTCTTGGAGAACGTATTGGCGAGCAGCAGCATCTCTTCATCGTCGCAGATGTCGAGAAACGAGGGCGCGCGGGTTTCGCCAGGTTGGCCATAGTAAAATCGCGAATAGACTTCATCGCCGAAAATCCAGATGCCGCGCTTGCGGCATTGGTCACGCACGGCGATCAGTTCATCGCGTGCCGCCGTCCAGCCCACCGGATTGGACGGCGAGTTCAGCGAGATCGCCCTGGTGCGCGGGGTAATCGCGGCAAACAGCCGGTCGAGATCGAGCCGCCAGCGGCCATTGCGGAAATCCATCGGCACTTCCACCGGGGTTGAACCCTGCACCCGCAAGGGGCCGGCATAATTGGGCCAGGCGGGTGTGGGAATGATGACTTCATCGCCTTCGCCCACCACCATCTGGATCATCGTCTGGATGGCCTGCATGCCGCCCGACGTCACAAAAAAATTTTCCGGCGAGAACACCCTGCCGAAGTGGCGCAGGTGATAGCGGGCGAGCGCCTCGCGCAGCTCGGGAATGCCACGCTGCCAGGTGTAGAAAGTCTCGCCCCTGAGCAGGCTTTCGATCGCTGGCCTTGCAAACAATTCGGGCGTGGGCAAATTACCCTCACCCGACCACAAGGGAATTATGCCGGGTTTGGCAAAACCATACATGGCGGCCTTGACGATACCGCTGTCGGGCTCATTGCGGGCTTGCGGGGTGATGGCGGCGAGAAGTTGATTCATGTCCATGGCAGCTGTATAGCCCAAAAAGAAACCCGGGTGTCCAGCACCCGGGTTTGAAATCATTGGCGGGGGATAGAGCCTACTTCTTCCTGACCAGCGCATCGCGAATTTCGCCAAGCAGCGCTTCGGTGGCTGTCGGGCCAGCTGGTTTGGGCGCCGGCTCTGCCTTCTTCATGCGGTTCGACATCTTGACCATCTGGAACAGGATGAAGGCGACAATCAGGAAGTTGATGACGATGGTGATGAAGGTGCCGTAGGCAAGCACCGCGCCCTGCTCCTTTGCTGCCGCCAAGGTGGCAGCTGTAACATTCGACGAAAGGCCAACAAAATAGTTGTTGAAGTCCAGACCGCCAGAGATGCTACCGATGACCGGCATGATGATGTCATCAACAAGCGATGAAACGATCTTGCCGAATGCAATACCAATGATAACACCGATCGCCAGATCGAATGCATTGCCCTTGAATGCAAACGCTTTGAATTCTTGCCACATGTGATGTTCCCCCGATAGGTTGTTGTCTCACGCAAACCTCAGGCTTGTGCGTGAAACTTCCTTAGCGGATTGCATACAGTGTGCCAAATGATGAGTTGGTGAAGTCAACCCCGGGGACTGGATCATGTATGAGCGGAGAAAATTTTATCCTGAACTGCAGCCCCATTCCCGTGGCCGCCTTAAAGTTTCGAGCCTGCATGAAATCTATTATGAGGAGTGCGGTAATCCCGCGGGAAAGCCGGCGGTGGTTCTGCAT
>JANLWG010000186.1:0-6701 GCA_031364405.1 Hyphomicrobiales bacterium
GGCTGCCGCCAAACTCCTCCGCCAACGCTTTGCCCACCGGTTTCAGATAATCACCGGGATAGAGGCCTGAAGGAATTTCACCGATCGTCTCGCCGAGCGCTTCACGGTAGCGCAAGTAGGCCGAACGTGCCACTGTATCGACCTGAGCGCCTGCGTCATTGATATAATATTCGCGCGACACTTCGTATCCAACTTCTGTCAGCAATTGCGCCAACGCATCACCAAAGACAGCGCCCCGGCAGTGGCCCACATGCAAGGGGCCGGTGGGGTTGGCTGACACGTATTCGACATTGGCCTTGAGGCCCGCTCCCATTTTCGAGCGGCCATAGTTCTCGCCAAGCTGCAATGCGGATTGCAATACGCGCGGCCAAACGCTGGGTTTGAGCTTGATGTTGATGAAGCCCGGACCGGCGATCTCAACCGTCGCAATATCGGCATGAGTCCTGAGTTTTGCCGCGATCGTATCGGCAAGATGGCGTGGCGATTTGCCGAACGCCTTGTTGAGAACCATTGCCGCGTTGCTGGCGATGTCGCCGTGGGTTGCATCGCGCGGCGGCTCCACCGTCACCAGGCTCAAATCGAGTTTCGCGCCAATGCCTGCCTCCGATGCCAGCTCCCTCAGGGCATTTTTCACGATATCCAGAAAGTGAGAAAAGAGATTCATTCGTTTCACTAAGCCATTGAATTCACGTTGATTGCAGGCCCTACCGGAAAAGCGGATCGAGGTCAAACAAGCGTTTGTGCTGATCGAGCGCATAACGGTCTGTCATGCCCGCAATAAAATCGCATACCTGGCGGGCAAAGCGGCTGCGGTCGTCAGTAAAAGAGTCCTCGCGCCAATTGGGCGGCAACAGGTTGGGATCGTTCAAATAGGCTTCGAACAAATCCCTGACGACGCGTTGGGCTCTTGCCATGATATCGTTGACGCGCTCGTGGCGATACATGCGCTCGTTGAGAAAAGATTGTAGCATCCGGTTTTTCTCGCGCATCTGTTCGCTGAAGGAAACCAGGACCTGGCCGAGTTCACGCACGGCTTGCGCTGACTTGGGTTGAAGGCGCTTAGCCCGGCGTTGGGTTTCCTGCAGTACATCGGCCACCATGCCACCAAGTACGCGGCGCACCGTCTCATGCACGGTGCGCTGCATTTCGATTCCGGGATAGGCTTTGAGAACCGTCGAGAGTGCTTCACCCGCTAGCGGCACATCGCCCAGATCGATCAGACCGAAGAGTCCGGCGCGCAGGCCATCGTCGATATCATGGGCGTTGTAGGCGATGTCATCGGAGACGGCGGCAACCTGCGCTTCCGCCGAAGCGAATGAAGAGAGTTCGAGATCGTGGGCTTCGGCATAGACGACAATGGCTTCGGGAAGCCCACGTTCGCTGTAATGACCGAGCCCATGGCCTTGCGCGTCGATGAGCGGGCCATTGTGCTTGACCAGCCCCTCAAGCGTCTCCCAGGTGAGGTTGAGGCCATCGAACTGGGCATAGCGGCGCTCAAGCCTGGTGACGATACGCAGCGATTGGGCATTGTGATCAAAGCCGCCATAGGGCTTCATCAGCGTATCAAGTTCGCGCTCACCGGCATGGCCGAAAGGCGTGTGGCCCAGATCATGGGCAAGCGCCAGCGCCTCCGCCAAGTCCTCGTCAAGCCCCAGGGCCCGGGCAATCGAACGGGCGATCTGGGCCACTTCGATCGAATGGGTGAGCCTGGTGCGATAGTGATCACCATCATGGTAAACGAAAACTTGCGTCTTGTGCTTGAGGCGGCGGAAGGCGGAGGAATGGATTATGCGGTCGCGGTCGCGGGCAAAAGGGCTGCGCGGCGGGTTTTCGGGCTCCGGCGCCAGCCGCCCCCTGCTGTCTTCGGCGCGTGAACAATAGGGGGCTGTGTGCCGGTGCATTTTCGGGAATCCATTGACAAGTGGCTGGTTCGCTCCAACATACACGATCACCATGGCTACAATAACCCTTACCGAACGCGCCGCCTCCCGTATCAAGGAGATTGTCAGCGCCGATCCGGCCAAACGGGCGCTGCGCGTTGCCGTGAATGGTGGCGGCTGCTCAGGCTTCCAGTATGAATTCGGCCTCGCCGGCCAGCCCAACGCCGATGATCTGGTACTCGAGCGCGACGGCGCGATGGCGTTGATCGATCAGGTTTCGCAGGCCTTTCTGGCAGGCTCGGAAATTGATTTTGTCGATGACCTGATCGGCCAGTCGTTCAAGATCAAGAACCCCAATGCCACCGCGTCGTGCGGCTGCGGCACCAGCTTTTCCATCTGACGACAGCCCTTGAACCCATGGCGCCGTGGTTCCATCATGGCCGCCATGAACATTGCCACCTGGAATATCAATTCGATCAAGGCCCGCATCGACACTGCTGTCGCCTGGGTGAAAGAGGCCAATCCGGACGCCTTGTGCCTGCAGGAAATTAAATGCGAGTCCGATGCCTTCCCGGCGGGCGTGTTTGAAGACCTGGGTTACAACGTCATTGTCCACGGTCAGAAAACCTACAATGGCGTGGCTATCCTGTCGAAATCAAAGCCCGAGGATGTGCGCCGGGGACTGCCGGGGAATGACGAGGACGCCCAGGCCCGCTACATCGAAGCACTGATCCCATCGGACTCCGGGATGGTGAGGGTTGCCTCGATTTATCTGCCCAACGGCAATCCGGTTGGCACCGATAAGTATGACTACAAGTTGGCGTGGATGGACCGGCTCATCGCCCATGCACGCGAATTGCTGATGCTGGAAGAACCATTGGTGCTGGCCGGTGACTACAACGTGATCCCCGCGGTGCGCGATGCCAAATTCCCCGAGGCGTGGGTCAATGACGCGCTGTTCCTGCCGCAGTCGCGTGCCAACTTCCGTACCTTGCAAAATCTCGGATTGACCGACGCGGTGCGGGCGATTCTGCCGGATCAGCCCGGCGTCTACAGTTTCTGGGACTATCAGGCGGGTGCCTGGCAGAAGGACAACGGCATCAGGATCGACCACCTCATGCTGTCGCCGCAAGCAGCCGACCGGCTGCAAAGTGCTCGCATCGACAGGCATGTACGCGGATGGGAAAAACCCTCTGATCATGTACCCGTGGCAATCAACCTGTCGTAGCGACGAAAAGGCCCGCCGTGCAGGGCACGACGGGCCGGTACTCACTGAGAAAACGTCTTACTTACGTGGCGATCGGCTTGATGCCGAAAGCCGCAAAGCTTGCCTCGAACGGCTTATAAGCTTCCTTGGCGGTTGCCATGTAAAGCTCGCCAACCTTGGTCATCTGGCCAACGAAAGCCTCGTAAGCTTCCTTGGCATAACCCTGCTGAACTTCCATGGCCTTGTCGAGAGACTTGGTGGCCGAAACGCGCTCGACGATCTCGCTGTTCTTTTCGAATGACTTACGCGTAAACTCGGCGGTTTCCAGGGCAATGGTCTGGAAGCCCTTGGTCAGGGCACTGGCACAAGCGGCGCACGCTTCCATGTTGCCTTTACCGTAGGTCTGGAACTCTTCGAAGGACTTCATCATGGCACTCTCCTTTTCGAGTTGTCTAGATTGACACTATATATATGCAGTGCACCATTTTTGTCAACAATATTTTTGCATTGCACCATAGGTGAATCGGTTTATAAAAAAATAACGCTTTACTGCTGTTTACCAGCCGGTAATAGCGCTGCATGCTAGATAGGATTTGGGGTTCGACTTCGGGTGCCCCGGCTTATTGATTGTGGCTGGGATGACTGATTTTTTGTTGGTATACTTGCGGCGATTCCGGTCGAACGGGTGGAGCAGACATGAATTTTGACGGTGCAACGCAGCGGCATAGGTTGGCCCATAATCGCCAATCCGTTTGGCGGCTGGTTGCCTCGTTCCTGATTGTGTTTATTTGCCTGTTGCCGGTCAGCCAGATAGCCGATGCCAAGCCCAAGTTTTCGGCAATTTCCGTCGACGCCCGGACCGGCAAAGTCTTATCGGCCGTTGATCCCGACGGGCAACGCCATCCTGCATCGCTCACCAAGATGATGACGCTTTACCTGCTATTTCAGGAGCTGAAATCCGGTAAGCTCACGCTCAATTCGACCATACGCATTTCAGCGCGCGCGGCTGCCATGGCGCCTTCGAAGCTTGGCGTCAAGCCTGGCACGACGATCACCGTTGAACAGGCTATCAAGGCGCTGGTGGTGAAATCAGCCAATGATGTCGCCTCCGCGGTGGGCGAGAATCTCGCTGGCAGTGAGGCAGCTTTTGCCGAACGCATGACCCGTACGGCGGGCGAACTCGGCATGAGCCGAACAATATTCCGCAATGCTTCCGGCCTGCCCAATCGCGCCCAATGGACGACGGCGCGCGACATGGCAACATTGGGTTTGCGGCTGCAGCGCGATTTCCCGCAATACTATCCCTATTTCGGCACAATGTCGTTCACCTATGCCGGACGCACTGTCAAAACTCATAACCGGCTGCTGGGCAAATTTGCGGGTGCCGATGGCATCAAGACCGGTTATGTCGCGGCTTCTGGTTTCAATCTCGTAAGTTCAGTCAAGCGTGGCGACAAGCGGATCGTCGGAGCGGTGTTGGGAGGAACGTCGGGCCGGTCGCGCGATGCCTACATGAAGAATATGCTCACCAAAGTATTCCCGAAAAGCGTTGACGGCAAAACCATTGCGGCAATGGCGGGATCGTCAAAAGGCGCAATTGAACCCCTGAAAGCCGACACCAAAACGGCAGACACGGCCAAGCTTGCGGCAGAAGATACGCTGGAAGCCATGGCCAATGCTTCGACTGGTGACGCGGAGAGTGCTGAGGAAACCGCTGCCACTGCACCAGCAAAAGCGCCAGTGGAGCCGACAGTGATCGAAGCCAGGGTCGCGCTCTTGGCCTCGCCCGAAAAGCTTCCATTCGAAGTCAAGGCAAAGGCCAATCAAGCCGAAGTGACGCCTGAAGCCGCCGAACCGGCCGACACTCTGACCATTGCCTCGCTCGCCGCCGGTGAATGGAATATTCAGATCGGATCCTACACGACGAAGAAAGCCGCGACTGATCGGCTGCTCGGACTGCGCGCCAATGGCCCCGCCGAACTACGCGACAAGGCGGGCTTTACGGTGACCATCAAGAAGGGCGAGAACACCACATATCGTGCGCGCTTCACCGGCTTCACTGAAAAGGAAGCCCGCGATACTTGCAAGGAGTTATCGCGTGAAAATCTTCGCTGCTATGTGGTAGCGCCCAGTTCCTGAATGAGTATGTCCTTGGCCCGGTTGATCTTGGCAGCGAGATAGTCGCTGCCGCCGATATCGGGGTGAAAGTCTTTCATCAGGCGGCGGTGCGCGGCGCGGACATCCTCGACCGTGGCACCCCGTTTCAAGCCGAGAACCGCGTAGGCTTCATCTCGCGACATCGCGGCCGAAGGTGCCGTGGGTGGTTGCCTGCCCGGTTCTTGCGCCTGACCAGGATTGCCCGGCCATTTGAAGCCATCGGGGAACAAGGCGGTCTGCCCCATCATGCCGGCACCGAGCATCATCAACGGCAGGCCGACATTCATGGCGCCGCGCAGCATCAGAAATCCACCGGCGGCAATCATCGCACCACCGGCAATCTTGCGCGAAAGCCCGCGTATCTTTGCGGGTTGGGAGCTGGCAAATGCCCGCATCAGCCACCAGCCGCCGAAAATAATCGCAAGTGCCAGAACGAAATTTCCCATCAGCTCCGCTTCACAAATTGTCGCTAGGCCACAACCTTAGCGCGTCGCGCGCAACATGAAAAGACGACGTCGCGGCCTGTTCGGGTCGACTCCGGAGGGCAATTCGCGTATTCCTGTAAATGTTCATCTGATCGGCTATACAACTCTGAACTGTCGGCAACCGCTTTCGATTCAACACCCGCAGGATGAACAATATGTTGAAAGCTGGCAGCCAGCAATGGGGGAGGTCACGCAATGAACCTTTGCAAGTGGATGTCATGTTCAACTGTCGAAAAGATTGCCAAACTCGGATTGTTGGTGATCCTGCAGTGCACGGTTACAGGTTCAATTGCGGAAGCCAAGGAGAGCGTATATGCGCCCGCTCTATGCGTTCTCTTTGCTGATCAATTTCCCCAACATGTCAAAATACTAGAAGGCTTTGTCAAATTGGGAGTTAATGTATCAATCAGCTTTGCACCGGAGTGTGCCTTTCCTTCTGGTCAATCGTGTTTGAATGACCTCGACAAATGTATCGCAGAAGTGAAGGCGATCGGCGCCAAACTCTCAAAAAAAATAACGCGGCTCGGGTACAAGAAACTTCCGAAGGAAATTGACATCGTCACAGGGTCCGAATGCACTTTGCCATTGCCTGCAAACGGGCCGGCCAAACTGGACCAGATGGACTTTCGCTTTGTGCTCATTACCCGCGATGGCAAGGGCTTCAAGGGAGCTATTGTACAGAACCACATCGTCATACTTGTTCGCGAGGAACAAGCAGTACTCCCTAACCAGCCGATCTACGGGGGCTGGATGAAACGAAGGGCAGTTCTCTCCGGTAATGACAACAGTTGCAGTGTGGAACTTCGCCAAAAGTGACGACGACGATGCGGCAGCATATGGCAATCAAACCGTCTCTCGTTCAGCAGGCTTCAACTGCACGCTTTCGCCGCAGCCGCAGGCCGATGTCTGGTTGGGATTGTTGAACACAAAGCCGGACTTGAGCGCCGAGGTCTGGAAATCCATTTCGGTGCC
>JANLWG010000214.1:0-5427 GCA_031364405.1 Hyphomicrobiales bacterium
GAAACCCCTCCTGAGACGCTCATGCTCACGGCTCCATCGCTGCCGTCTTTGCAGGATACAGGCTGAACGGTAGGGGTTAGCGTTAGCGCAGGCGGCTCCGAAATAACTATTGTAGTAGCTTGGATGAAGGAGCAGGGGCAAGCGGGGCTGTGGGATATCAAGCGGGTGCGCGGCGGGCTGGTGGAAGTCGAGTTTCTGGCCCAGACGTTGCAGTTGGTTCATGCGCTGGCCCGGCCGGACGTGCTTGATGTCAATACGCTGGGCGCCATCGAAAAACTGGTTGCGGCTCGTTGCCTTTCAGCCGCCGATGGCGAGGCGCTGCGCCAGGCGTCGATACTTTACCACCGGCTGACCCAGGTTCTGCGCCTGTGCGTGAGTGAAGCCTACGACCCCGCCCGCTCGCCCGCAGGCCTCAATCAGATCGTCGCCAGTGCTGCGGCCTGCCCCGATATTGCAACGACGGAAGCGCTGCTGCACGACACCCAAGCCCATATCGCGGCGATCTTCGACAAAATAATTGGGCCCTGCGGCTAGAATCCGCGACGGATTCACCTCCTGTTCGGCGTCTTATCACCGTAACCCCAAAAGGAAGCCCCCATGAAACATCAGTTCATTGCCGCTATTGTTCTCGCTGGATCAGCGCTATTCGCCACTCAGGCGTTTTCGTTCGAGCCAGCTTTCCCGCGCAATCCCAAGGTCTTCGCCAAACTCGATGTCGATTCGAACGGTAGCATCACCATCGAGGAGTTGAAGCCGAAGGCGGAAAAGCGGATGTTGCGGCTGGATTCCGACAAGAACAATGAAGTCTCGACCGTTGAAATCGACGTCTATCTGCAAAAACGCCTCGAGCAGCAGCGTAACCGCATGCTGGTCTCCATGGATGCCGACAAGAATGGTGCGATTACTGTTGCGGAACTCGACAAGTTCATTGAAGCCATGTTCAATGACGCCGATGCCAACAAAGACGGCGGTGTGAATCCTCAGGAGGCCCGTGACTACCGGATCGCAAAAATCAGGAAGACCCCGGCGAAGGCGACAGCCAACTGAAGCCGCGATCTATCAGTTTTCGTGAACGCGGCAGCTGCCAATATCGGGTCGTTTCGGTCAGCGGGCGATGGCCTGTTGCTTGCGGCTGCCGCGGGCCGCGACCATGCAGCCTTCGGTGAGATCGTGAACCGTTATAATAAGCCGGTTTATCGACTGATCTGGCGGATGACCGGTGGCCATGCCGATACCGAGGACATTGCCCAGGAGGTCTTTCTCAAACTGTGGCAGAACCCCCGGCAAGTGCGCGACACGGGCGCCTTGAAGGGGTGGCTGATGCGGGTGGCGGCCAACGCCGCGATCGATCGTAGCCGCAAGCGCGTCGATACCGATATCGCGACGGTGCCGGAGACAGCCGACACCGCCGCTTTGCCGGGTGAAACCCTTGAACGCAATGCCGCGGCCCGCGAACTCGAACACCGCATTGCCCGGCTGCCAGTGCGGCAACGCTTGGCGTTGTCGCTGGTCTACTACGAGGGCATGTCGAATATCGACACGGCGGCCATTATGCAGACCAGCATCGAAGCGGTTGAATCGCTCCTGGCTCGTGCCCGGCGCGATTTGCGCGACAGTTTGGCAAATGAATGGCGCAGTTTGCTGGAGAGCCTCAATGCCCCAGTCACGTGAGGAATTGTGATGGATTTTATTTTGAAACAGCGGTTGCAGAGTGTACTGGCGAGTTATGGTGCCAATCCTTCAAATTGGCCTTCCAGCGAGCGAGCGGAATTGCTGCCGCATCTCGAATCCCTGAGTACGGAACTCACCGACGCCCGGCGCATAGACCGATTGCTGGATTTGTCCCGGCCGCCAGCCATTCCAGTTGAGGCGGTCAACCGGGTGATGGCCAGCATCAGCAAGACCCAGGTGCACTCGGCGCGGCCCGTTGTGAAGCGCCGGTTCCCGCTGGTCTGGGGAGCCGCACTGCCGCTCGCAGCGTCGCTGGCGCTTGGTATATATCTTGGCGCCATGGGACCGTTCGATGGGCTGCTGCCTGAGGCTCTGACCGGCGGACTGGCATCGGGTGATGATGACGACAGCGATATCAGCGGTGTGACCGAGGCCACTGATTATTCCGGGGATCAACTATCATGAGTGGAACTGAACCCGCCGCGCCACTTCGGCGCTGGTCCTGGTGGCACCTGGTACTGATAGCTTCGCTGGCCCTGAACCTGTTGTTTGGTGGCTTTGCCGTTAGCCGGTATTTCTTTCATCCCGTGCCGGCCAGGACTACCAGCACGAGTTTTCTCAATCTGGTACCACCGAAATTTTTTGCCGATCTCGACCGTCCCCGCCGTGAAGAGTTGGTGGGGACTGTGCGTGCGAGCCGCGAAAAGTTCCGGACAGGCCGGCAGGCATCGCGCAAGCTGGCGGAAGATGTGGCCGGTGCGCTTGAAACCACCCCCTACGATGAAGCGCGCCTGCGTGCCGCGCTTGACAGCTTTACCCGCAATGGCACCGATCTCATTGCGATTGGAGGCCAGGCAGCGCTTGAACTGATTGCGCGCCTGAGTCCAGAAGAGCGTGTCAAATTGGCCCAGCGCATTCGTGACCGGGCGCAGGGCGCCAAACGCAAATAAATCAGGCTGCCGATATCGCCTGGGCGATGCGCGGCAGGCGCACTGTCACCTCGGTGCCGCTGCCGACGGTGCTGCGGATTTGCAATTCGCCGCCATGCAGCTCGATCAGCGATTTCGAGATGGCGAGACCCAATCCAGAACCGCCTTTGCTCTTGGTGAACTGGTTTTCAACCTGCTCGAATGGCCGCCCGAGTTTTTCGATGTCCCATGCCGGAATGCCGATCCCGGTGTCGATCATCTGGACGTTGACCCATTCGCCATCGAGGGCGGCGTTGATCTGGACGCTGCCCCCTTCGGGCGTGAACTTCACCGCATTCGACAACAGATTGATAAACACCTGCTTGAGGGCCCGGCGGTCGGCGACAATCTCCAGAGAATTCGGGATATTGCGTTCGACCGCAACCTTGCCTTCGAGTGCGCGGGCCCCCACGAGGCGCATGGCTTCGTCGAAGATCGTGTTGAGTGAAGCTTTCTCGGTTTCCAGCTGCACGCGGCCGGCTTCAATTTTCGACATGTCGAGAATGTCATTGATCACATCAAGCAGGAATTGCCCGCTGCGATGAATGTCGCGTGAGTACTCATTGTATTTGCCGGAACCCAATGGGCCAAACATTTGCGCCTGCATGACTTCGCTGAAACCGATAATGGCATTGAGCGGCGTGCGCAGCTCATGACTCATATTGGCGAGGAATTCCGACTTCGAACGGTTGGCGGATTCAGCGCGGGTTTTCTCGCGTGCGTATTTGTCGGCAAGGTCGGCCAGGCGTTGCGACTGCTGGTCGGCGAGCAGGCGTTCCTTCTGCAAATCGCGCACCGTCATCATCAGTTCGCGCTCCGAGAGCAGCAGGCGCTCTTCCTGGGTCTTGAGGGCGGTGATGTCGGTGCCCACCGAGACAAAACCGCCATCCTTGGTGCGGCGCTCGTTGATTTGCAGCCACCGCCGGTCGCCGAGCTGCACCTCGAACGATTTGCCATCGGGAGAATCCCCGACAGCGACATTGACACGCTGGCGCACCGTGGGCTCCTTGGCCGTGCGTGTCACATCCTCATAGGGTGTGCCCGGCACGCACACCGAGGCTGGCAACGAATGGAATTGCTGGTACTTGGAATTGCACAGCACCAGCCGGTTGTCGGCATCCCACAGGACGAAAGCTTCCGAAATATTCTCGATGGCATCCTTTAGGCGAAGTTCAGCCTCCATGTTGAGCCGGTCGGTCAATTTCTGCTGGGTGATATCGAAGACGATGCCGATGAGATGCTGTTCCTCGGAACTGTTTCCTTGTGCAAGTGCCGCACGCGCCCTCAGCCACACCCAGTGGCCGTCATCGTGGCGCATGCGGAATTCCCGGTCGAATACCGAGAGTTCGCCGCGCAACAGATTTTCGACGACCTGTTCGAGCTGCGCGTCATCGGGATGAAGGCGGCTGGCGACTTCGCCGAAATTGAGGAAATCACCTTTGACCGGCATGCCGAGAATTTCGAACATCGATTTGGACCAGAAGATCACCCCCCTTGAAACATCCCAATCCCACATGCCGCACTGGCCGCGGTCGAGTGCTTTGTCGAGACGCTGAGTGGCGACGGCGAGCACCGCATCGGCCTCGGCTGCCTTGCCGGCCTGCCAATGGAAGGCGCCACCCAGCATCATCAGCACCAGCAGCGTTACGATGAACAGCGTCTCCACTCTGGTGACGCTGGCGTGCCAGGCTGCCAGAATATCGGATTTGCGCTGGATGACGGCGAGGCTGCCGGGAAAGGCACCGAGATCATAGAGAGCTACATAGGCTTCCTCGCCGGAGGCAAGTTCCAAGGCAGTGGGGCCAGCCCCATCCATGGTTGTTTCGGTCACGAAATCAGGCGACAGAACGCTGGTGATATTGCGCCCTTCAAGCCCGGCTGAGGCCGGCAGGCTTGCCACGAATTTTCCGGTCGCGTCGGCAATCACAAAGATGCGCGCTTCGGCCAGTGCTTCGGGCGCCAACATCTGCGCCAGAAGGTCGGAGTTCATTGGCGGCACCGTGCGGTCATTGTCGAATGGCAGGCCGTAAGCCATGCGGATGCCTTGAGCCGCTATGCGGCCGTGCAGTGCTGCAAGATGGTTCTGCTCGCTCAAATGCATTGAACGGCTTTGCATCAGTTGCAGGAACAGTGAGGTACCGAGCGACAGAAGAAACAGGACGATCAGTCCCATGATCAGGAGCCGCAAGGATTTTTCCGAGATCGCCAGACGCAAGCGCTGCGGCAGTGGCGACGGCAGCCGAAGCAATCGCTCCTTGAAGAACAGTTCGCCGATTTGTGTTTTGCCCAACGATATATCCTGTTTTCCGACGCCGCTCACCCAGCATAACGGACCCGAAATGAACGCCAGCACCTGTGCCCCGAATCAGCGGCTATTGATTCGCAAGTGAGTCGCTTTGTCCAGATGAATTATACGATACCGGAGGGTTAGACCTGTGCGATGCGCGAGACAATCTCGTAGCAGTCCCTCGACAGCTTGGGGACCGCCAGGATGCGCTTGAGTTGGGTTTCGGCCGCCGTCCAGCGGGGCGCATTGAGCACACGGCAACTGCGGAATCCGGTGGCCATCCGCGCCGCCACTTGGGGGTTGCCGGCGTCGACCTTGATGATGACATCGGCCACCACCCGGTAGCCTTCGCCATCGGCGGCGTTGAAGCCCGCGACATTGCCCGATGTAAGACCGCCGATCAGGGCATAAACACGGTTGGGCGTGCTGTAGGTGAAATCGGGATGCGACAGCAGCCGCTCGACGCGCGCCGCCGCCGCAGGGTCTTTCGCCTGGCCCTGC
>JANLWG010000221.1:0-2669 GCA_031364405.1 Hyphomicrobiales bacterium
TGCGATGAAGGCGGGCTTCACCCATTATTCGCCGGTGCCGGGCATCGCCGAATTGCGCACGGCACTTTCGAAAAAACTCAAGCACGAGAATAATCTCGACTATGCCGCGTCCGAAATCTGCCTCACCAACGGTGCCAAGCAGGCCATCGCCAACGCTGTCCTGGCGCTGGTCGATGCGGGGGACGAAGTCATCATGCTGGCGCCGTTCTGGGTCTCCTACGAGATCACCGTGCGCTTTGCCGGCGGCACCCCCGTCGTGCTCACCGCCAGCGTCGATGAAGATTACAAGGTTCCGGCGCACCGCATCGCCGCCGCCGTCACCGGCCGCACCAAACTGCTCATTCTCAATTCGCCGTGCAACCCGACTGGTGCCGTGTGGTCGCGCGCCGAACTCGACGAAATCGCGGCAATCGTCCAAGCCCATCCCACTCTGATGGTGCTGGCTGACGAGATCTACGAATATATCATGTTCGATGGCGAGATGGTGTCGATCGCTTCGCTGCCCGGCATGCGCGAACGCACCATCACAGTGAACGGGTTTTCCAAGGGTTTTGCCATGACCGGCTGGCGCCTGGGTTATTCAGCCGCCGTCGAACCCATCACCACGGCGATGATTCGCCTGCAGAGCACCATTACAACCGGCGCCAACCAGTTCGTACAACGCGCCGCCATTGCGGCACTTGAGGGCCCGCGCGATCAAGTCGAGGCCATGCGCCTGCGTTACCAAAAGCGGCGCGATATGGTGATGGCCGGCCTCAAAGCCATCACCGGCGTGCGCATCGCACCGATCCCGGCGACGTTTTATGCGTTCCCCGATGTCTCCGCCCTGCTCGGCAAGAAATCGGGAAACCATGTGTTCGATAGCACCGACCAACTCTGCGACTGGCTGCTCGAAGAGCACGGCGTCGCCACCGTGCCCGGCACCGCCTTTGGCGCTCCGGGTTCGATCCGGCTGTCATTCGCGGCAAGCGAGCAGGATATCGAGAAAGCGCTGGCCCGGCTTAGCACTGCCCTCAATGGGCTGAGCTGATCACTCGGCGGCTTCGCTCATCGGCGACGACGCCTGCGATTTGAGCTTCGACTTGCGCCTGGCTGGAAGTGCGATCACTTCGGCAGCGCGCGGCTCCTCCGCAACAATTGCCACGGCGTGCCCGGCCGCCGCGGCCACCATCTTGCGGCGGTCGCGAGCCACGAAGGAGTAGATCGCCGGCGTTATAAACAGGGTGAATACCGTGCCGATGGTCATGCCCGCCGCAATAACCACGCCAATGTCGAAACGGCTCCTGGCGCCAGCGCCATCGGCAATCAGCAGTGGCACAACACCGATCACCATCGAAGCGGTGGTCATCAGGATGGGCCGCAACCTGACGGCGGCAGCTTCCTTGATGGCGGTATGCTTATCGAGTCCCCGCGTCTCCTGCAGCTTGTTGGCAAATTCCACCATCAGGATGCCGTGCTTGGCAATCAAGCCGATCAGGGTGACAAGACCGATCTGGGTATAGATGTTGATTGTACCCGATCCCAGATTGACCGGCGGATTGTTCTGCATCGCACCGTTGACTTCGCCCAGCACGAACAGCACGAACAACGCACCAAACACCGTCGCGGGCAAGCCGATCAGAATAATGAAAGGATCGCGGAAGCTTTCAAACTGCGCGGCCAGCACCAGATAAATCAGCAGGAGCGAGAAGGCGAAGGTCACGGCAAGCGTGTTGCCTTCATTGACGAACTGCCGGCTCTCGCCCTTGAAGTCATAGGACATGCCCTGCGGCATGATCTCGCCCGCCTTCTGTTTCAGGAAAGCGATGCCCTCGCCGATAGTGCGGCCGGGAAACGGCACGCCCTGCAACGTCGCCGAATTGAGCTGCTGGAATGTCGACAGGCTGTTGGGCTGCACGCTCTGGTTCAAGGTGATGAAGGACGACAACGGCACCATGGTGCCGTCGGTGGCCCGCACATGGTATTTGAGGATTTGTTCTGTCGTCGCCCGCTCGTTGCGCGGTACCTGCGGGATAACTTCGTAGGATCGCCCCTGCACGGTGAAGCGGTTGACGTTGTTGCCACCGAGCAAAGTGGCCAGCGTGGCGCCGACATCACGCATGGTGACGCCCAGCTTGTTGGCGCGATCCTTGTCGACGATCATTTCGACCTGCGGCGTGGAAAAGCGCAGATCGGCATTCAAGAATATGAACAACCCGCTCTTCATCGCCTCGGCCTTGAGTTTATCGAGAACTTCGGCGAGCCTGGTATAGTCACCAGGATAAGTGACGACGAATTCGACCGGCATCTCGCCCGCGCCCACCGGAATGGCCGAAGGTGCCGTCGCAAAAATGTTGACACCCGCCACGTCCCTGAACTTTGGCTGCAACTCCGCCATCACCGACAGGTCGGAGCGCTCGCGTTCGCCCCACGGTTTCAGGATGAGACCCATGAAGGCCGAAT
Source organism: Hyphomicrobiales bacterium (assembly GCA_031364405.1). GTDB lineage: Bacteria > Pseudomonadota > Alphaproteobacteria > Rhizobiales > Aestuariivirgaceae > Aestuariivirga. Next base: position 2,443 of record JANLWG010000221.1, read on the forward strand.
GGGCGTTGGGGAATCCGTTGATGGCAAACAGATTCTGCTTCTCCGGAACCTTGAGGAATGTCTCGGTCAGATTGCCGGTGTACGATGTGAGATAGTCGAGATTGGTGTGCTCGGGCGCATTGACGAAGGCGAAGAGAACACCCTGGTCTTCGGCCGGCGCCAGTTCCCGGTTGATCGCCTGATAGAGTATGCCGGAAAGAACCACAGTCAGCACGGCAACCCAGGCG
>JANLWG010000231.1:0-2937 GCA_031364405.1 Hyphomicrobiales bacterium
TTGTCGATGACGGCGACGGCGATGTCGGTCAAGGGTTGGCGCTCTTCATTGCGTACCGATGGATCGAGCAGGGCGGCAAACAGCAGGGCCAAGGCCAATCCGCGCAGCCACCAGCCCCGCGCGCCTGAGAGGGCGGCGAAAGCGATAAAGGCAAGCCCGACAATTGCCAGCCCGATGAGGACTGGCCACGGCAACATTGGGGCTATCGAAATATCCCAGCCCATCACTGACCAAGCCTTTCGAGCAGTGCCGGCACATGCACCTGGTCGGCCTTGTAGTTGCCGGTCAGGGCATACATCACGATGTTGATGCCGGCACGGAACGCCATCTCGCGCTGGCGGCTGGTGCCAGGGATGACCGCGTAGAGGCCCTCGCCATTGGCATCGAGCGCCCAGGCCGAGGCGTAATCATTGGAACCGATGATAATCGAACTGACGCCGTCGGCGTTGCCGGCGGCGGTGCCCTGGGTATCGGCGCGCTCAACCCACAGCGGCCCCTGATCATAGCGGCCGGGGAAGGACTCCATGAGATAGAAGGCCTTGGTCAGAACATGCTCGGATGGTACGGGTTCGAGCAGCGGAATATCGAGCTTGGCCAGTATGCGGCGCAGCGCGTCGGCGGTGGCGGAAGTGCCGCCGCCAAGCGCATCGGTGCCCGTACCATCCTCGCGCAGATCAAAGAAAATCGTGCCGCCATTTTTCATGTAGGCATCGATCTTGGCCAGTGCCGCGTCGGACGGCACCGTTGCATCGGCGCGCACTGGCCAATAGAGCAGCGCAAAGAATACGATCTCGTCGCGCTCGATGTTGATGCCCATGGGGCCGGCCGCTTCAACCGAGGTGCGGTCACGCAGGATGAGGCTGAGACCCTTGAGACCTTCCTCGCTCACCCGGTCGATGCCGGCATCGCCGGTAACGACATAAGCCAGATGAGTTTCGAGGGCGCTCTTCAAGGCGAAATCATCGAGAGTATCGGCACGGGCGGAATCGATTTGTGGAATGAGCAGGGCGAGCACCAGGGCCGCCGTTGCACCAGTGGCGCGGAACCGGCTCAGGCCGCCGCCGAGCACCAACGCCGCGAGGCAATCGAGCAGGAACAGCAGGAAGGCCGCGGCGAAGGCCAGGGGTGCGAGCGCTTGGGCGGGCAGTGGAGAAAAATCGCGGCGGGCGATGCCAGACGGAAGTTCGGCGATGGCGATCAAGGCCGTGCCAGCGCGGGCCAAGTTGATGGCGCGTTCGCTGCCGCCACGGCGATAAATTCCTGCCGGTGTCTGGGCCGAAGCCTTGGCCGTGTCGAAGTTTGCCGCGGCGATGGGCTTGGTTTCAGGTGCGGGGTCGATGAGGTCGCCGGGTCCAGACAATGCCCGGTAGGGGATGAAGGCCTGCTCTTGCGCGGTGGCCGGTGCTGGAGTTGGTGCGGCACCGGTACCGGCGGCAGGCGCCAGATCGAGGACGTGGCGCAGCATGTCGACGAACAGGCCAGCCAGCGGCAGGTTCGACCAATCGGCATTGGCGGTCACATGAAACAGGACGATCAGGCCCTTGCCCTCGCGCTTGGCGGTGACCAGCGGGGTGCCGTCGGCGAGCACCGCCCACACCTTGCCGGGAAGATCGCTGTCGGGCTCGGCCAGAACCTGGCGGTTGACGCGCACGGTGGCATCAAGGCCGAGACCGGCGAAGGGGCTGTTCGTCGGAAATTCCTGCATGGCTTGCGGGGTTTCCCAGCTGAGCGCGCTGCCGAGCGATCGGCCGCCTTCGCGCAGGGTGACCGGCAGAAGTGTGTCCTCACCGCCGGTGGCAGCGCCCGCAAGGCGCGGACCGGCAAAGCGCAGCAACACGCCGCCGCGCTCGACCCAGGCCTTGACCATCGCACTGGTCTCCGATGGCAGCACACCGATGTCGGCCAGGATCAACATCGAGAGCCCGCCGTCGAGCGCCTGCTTGAGGGCGGGCACATCGGGGGGCGTTGCCAATTCGGCATAGGGCTCAAGGGCGCGCGAGACATAGTAGAGCGGCGACAGCAGCGGCTGGGCGGTCTCACGCGATTCACCCGACAGCAGACCCACGGACTTGCGCCGCCAGCGATCATCCAGCAGGTATGTCGCCGCCGCATTGTGCTGGCCTTCGATGTCGATGCGCTGGACCTCGTTGCGCAATTCGACGGGAAGATCGAGCAAGGCTTCGGCTTTGCCTTGCCCCGCGGCAAAGGCAAGTTTTATCTCACCCAAACTGCGGCCGTTGCCGGCCCGCGCCATGGCGGTTGCCGCAAGTGGCGTTGACTGGATGGCGCGCAGAGCCGTCACCTTGATGCGGCCACCATCGATCAACGGCGCGGCAAAGGCGAGCGGCAGTTGGGCCAAATCGGGCACAACCGCCTCGACAGAAGCCTGGCCATTGGCGAGCCTGGTCAGGCCGGTGGCAAAATCCTGCACGGTGCCATCATCGAGACCATCGGTGAGCCAGACGATGCGCAGGGCGGTGGCATCCTTGAAGGCGGTATTGAGCCTTGCCAGCAGTGCCGGGCGATCGGGATCGAGGGCTTTGGGCACCAGCGCTGCTGCTTGCTGCGCCACGGTTTCGGCACTTGCCGGATCGAGTCCCGAGGGACGCAGCTCCGGCACCGAGGTTGCGAGTGTCACCGTAATATCCAGCTTCCGGGCGCTGTCGATGATTTCGGCGATGATCGACTGGCGCTTGTCCCAATTGGCAGCAGCGGCCCAGCTATCGTCGACAATCAGCAGCACGGGATCACTGCGCAACAGGGCGACATGGCCCGGCGCATAGAATGGACGCGACACGCCGTGGATGCCGCGCGCGGCAATCGCTAGCCGCTGCAGCTACCCCCCCCTGGGCGTGCGGGCGGGCTGTTCCTCGGGTTTGACGTGATCGCCCAGCTGGCTAACCGGCGCGACGCGCACGACTTGCGGACGCGGCGGGG
>JANLWG010000264.1:0-8294 GCA_031364405.1 Hyphomicrobiales bacterium
TCGAGCTTGTTGAAGGGTTCATCGAGCAGCATGCAATCGGGTTTTGCCACAAGTGCCCGCATCAGCGCTACCCGGGCTCGCTGTCCGCCAGACAGCCTGTGGGGCGGGCGGTCCTCGAAACCTGCGAGTCCGGCGCGCTCCAGGGCGGTCCTCATCATGGCGAGGCGTTCGGCACGCGGCCCACGCGCCATGCCGAACAGCAGGTTCTCACCGACGGTCAGATGCGGAAACAGTAGATCATCCTGAAACAACCGCCCGATCTTGCGGGATTCTGGAGGCAATGATTTAAGATCGCGCCGGTCCAGCGTGATACTTCCGCTGCCAGCAAGCGGCGGTTCGAGATCGCCCGCGACAAAATTCAGCAGCGATGATTTGCCCGATCCGCTCGGTCCCATGAGGGTAACGATTTCACCCCCGGTAATGGTGAGCGAAAACGGGCGCACCAGCACGGTTCCCGCAAGTGTGATGGAAATCTGATTGAGCCTCAGTTCCATCGCGGCCTCGCCAGCCAATGAGCCGAAAGAAAAACACCGGCAGGCAGCAGCGTGAGCACCAGCGCATACGCCGCAGTGAGGGCCCGGTTGCCGCCGGAGGCAAGTGTTACCGCCTCCATCGGCAATGTCGAAAAGCGTCCCGCCGCCATCAGTTGGGCTGGCACGAACTGCACCATGCTGACGGAAAAACCAATCGCCGCCGCCATCAGCAACGGGGCCTTGAGGAGCGGTGCTTTCAACGCAAGCCAGAACCGCAAATGGCCGGTATTGAGGCCGTGCGCCACCGACCGGAACCGCGGATCGAAAGCCCGGTAGGGTCCCTTCAGCACGATGAATACATAGGCGAACACCGCGTTGAAATGGCCAAGCAGCAAGCCGGCAAGCGTGCCGGTGAGACCAAGGCCGAGCAGCAGCCGGTAAAGCCCGCCCGCAACCACCAGGGCGGGCAGGCCAAGACTGGCAATGGCGGATATCGTCAGTATACGGTCCAATTTGGCAGGCATGGTTTCGAACCACAGAACCGCAAGGGCCAAAGCTGCTGTCGCCGTAGCCAGCGCCAACGCAAGGCTGAGCAGCAAGGGTGCGTGGCCGATCAGCAGGTGCTGCCAGGCATCAAGTCGCAGCGTTGCCGGCCAAAGTTGCGGATAAGGCCAATGTCCGGCAAGCGACATGAGGATCAGCATGACGGCAACCAGGGCGTAGACAATCAACAGCAGTGCTGACAACAACTTCGCGGGCAGTTTGGAGATGGTGAGCAGCGATGGCCCCTGAGTGAAGAAGCCGGTGAGGCTTTTCCGGACACCGCGCGCAACCAGCAGCCCAAGCAATCCGAGTGCTGCAAGAACAAGCGTCAGCAATGCAGCACCTGCCGCACCTCTTGCGTTGATGGCGGCGTCCGCGTTGTTGAGGTCAGCCCAGATGATGACGGCAAGTGGCGGCGGTTGGGTGGGGCCGATAACCAGCGCCATGTCGACCACCGTCGCACCATAGATCCACACGATGGCAATCGGCCACAACAGGCGCGGCAGGATTTGTGGCAACAGCACGCGCAGCCACACCGATGCCGTGCCATGGCCGAGACTGCGAGCGCTGCGCCAGTGACCGTTGAGCATTTGCGCGACATCGCCGCGCGCCAGAAAACTCCACAGCATCGCCAGCAGAAACGGTGTCTCCTTCAGCGCCAGACAGGCCATGAGCGAAAGCCCGGCCGGGTCTTGCGTTGTCACCCACTGCGGCGGCAAGCTACCTCCGGCGATGACGCGCGCCAGCAACCCGCTCGGCATGATGAGGAAGCCTGCGCCAATGGTGAAAGCCAGATGGGGGATGGCAAGGCCAGCTGCCAAAAAAACTTGCAACCGGCGCCACTGCTTTGAACCATGGAAACCCATGGTGATTAACACCGTGCAACCCAGTGCCAGCAGCAGCCCGGCCGTACCGGTCCACAGCGACAGCATGAGCGCCTTTGGCAATTGCGGATGATGCAGCAGGTTGATCCACGCCGCGAAATCACCAGCGGTCCATGCAAATGCCGCGAGACTGCCAGCGAGCGGCAGTGCCCACAGCCCAGCAAGCAATCCGCTGCCGGCAATTTGCGGAAGCCGCAATCTCATGCGCCGTAGCGTTCGAGCCATGCTGCCTCGATCAGCGGCACCCAGCTGCCATAGGGTTCGGGGATCGCCGGTGCTGGAAATTTTACACCACCGGCGATAACGCCCCGGCCGAATAGCGCCGCATCGCCGGCTGCCAGCTTTGCCATGCCGAGCACCGTGGGATCGCCCCACACTTTAAGATCGGCCTTACGTGCCTGTGCCGGTGGCGAAAGCATGAAGTTCGCCACCACCTGTGCTGCGCCTTTGGCTTGGGCATTGATGGGAATGGCTAAGAAATGGGTGTTGCCGATGGTGCCGCCCCGGTGCTGCCAGGCAATCGTCGAAACTGGCAATTCGCCCGATGCCACCAGATTGGCGGGCTCATTGGGATTGAAAGTCAAGGCCATCAGCAATTCGCCATCCGCCAGCATCTGTGTCACTTGCGCCTGCGATTGCGGAAACTGTTTGCCGGAGCGCCACAGATGCGGGTGCAGCAAATCGACAAACCCCCAGGCCGGGCTGGCGGCTTGCTGGAAATCCCCGCTGGTGACCGGCCTCGAAAGTATTGCTTGATCGGCAATGGTTTCGACCAGCACCTGCTTCAGAAAAGTGGTGCCATGAAAATCCGGAGGTGCGGGATAGCTCACCCGGCCCGGATTGGCCTTGGCGAAATCGAGAAGTTCCACCATGCTGCCCGGCGCCGCCGCGATCTTGGCGCCATCGCCGAAGAAAGTAAGCTGCGCCATGCCCCACGGGCTTTCGAAGCCTTCGACGGGCTCGGCGAAATCCACAAGCGTCGTGGGCTTGGCCTCGACGTCGACGAATTTGAAATTGGGCAGGCTTTCGGCAAAGGGGCCAAACAGTAGATGATCGGCCTTCATGGCGCGGAAATTCTCGCCGTTGATCCACACCATATCTACCGAGCCATGCTGCTTGCCAGCCCTCACCTCGTCGCGCACCCGGCGCACCACTTCAGCGGCGTCGGCAATTTTCACATGCGCAAGGGTGATGCCAAAGCGCTGGCTCAACTCTCCGCCCGCCCAAGCGATGTAGGCGTTGATGGTTTCCGATCCGGCCCAGGCGTTGAAATAAACCGTCTGGCCCTTGGCTAACTCTTCCATGGCTGACCAATCCACCGCCCATGAAGGACGGCTGAGCAACGGAGCGGCGGCGGCAAGACCGAGAAACCGGCGGCGCGATAGCATTCGGGAATCTTTCTTTTGCGGCATAGGCTTTCATAGGTGGATGGCGCCGCAAATGAAATCAATCCCGCCATGGCGGGATCAGTTTCTCGTGATCACCCTGCCACCACCAGTTATTTGGGCTGCCAGTAATCCACAACCGGTTTGCCGCGGCCGACGATGACAAACTGGTTGGCCAGCACTTCGTAAGCCTGGCTCCATTCGCCATCGGGCCACTTCACCCGGATTTCGGCGCGTTCGGATTGGCCAAGCCCCATGTGAATCCAGCCCGCCTGGCCCGAGGCATGGCCACCGCCCACGGTAATTTCGCGGCGTGTTACGTCCGCGCCCCGACGCACTTCCAGCCAGGCCCCAATGCCATCACGGTTCGCGCCTGGTTGTTGCAGTTTGACCTCGATCCAGTGGCCTGCATTGCTGCTGGTGTTGCGCCAGATTTGCGCGTTTTCCCAGCGGTTTACCACGGCCAAATCCAGCAACCCGTCCAAGTTGAAATCCGCCAGTGCAGCGCCACGCGAAGTCGCCACACTGGCAACACCTGCCGCGGCACCGGCTTCCTCGAATTTGCCGCCCACGGTTTGCAGCAACAGGTTGTTGGGGTCCTTCGTGGCAAAGTCCGGCATTTTCGCGACATTGCCCTTGGCTACAAACAAATCCACCAAACCGTCATTGTTCACGTCTTCAAATTGCGCGTGCCAGGCCGTGCTGGGACGTGAATCGTCTCCGATGTAGGGGCGGTGCGCGGTCACACCTTTAGCATATGCCACGTCGTTGAATGCGGGCTTGGGCAGGCCTTCTGGCGGAATGCCCGCAAGGGTCTGCAATTTGTTGTCGGCCATGCTGGTCAGGAAATACTCGGGGTAGCCGTCGGCGTTGAGGTCGTTACTGGCGATGCCCATGCCCCAGATGCGCAAGGGTTTCCAGCCTTCACTTTCGCTATACAAGGCGGGGGGCCGGCCTGGCTCAAGGTGCCAGAGCTGCTCTTGGCCACCTTCGTAATATTCGCGGTCATTGGACACGCGCAATGACGGCGTGCCCGACTTGTTCCAGTCGGTGAACAGCATCGACAGCGCGCAGAAACTGGGCTTGAGGGCGATTGGCCGCGCAAATTTTTGGCCGTCCGGCCGATGCAGCCAGTTATCGGTGCACGAGCCCCACGGAGATGTATCGTCGTGGCGGTTGACGTAATTGCCAATCGCCAAAGTGGGCCATGCCGCCCCACGCTCCCAGGTGGCGGCAAGGGCGGTCGACCAGGCATCGCCGCCAGCAAAACCCCAAGCCTCATTGGCGCGCTCAAACCGGCAATTGCCAAGCCCGCGCATCACCAGGTTTTCGCCAACCCGCAACAACACCAGATCGGTGATGCCGTCGCTGTCGACGTCGAGAGGATAGGCGCCGGTCACCTTGTCCATCTCGAGGCCGCTGGTTTGCGCCTCGAAACGCAACTCGCCACCACGCGTGGCAGTGTTGCGGTAGAACTTGGCTTTTGATGTGCCGCCAGCCAACAGCATGTCGGCAAAGCCATCGCCGTTGCAGTCGAAGGTTGCAACCCCGCCGCCCACGGTGTATTCCCACTCGCCGGTGTAGGCGCTGTCGATGCCGGCACTTGCTGTTTCTTCGTGATAGGCGGGAATGACAACGGAGTTCTGCGCAACAGCTGAATGCGCAAGACCGGCAGCGCAGAGTGCTGTCAGAGCAAGACCCAGAGACATCATTTGCATAATCTACCTCTTGGTGCGCAGCGCGTTGGCGTAGGCACCAATGCAGCGCCCCTGCTCCAGGCCACGCTCAATGGCGGCGCGGAAATGAATGCCGCCGTACAATCTCGAAATGCCCGCTTCATTGGCCGCCGCCCAGAAGCTGGGGAAGGCGCGCGGGGCGAGGCCGTCTTTTTGGCCGGTGCCGTCCTCGAATGCAAAGTTTTCGCCGAACAGACTGGTCAGCACCACCGCCGCCGCGGCTGACTGGGTGCTGTGGCCGCTGGGGTATTCCGGAAATGGCGGCGTGTTGATCAGCGATTCCCATTTGGGATCGATCACCCGGCGGATGTAAGTAATGGGCCGCAACAGGTCGTACTGATATTTGGCGTTCCAGCAGCCCACAAATGCATCGGCCTCGGCCACGCCAAGCCGCGCCAGCACGTCGACGCTTTTGTCCAACGCCACCTTGTCGCGCCCGATGATTTGCAGGGCAATCCCGATCCAGTGTCCAGGTGGCGTTACCGACAGCATTGCATCATCCGCCCAGAAGCGCGCGATGGCGCGTTGTTCCGGCGTTATGTTCTGTTTGATTTCGTACACTTCGAGCGCCTGCTTATAGAACCCGGAAGTTTTGTCCTCGCTGTATGCGGGCGGGGCGGGCAAGGCGCAGGCCGCACCATCCGGAATGGCGAAGGTGCGGTTCTTGCCCCAGCCCGGCAACAGCGGTTTTTGCTGAAGGGCTACCAAATTCGTCGGCACCCAATGGGCCTCGCCCTTGGTCAGATCGTACTGCAAGGGGAAGCCCAGGTTTTGGATCACGGCACCGCCATCGCCTTGCGACCATGCCATAATGTGTTCAGCAACACTGCGGCCATAGGCTTCGCTGCGGGCCAGCGTTTCGGCGGGCACCGCATTCGACACCTTGGCCCGCAAATTCGCTTCAAGTGCCGTCATGGCATGATGGCCGGTGGGGCCGGTGTTGGCAAAAAGATTTTCAACCGCAAACGCCATGGCGGCTTGAACCACCACGGCTTCATCATAGGTCTTGCCGCTCTGGCGTTGCGGCACGGCCTGCAACCCGTTCAATTGCCCGGCGAGGGACCTGAGATCGCCGGAACCGGACGCCACCGCTTCAAACGCGGTAACACCGAGGTAGGCCAGCGACCGGCTGGCCACCGGCGGCGTATAGGTCGGTGTATGCCGGACCAACTCCATGCTCAATTCGTACCAGCTGCGCAACACCGTTTCGGCAGGCATGGTGTTTGGCTGGGCTGCTGTTGCTCGAAGCCCGCCGGACCACGCCATCCCAACCACCACCATCATTGCGGCCAATTGACGAATGGCGTTCATGCGAGCCCCATGACTGTTGCTGGTTTCTTGAAGCGTATAGCCAATCCGCGCGGGCCATTCTCCCCGTGCAATCTTGCCGCCGGCAGGGATATTCCACCATGTCCCTCCGCCCGCTGACCGTATTCGGCGGGTGCGGGGCCGGTCAGCGTGTTGGAATTGCGCGCCTCCGCAAAGCTGAGACTGTGGCCGGCGCTGGTTTCCGGCCAGGGAGTGTCCTTGGCAAGCGCGGGCGGTATAGCAATCATCACAGTGGCGCTCCATACCGGACCGGCGATTTTTTCATCCAGCTTTCTCCAACGGCCCGCGCGCCAAGAGCGATTTCGCCATAGACGTTGACTCGGAAGGCTACTTGTTGCAACGTTTTTCTAGGACGCCAAAATAATCATCAAATTTCGTCCAAAGCTCAGGAACCGCGCGCCCGGCTGAATGCCGGGCCAGGGAGGCGTCCCGCGGCATCGGAAAGCTCTCGAGGAGGATACAAGAATGAAGCGTACGATTTTCACCATGATGGCAGGCGCCCTGATGCTGGGCATGTCGTCGATGTCGGCGATGGCCGCCGGCAAGACCATTGCCGTATCCTGGAAGACCTACCAGGAAGAGCGCTGGAAGACCGACGAAGCCGCCATCAGGGCCGTCGTCGAAGCTGCCGGTGACAAGCTGGTCACCACCGACGCCCAGCTCTCCGCCCAGAAGCAGGCCGCCGATATCGAAAGTCTGATTTCCCAGAAAGTCGATGTCATCATGGTCGTCGCCTATGACAGCGATGCCATCCTGCCGTCGTTCAAGGCGGCTTCCGATGCCGGCGTGAAGATGCTCTCCTACGACGTGCTGGTGGAAGATCCGAATGCCCTCTACGTGACCTTTGACAACGTCGGCGTCGGCCGCCTGATGGCCAAGTCGATGGTCGAAAAGGGCAAGGCGGAAGGCAATTTCGCCTTCATCAAGGGCGACAAGGGCGACCCGAACGCCACCTTCCTGTTCCAGGGCCAGATGGAAGTGCTGAAGCCCCTGATCGACTCGGGCAAGATCAAGAACGTCTGCGAGACCTTCACCGATGCCTGGAAGCCGGACAATGCCCAGAAGAACATGGAGCAGTGTCTGACCTCGACGGGCAACAAGGTCGATGCGGTCATGTCGGAGAACGACGGCATGGCCTCGGGTGTGGTGGCTGCGCTCGACGCGCAGGGCCTTGCCGGCTCGGTGCCGGTGACCGGCCAGGACGGTGACTCGGCTGCCCTGAACCGCGTGGCGCTCGGCACCCAGCTGGTGTCGGTGTGGAAGGACTCGCGCGCCCTCGGCAAAGTCGCGGCGGAAGCCGCCGTTGCCATCGCCAACGGCGCTGACCCCGCTTCAATCGCCGGCGTCGCAAAGTTCTCGGGCGGCGCCAAGGGCGTTGAAGTCAACGCCATTCTGCTCGCTCCCAATCCGATCACCAAGGACAACCTGAACGACGTGATCGACGCCGGTTGGGTCAGCAAGGAAGTAGCCTGCGCCGGCGTTAAGGCCGGTACGGTTGCCGCCTGCAATTGATCTCTTGTCAGGTGATTTGAACTGACACATTATGGCCGCGTCATCAGAAATGCTGACGCGGCCTTTTTTCGTGAGGCAGTGGAGGCGTAAGGGAAGTTCGGGCTATGAGCGGCACGAGTGCCGCCTGGTGACGGCGGCTGTACGATCGCGCAGATAAGCGCAACGTCACGGCGGTCATGCGAAATGTCGATTGGGGAGGCGATAGTCATGCCGGCACAAACCACCAGCAACAGTCCGGCGATGAGCGAGGAAGGTGCTCTCAAGCGTTTTCTGAGGGCCACCGAAATCGACACGCGCATGCTCGGCATGATCGTGGCATTGCTGGTGATCTGGGCGGGCTTCGATATCTACAGCGGCATGATCCGCAATGGTGACGGCCTTCTCGGCGGCTCGTTCCTGACCCCGCGAAATCTTTGGATCCTGATGGTGCAA
>JANLWG010000307.1:0-2793 GCA_031364405.1 Hyphomicrobiales bacterium
CCTGACTTGATATCGATATAGGCGTTGCTGCCAGTGAGGTAGAATGTTACACCGCCGGTCGCATTGAGGGTTGAGTCGGCGTCGACATCGAGCTTGCCGTCCTTGATGATGTAAAGGCCCGGTTCCAAATTGGCGACACCGTGGGTGGTGATGTGGAGGCCCTTGTAATAGGTGCCGGGCTTCAGTGTGGCAGTTGTATTCTTAACAGTCACGCCGGTGCTAGCGCTTACCGATGTTGCTGTCGGAATTTGGGCGGCGGTGATGGGGGTGCCAGCCGCCGGTAATGTCAGGCTGGCATAGGGATCACTCTTGTAGGAGCAGCCGCCCTGGGGATTGGGTTCGAAGCCCGAACCAGCCCACCCGCCTGGAAACACCGTGCAGAACGATGTGGCATAGGCTTCGGCACTGCCCCACGTCCGCATGGCGACGGTGGCGCTCGAGTTAGCCTGCACGGCGCAGGTCGCCATGAATTCCGAGTTGCCCTGGAAATAGATGGCGTTGGTCGCTGTTGGATTCAACGCCAACAGACATAGATAGGATTCCTTGCTGAAACCAACCTTGGAGTGGACCGACAGGTTGATGTCCGTCGAGGAAGTGGCCCCGGCCTGGGCGCCGCCACTGCCAGCGGAGACTGCCGCGCCGCCCTTGGGCAGCAGGTTGAGGACATTGGCCAGTGAACCCTTGACCTTGGCGTTGACAGTAACGTCGATGGTGTTCGGACCGGTGACAACCGATGGACTGCCGACCAATTGCATGTCGGCGACATTGGCCACCGAAGCTGTAATGTACTTCGTGGCGATGGCGGCGCGCTGCGTGAGCTGCTGGCTGATCGTGCCGGTTACATTCCTGGCCGATGCGGCGGCGAGCGCTGCCGCGTCCGTCACGCCTTGCAACTCACTGGCCGAGCGGAGGCCGCGCATGTAATCGATGGCAATGCCAGCGCAGGCCACCATCGGGATCGCTGCCAGTGTGACCATGATGGTCGCATTGCCCCGGTTGTTGCCGAGAAAACGACGGACTAGTCCGCGAGCCTCTGGCTTCTTGCCTGCATTGTTCATTGGGGAGGTCCTTCAGCTTGAAAAACGATCCCCCGAGCATACGTATCAACCTGATACTGACTGCTTGCTAAAATTGATGGGATTTTAGACAGTTCACATCGGCGGCTTTGACCCGAAGGGCGAGTTGATGCAATGGTTAGCGGCGCAGTAATTTCATGCCGAAAAATTTTTTAAAATTTGCCACTGCTTGTTCGCGAATATTACTGATGACTTGCATGGTTTGTGACCTGCCGCTGAAGTTTCATCCCGTGACAGGTCAATACAAGATTGATAAATTGATGCACGGAAACGTGAGTCAATTGCAGTTGTCCGCCGCGAGCCGTCGAGCGGCAATTTCCCGATTTTTATCCTACATGTTTGGATAGTTCGGCCCCTCGCCGCCCTGTGGCACGACCCAGTCGATGTTCTGCGAGGGATCCTTGATATCACAGGTTTTACAGTGCACGCAGTTCTGGTGATTGATCTGGAAGCGGGGGGCTTGGCCGTCTTCCTGAACGATCTCATAGACACCCGCCGGGCAATAACGCTGTGCGGGTTCGGCCCACTGCGGCAGATTGACATTAACGGGAATATCGGCGTTCTTCAATCTTAAGTGCGGTGGCTCGTCCTCCTCATGATTGGTGGCGGAGAACGCCACATTGGTCAGCCGGTCAAACGAGATAACGCCATCGGGTTTTGGATAATCGATGGGTTTTGACTCGCTGGCGGGCTTCAGCGTGGCATAGTCGGGCTTACCGTGTTTCCAGGTGCCCAGGCCAAATCCGAAAAGCTGGTTCAGCCACATATCGAGACCGCCCAAGGCCAGACCGCCGATCAAACCGAGCTTTGACCACATGGGCTTCACATTGCGCACGCGCTTCAGGTCCTGGTAAACATAGGACTGGCGATAGGCCTGCTCGTAGGTCGACAGTTCATCGCCCGCCCGGCCTGCTGCGATGGCTGCAAATGCTGCTTCCGCCGCCATCATGCCGGTCTTCATGGCGTTGTGCGAACCCTTGATGCGCGGCACGTTCACAAACCCCGCCGAACAGCCAATCAACGCGCCGCCGGGGAAAAACAGTTTCGGCACCGATTGGAAACCACCTTCGGTAATGGCGCGGGCGCCATAGGCAATCCGGCGGCCGCCCTGCAGGACCGGCTCGATCAATGGATGATGCTTGAAGCGCTGGAACTCCATATAGGGGTAGAGATAGGGGTTGGTGTAATTCAGGTGCACCACGAAACCTATCGATACGAGGTTATCTTCGAGGTGATACATGAAGCTGCCACCGCCAGCTTTGGTGCCCAGCGGCCAGCCCATGGTGTGGGTCACCTGGCCAGGACGGTGATTTTCGGGGAGAACTTCCCAGAGTTCCTTCATGCCGAGGCCAAATTTCTGCGGCTCGCGGCCTTCCGACAAATGGAACTTCGCAATGATCTCCTTGGCGAGCGAGCCGCGCACGCCTTCGGCGATGAAGACATATTTGCCGATCAGTTCCATGCCGGGCTGGTAGTCCGGCTTATGGCTGCCATCCTTGGCAATACCGACAACGCCGGCGACCACACCCTTGACCGAGCCATCGTCGCGGTAGAGCACTTCCGAGCAGGCAAAGCCCGGATAGATTTCAACACCAAGCGCTTCGGCCTGCGCCGCCAGCCAGCGGCAGACATTGCCAAGCGAGACGGCATAATTGCCGTGATTGTTCATCAAGGGCGGCATCAGCACGTTGGGAAGCCTGAGTGCGCCCTTGGGCCC
>JANLWG010000326.1:0-8051 GCA_031364405.1 Hyphomicrobiales bacterium
GTGTCGATCAACAATACCACCCAGATCGATCTCCAGGGCCAGGCCGCCTCGGAATCCGATGGCCACCGGCACATCAGCGGCACCGGCGGGCAATTGCAATTTGTACGCGGCGCCTATGCCTCGAAGGGCGGCAAGTCCTTCATCTGCCTGGCATCGATTTACGACAAGCGCGGCGAGCGCCGCAGCCGCATCGTGCTCGATCTGACGGCCGGCAATGTCGTCACCACGCCGCGTTCCGACACCATGTTTGTGGTCACTGAATATGGCATGGTCAATCTCAAGGGAAAATCGGTGGCCGAACGCGCCCGCGCGCTGATCGCCATCGCCCACCCGGATTTCCGCGAGGGTTTGGAACGCCAGGCCCATGAGCACCGGTTGATCCCGCGCGGGGTTTCGTTTTAGGGCAATATTGTTTCTGATAGATCGGCGCATCGAAGAGGCCCTCAACCCGCCTGCTTCAATCATAAGCAAACTCATTTTGGATTGGCGGCGCGCTTCAAGCCAACTCGCGTTTGATCTCCTTGAGGAAGCGCCAGTCGGTAAAGCCGGAAATGACCTCGTCAGGGGTTTTCGTGATCATGCCCAGCTCGTGCAGGCGGAGCGAATAGAAACGCACACTATCTTCGGGGTCGTAATCGCGCCACAGGCCGTAACGGGCGTCTTTCAAAGTCATCAGCGCACATTCGCGCGAGAAACCGAGATCGGCCATCCGCTGGGCCACCCGCTCAGGCTGCTGGTGACAAAGGTCGGTCGCCTTGAGCATGGCGCGCAGCACGCGCTTCGTCGCTACCGGATTTTTGTGCATGAAATCGGCATTGACGACAGCCATGCAGCAGAAATAGTCGGACCACGGACGATCATGGGCGATGTTGACGACGACGTGTCCGATGTTCTGCGCGCACGGCTGTCCGGGATCGGGCGGAAAGCCGATGAAGGCATCAACCTCGCCGGCGGTGAAGAGCTCCACCTGACTGACTGATGGATTCACCACCCAGTTGATGTCGGAGGCGGGTTTGAGCCCGACGTAGGCGGCCATCAGGCTCACCAGCATATGGTCGGTGACGCCGAGGCCGCTGATGCCCACTCTCTTGCCACGCAAATCGGAAACACTCCGGATGCTGTCATTGGCACGGAGTTCTATACATCCCGCATGGATGCCGGAAAGCAACATCAATGGCCTGTCGGCATCTACCATAGGCAGGTAGTCGGACCAGGAATACATGTCGAAATCAATCTTGCCGTCTGGCACCAAAGTAAATGCCCCGGGTGGGGACTGCACATACTGCACGTCAGTGAAGCCTTCCTCGTGAAGTAGCTCCTCAGCCATGTATAAGGGTGCGAGGCAGGCGGCAGCGGGCCTACCGAGGCGAACGGAGGTGGTCTCGGGCGGCGGTTCAGCGCTGGCCATCGAGCGGGGAAATGCGGTCAGTCCCGTGGCGGCGGCCAATGACATGCTGGTCAGGAAGCGGCGGCGGTTTGGCATCGTCAACATGAAGCACCTTCCTTTCTGTCGCACAATTCCCAAACCCGGGCTTACGCCTCACGCCAGCTCGCGTTTGATTTCCTTGAGGAACCGCCAGTCAGTATATTTGGAAATGACCTCGTTCGGGGTCTTCTTGATCATGCCCGCTTCGTGCAGCCGGAGCGTGAAGAAGCGGAGGGTGTCCTCGGGGTCGTAGTCCCGCCACAGGCCGTAATTGGCGTCGTTCAGCATCATGCGCGCGCACTCAGCCGAGAAGCCGACATCGACCATCCGTTGCGCCGCCCGCTCCGGCTCGCGGTGGCAGATGTCGGTTGCCTTGAGGATGGCGCGCAAGGCGCGCTTGGTCGCCACCGGGTTTTTGCGCACGAATTCGGTATTGGCGATCGCCATGCAGCAGAAATAGTTCGACCACGGACGATCCTTGGCGGTGCTGACGATGAGGTGCCCGATGTTGCGAACGCAAGGCTGCCCGGGATTGGGCGGAAACCCGATGAAAGCATCGATTTTGCCGGCGGTGAACAGCTCGGCCTGGCTGACCTCGGGATCCGTCACCCATTCGATTTCCGTAACCGGATCGATACCGACATAGGCGGCCATTACGCTCACCAGCAAATGGTCGGATGTGATGCCGAGCGGAGCAGACACGCCCACGCGCTTGCCGCGCAAGTCCACTACGCCCCGGATGCTGTCATTGGCGCGCAGTTCGAAGCATCCCGCATGGACGCCGGCGAGCACCGTCACGGATTTGCCGGCTTCGATCCAGGGCAGAAAACGAACCGTAGCCGCCATGTCGAAATCGACCTCGCCGTCCTCCACCTTCGCGGCCCCGGCCCCGGTCCTGGGCACATAGCGGATGTCGGTGAAGCCTTCCTCGCGCAGCAGGTCCTCGGCCAAATAGAGCGGCGCGGTGCAGGTCGAAGGGGCCGCGCCAAGACGGACAATGGTGGTCTCGGGCGGCGGTTCGGCGCTGGCCACCGAGCGGGAAAACCCGGTCAAGCCCGCAGCAGCGGCCAATGACATGCTGGTCAGGAAGCGGCGGCGGTTTGGCATCGTCAACATGAAGCACCTTTCTATCTGTCGCACAATTCCCAAACCCGGGCTTACGCCTCACGCCAACTCGCGTTTGATTTCCTCGAGGAACCGCCAGTCAGTATATTTGGAAATGACCTCGTTGGGGGTCTTCTTGATCATGCCTGCTTCGTGCAGCCGCAACGTGAAAAAACGCACCGCGTCCGCGGGGTCGTAGTCGCGCCACAAGCCGTAGCGGACGTCGTTCAGAGTCATCAGCGCACATTCGCGTGAGAAACCGCGATCAACCATCCGTTGAGCCGCCCGCTCCGGTTCCTTGTGACAAAGATCGGCCGCCTTGAGGAGGGCGCGCAGCCCGCGCTTCGCCGCCACCGGATTGTTGCGCACGAAATCGGAATTGGCGGCCACCATGCAGCAGAAATAATGGGACCAAGGAGGATCCTTGGCCATGTTGACCAGCGTGCGCCCGATATTCCGCGGGCAAGGTTTCCGGGGGTCGGGCGGAAACCCGACAAAGGCGTCGATTTCGCCCGCGGCGAACAGCTCGGACTGGCTGGCCGACGGATCCGCGATCCAGTTGATCTCATTGACGGGATCGAGCCCGACATAGGCGGCGATCGCGGCGACGAACAGATGGTCGGCGCCGCCCATGGCGGTGATCCCAACTTTCTTGCCGCGCAGATCCGTGACGCCCTTGATGCTGTCATGGGCACGCAATTCAAAGCATCCCACATGGATGCCGGACAGCAATGTCAGGTGCCTGCCGGCATCCATCAGGGGAAGGTAGTCGAACCCGTCCTCCAAGTCGAAATCGATATCGCCGTCCGCCAACAGGTCAGCCGTCATGCCGGTCGCCGGCACATAGCGGACCTCGGTAAAGCCTTCCGCGTGAAGTAGATCCTCAGCCATGTATAGCGGCGCCGTGCAGGCGGCAGGACTTGCGGGAAGACGGATGGTAGTGGTCTCGGGCGGCGGTTCGGCGCTGGCCACCGAGCGGGAAAACCCGGTCAAGCCCGTGGCGGCGGCCAATGACATGGTGGTCAAAAAGCGACGCCGGTTTTGCACCTTAGACATGAAACACTTTCCTTTCCATGTGCGGCTCACGCCAACTCGCGTTTGATCTCCTTGAGGAAGCGCCAGTCGGTGAAACCGGAGATGACCTCGTCTGGTGTTTTCTCGATCATGCCCACTTCATGCAGCCGGAGCGCAAAGAAACGCACGCTGTCTTCGGGGTCGTAGTCGCGCCACAGGCCGTAGCGCGCGTCGTTCAGAGTCATCAGCGCACATTCGCGTGAGAAACCGCGATCAACCATCCGTTGAGCCGCTCGCTCCGGTTGCTGGTGACAAATGTCGGCCGCCCGCAGGAGGGCGCGCAGGGCGCGTTTGGTCGCCGCCGGATAGTTATGCACGAAATTGGTATTGGCCACTGCCATGCAGCAGAAATAGTTGGACCACGGGCGATCATGGGCGACGTTGACGACGACGTGCCCGATGTTCTGCACGCAGGGTTGCCCGGGGTCAGGTGGAAAACCGATGAACGCATCGACCTTGCCAGCGGTGAAGAGATCAACCTGACTGACTGACGGGTCCACGACCCAGTTGATGTCGGAGGCGGGCTTGAGCCCGACATAGGCGGCCATCAGGCTCACCAGCATATGGTCGGTGCTGCCAAAGGTATTCAGGCCTACTCTCTTGCCACGCAAATCCGCGACACTCCGGATGCTGTTATTGGCACGCAGTTCCAAACACCCGGCATGGATGCCAGACAGCACCGTCACGGGTTTTCCGGCCTCCACCGAGGGCAGGTAATCGGCCCAAGACTGCATGTCGAAATCGAGGTCGCCGTTGGGCAACATGGCAGACCCGACGGTGCCCAAGGGCGACGGCACATAGCTTACCTCGGTGAAACCTTCCAGGTGAAGCAGTTCCTCGGCCAAGAATAGGGGCCCTGAGCAGGCGGCAGGGGCCGCGGGGAGGCGGATGGTTGTCGTCTCGGGCGGCGGTTCGGCGCTGGCCACCGAGCGGGGAAATCCGGTCAAGCCCGCAGCAGCGGCCAATGACATGCTGGTCAGGAAGCGGCGGCGGTTTTGCATCATAAACATGAGGCACCTTCCTTCAACAAGATGGTTCCAAACTGTTCAATCGCACAGTTTATATGCTACGCTTTCCAGTATCCGGAGTCGAGGTCAAAACTGGTTTTTATCGGCAATCATCCGCCTTACGCGCCTAGTCGTGTTGAGCGCCGTCCGCCACCGGTGGAGGCGCGGCGTAACCGGCACTGCGAAGATAAGTTTGATCGGCCCTATGGTAATCACGGAACTGAGGTCGATGCTGCTGGCCGCCTGTTGACATTCCCTCGGGTCTGACTGAATTAAAGAGTTTGAGCCTCTAAGGAATAGTGGCGTTGGGACAAGCGGTTATCGAATTCAGGAATGTCACCAAGCGCTTTGGTGAGGTGGTTGCCGTGGCCCAGAGCCATCTGGCGGCCGCGCCCGGCGAATTCCTGTCGATTCTGGGGCCGTCGGGTTGTGGCAAGACCACGGCGCTGCGCATGATGGCTGGCTTCGAGCAGCCGAGCGAGGGCGAGGTTTTCATCCGTGGCGAGAACATGACGGGGGTTCCCGCCTACCGGCGGCCGGTCAACATGGTGTTCCAGCACTATGCGCTGTTTCCGCATCTCTCGGTTGGCGACAATGTTTCCTATGGCATCCGCCAGCGCCGCCCGAAGCCATCGCCCGCCGAGGTTGCCAAAGCGGTGACCGAAGCGCTCGCCATGGTGCGGCTGGAGGGCTACGAGAGCCGGCGCAGTTATGAACTCTCCGGCGGCCAGCAACAGCGCGTCGCCCTGGCGCGCGCCCTGATCAACCGCCCGGCGGTGCTGCTGCTCGACGAGCCGCTGGCGGCATTGGACCGCAAGCTGCGCCGTGAAATGCAAATCGAATTGCAGAACCTGCAGCGCGATGTCGGCATCACTTTTCTTTTGGTGACGCACGACCAGGAGGAGGCGCTGTCGATGTCGGACCGGGTCTGCGTCATGCGCGAGGGGCGCATCGTGCAGTCGGGCTCGCCGCGCGAACTCTATGACCGGCCGGTCAACCGCTATGTCGCGGATTTCGTCGGCAAGTCGAATTTCTTTGACGGCCCAACCACCGGCACGGTGATCAGCGTGCGGCCCGAGCTGGTCGAGATTGCCGCCACCGCGGCAGCACTGCCGGAAGGTCTGAGCGCGCGGCTTTCGGTAACGGTTCTCAACCGGATTTTCCTCGGTGAACACACCGAATACCGGGTAGCGCACGAGAAACTTGGAGAATTCATGGTCCTGTCGCCACGCAAATCCGAACGTGGCAGCGGCATCTATGATATCGGCGACAAGGCGGTGGCCGGCTGGAGGCCGGAAGCAGCTCTCGTTCTCGCCGCGACTTGAGTGCATATGAGTTCAACAGGAAGGAAAAATCATGACCAAGGACAAAGGCATCATTTCACCGCGGCGGTTCGTCGACGAATTGCGCCGTTATCAGAAGGGCTCGGTGTCGCGCCGGCATTTCCTCGGCGTGACCGGGCTGGGCCTTGCCACCGCGGTGCTCGGCGGCGCCATGCCGGGGCTTCGCCCGCGCAAGGCCCATGCGGCGCTTTCGGGCACCTTGAATTTCACCACGTGGCCGAATTATTTCGCGCAGGAAAATTTCGACAATTTCACCAAGAACACCGGTGTGACGATCAACGTGTCGATCTTCGGCTCGAACGAGGAAATGCTGGCAAAGCTGCAGGCGGGTTCAACCGGCTGGGATGTATTCGTGCCGACCAACTATACCATCTCGACCTACAAGGACCTCGATCTCATTGAAGCTCTCGACATGAAGCTGCTGCCGAACTACGAAGCCGCCGCGCAGGATGCCCGCTTCCTCGGACCCGGCACCATCGATGGCGTAACCTACGCCGTGCCGAAGGACTGGGGCACCACAGGCTTTATTGTCAACTCCAAGAACGCCAAGCAAAATCCGGTGAGTTGGAAAGAGTTCTGGGATCTCATCCAGGGCGATCTCACCGGGCGGGCGATGGTGCATGATTATCAACTCACCACCATCGGCAGCGCGCTCAAGTATTTCGGCTATTCCTTCAACTCGCTTGACGAGAAGGAAATGGCCGACGCCGAGAAGCTCATGCTCGCCTGCAAACCGCATTTGTTCGGCATCAACTCGGACTATCAACCCTCGATGCGCAATGGCGATGCCTGGATGTCGATGTGCTGGACCAACGATGCCGCCCAGATCCACCGCGACATACCGGAAATGCAGTATGTTCTCGGCAAGGAGGGCGGAGAAATCTGGACCGACCACTACGCCATCCCCAAGGGTGCGCCAAATCGCGAGGCGGCCTATGCCTTTATCGATTATCTTCTCACGCCTGAAATCAACACCATTGAAATCAAGGCGCACGGAGCACCGTCGACGGATTCGCGCACCAACAAGCTGCTGCCCAAGGAGATGCTGGAGAATCCCATCCTTTATCCGGCGGCCGAGTCTCTTTCGGCCCTGGAGTTCGGTGCGGCGGCGACCCTCACCAGTCCGCTGCGGGCTGAAGTGATGGCCCGCTTCAAGGCGGCCTGATCCAAATTGACCGGACAAAAACGCTCCCGCGCCGTAACGGCTTTGCTGCTGGCACCCGCGGGGGTGTTCCTGTTTTTTCTGCTGATTCTGCCGCTCGCCGTGATGCTGGTTTTTTCTTTCGGCCACCGGGCGGATGCGGGTGGCTACGCGCCGGCCTTCACCTTCGATAATTATTTGAACCTTCCAGCCCGCGGCAAGGCTTTCTTCAATACCCTGACACTGGCGCCGTTCGGAACTTTGCTCACAGCGCTTTTTGCCTATCCAATGGCCTATTTTCTCGCGGTCAGGGTGTCGGCGCGCTGGCGGGTGGCGATGCTGGTGCTGGTCATGGCGCCGTTCTGGACCAGCCAGCTGCTGCGCTATTACGCATGGATCATGATCCTCGGCGCCAAGGGCATTCCGTCGTGGATTTCTTGGCTGGGGCTTGGCGATGTGCGCATCATCAATACGCCGTGGGCGGTGCTGATCGGAGCGGTCTACGGCTTCCTGCCGCTGATGGTGCCGCCGATCTATGTGAGTCTCGAGAAACTCGACAAGCGCCTGCTGGAAGCTTCCGCCGATCTCGGCGCCACGCCATGGCGGAGTTTTCTGCAGGTGACGCTGCCGCTGTCGCTGCCAGGCGTGGCGACGGGTTCCATGCTGGTGTTCATCCTGCTCATGGGCGACTATATCCTGCCGCAATTCCTCGGCGGCGGAAAAGTCTATTTCATCGGCAACGCCCTGGTCGACCTATTCCTGCAGTCGCGCAACTGGCCGTTCGGCGCCGCGGTGTCGATCGCACTCGTCGTCATCATGTTCGTCACCATCTTTTTCTACATGCGCTTCGTGCTGGGCAAGAGCGGCCAGCGCCGCGTGGCCCTGGTTTAGCCATGCGGATTTACGCCATTCTCATTTACGTCTTCCTCTACGCGCCGATTGCGCTGATCGTGGGA
>JANLWG010000014.1:0-7698 GCA_031364405.1 Hyphomicrobiales bacterium
GCTCGCCTCCGAAATGGGCTGCCTGCAATTCGCCGAGGAGTCGATCACCCACAAGTGGCGGCTGCAACCCGGCAAGATGCTGCTCATCGACCTTGAACAAAAACGCATCATCTCGGATGAGGAGTTGAAGAAGTCACTGTCAACCGCGCACCCTTACAAGGAGTGGCTGAAGCGCACCCAGGTTGTCTTGCGCGATATGCCCGCCGCCAAAACCAGGCGCCCAAAGATCACCGTGCCGCTGCTCGACCGTCAGCAGGCCTTCGGCTACACCCAGGAAGATTTGAAAATCCTGATGGCGCCGATGGCCCAGACCGGCCAAGAGGCGGTGGGCTCGATGGGTAATGATGCGCCCATTTCCGCTCTCTCCGACAAGGCCAAGATGCTTGACACTTATTTCAAGCAGAACTTTGCTCAAGTTACCAACCCGCCGATCGATCCCATTCGCGAGGAACTGGTGATGTCGCTGGTGTCCTTCATCGGGCCCAGGCCAAACCTGCTCGATCTCAAGGGCACCTCGAACCACATGCGCCTTGAGGTGGCTCAGCCTATTCTCACCAACGAGGAGCTGGAACGCATTCGCACCATCGGTGCGGTGCGCGACAATCCATTCCGCACCGCTACCATCGATGTGACCTACGATGTGGCCAATGGCCCCGAATATATGGAAGCAGCCCTTGACTCGGTGTGCATGCTGGCCGAGCGCGCCGTCAAGGACGGCTACAACATCATCATCCTCTCGGACCGCTCCGTATCGGCCGAGCGCGTGCCGATCCCTGCACTGCTGGCAACCTCCGCCACCCATCATTACTTGATCCGCAAGGGCCTGCGCACCGCTGTGGGTCTGGTGGTTGAGTCCGGTGAACCCCGCGAAGTGCATCAGTTCGCAACACTCGCGGGCTATGGCGCCGAAGCGATCAACCCCTATCTCGCCTTCGAGACGCTGGAGGACATGCTTCCGGCACTTGAAGAAAAAATCACCTCCTATGAGGCAGCCAAGCGCTACATCAAGGCCATCGACAAGGGTATCTTGAAAGTCATGTCGAAGATGGGCATCTCGACCTATCAATCCTATTGCGGTGCCCAGATTTTTGATGCCATCGGTCTCTCCACCGATTTCGTGAGGAAATATTTTACTGGCACGGCCACCCAGATCGAGGGTGTGGGCTTGGCCCAAATCGCCGAGGAGGCCTTCCGCCGCCACGAGGATGCCTTTGGCGAAAACCCGGTATTCCGTAGCGCACTCGATGTTGGCGGCAACTACGCCATGCGCCTGCGCGGCGAGGCCCATGTGTGGACCGCCGAAACCGTATCCAGCCTGCAGCACGCGGTGCGCGGAAATTCCAAGGAGCAGTATTTAGTTTATGCCAAGCTGATCAATGAACAATCCGAGCGCCTCAAGACCATGCGCGGGTTGTTCAGGATCAAGTCGGCTGAGGATATGGGAAGGAAACCCATCGCCATCGCTGAGGTCGAGCCCGCCGCCAAGATCGTCAAGCGCTTCTCGACTGGCGCCATGTCCTTTGGCTCGATCAGCCGCGAGGCTCACACCACGCTGGCCATCGCCATGAATAGGATCGGCGGCAAGTCCAACACCGGTGAAGGTGGCGAAGAGGCCGACCGTTTCAAGCCGCTGCCCAATGGCGACTCGATGCGCTCTGCTATCAAGCAGGTGGCGAGCGGTCGCTTCGGCGTGACCGCGGAATATCTCGTCAACTCCGACATGATGCAGATCAAGATGGCCCAGGGCGCCAAGCCCGGCGAAGGCGGACAATTGCCCGGCCACAAGGTCGACAGCGTTATCGCCCGCGTGCGTCATTCAACACCGGGTGTAGGCCTTATCTCTCCACCACCGCACCATGACATCTATTCGATCGAGGACTTGGCGCAACTGATCTTCGACTTGAAGAATGTGAACCCGGCGGGATTGGTTTCGGTGAAGCTCGTCTCCGAAGTTGGTGTCGGCACGGTTGCGGCCGGCGTCTCCAAGGCCCACGCCGATCACGTAACGATTTCCGGTTATGAAGGCGGCACCGGGGCATCGCCGTTGACCTCGATCAAGCATGCGGGCTCGCCCTGGGAAATTGGTTTGGCCGAGACCCAGCAGACCCTCGTCGCCAATGATTTGCGCGGCCGCATTGCGGTTCAGGCCGATGGTGGCATTCGTACCGGGCGCGATGTGGTGATCGCCGCATTGCTCGGTGCCGATGAAATCGGTTTCGCCACCGCGCCATTGATTGCGGCAGGCTGCATCATGATGAGAAAGTGTCACTTGAACACTTGCCCCGTCGGCGTTGCCACCCAGGATCCGGAACTGCGCAAGCGCTTCAAGGGCCAGCCCGAACACGTCATCAACTTCTTCTTCTTCGTCGCCGAAGAAGTGCGGGAACACTTGGCGGCGATGGGCTTCACCTCCTACAGCGAATTGATCGGCGCCGCTGAATGGCTCGACCACAACGACGCAATCGCCCATTGGAAAGCCAGGGGCCTCGACTTCACCAGGATTTTCGCCAAGCCCGATGTAACCGCTCCCGTCGCCACCAGGAAAGTGGCGGCCCAGGATCACGGCATCGATCACATCCTTGACCGCAAGCTGATCGCCGAAGCGCTGCCCGCACTCGAGCACGGCAAACCCGTCGAGATTGTCAGCAAAATCAGAAACGCCGACCGTACAGCGGGCGCCATGCTGTCGGGCGAAGTGGCCAAGCGTTATGGCCATGAAGGCCTGCCCGAGGATACGATCACCATCAGGCTGACCGGTATCGCCGGCCAGAGTTTCGGTGCCTGGGCGGCGCGCGGTGTCACACTCGATCTCACCGGCGAAGCCAACGACTATGTCGGCAAGGGCCTGTCGGGCGGCAAGCTCATCATCAAACCGCACGCGAAAGTGGGCTTTATTCCCGAGACCTCGATTATCGTCGGCAACACCGTGCTCTATGGCGCCATCACCGGCGAATGTTATTTCCGTGGCGTGGCCGGCGAACGCTTTGCCGTCAGGAATTCCGGTGCTGTTGCCGTCGTCGAAGGTGTGGGCGACCACGGCTGCGAATATATGACTGGTGGCTGCGTGCTGGTCATCGGCGAGACCGGCCGCAACTTTGCCGCCGGCATGTCGGGCGGCGTTGCTTACGTGCTCGATGAAGTGGGCGATTTCGCCAGGCGTTGCAACCTTGCCATGGTCGACCTGCAACCGATCCCCGCCGAGGAAGCCACCATCGAGCGCCTGCATCACCACGGTGGCGATCTCGAAAGCCACGGTCTCGTCGATCTCACCGCCGCCATGGACAAGCACGACGGCGAACGCGTCTGGGAACTGCTGTCGCGGCATCTGAAGTACACCGGTTCGTCGCGCGCCAGGACGATCCTCGAAAATTGGCCAAGCTATCTGCCGAAATTTGTCAAAGTCATGCCCGTCGAATACACCCGCGCCCTCCACGAACTGGAACAGGCCCAGACCACCAGCGACGGCATGACCATCGGCGTGAAGAGGAGTGCTTGATGCAGGGTCATTTCCTCACCCTGAGGTGCCCGCCCCGGGCGGGCCTCGAAGGGTTCTTCGGAGGTTGCGGCCATCCTTCGAGGCCCGGCGTTGCCGGGCGCCTCAGGATGAGGGTTGAATTGCGGGGAGAATATTGATGGGCAAGGTTACCGGATTCCTCGAGATCGAACGGCAGGACCGCAAGTATAAGCCGGCCGCCGATCGCATCCGCCATTACAAAGAATTCGTCATTCCGCTGTCCGAGGAAGCCACCAAGTCGCAGGCAGCGCGCTGCATGAACTGCGGCATTCCCTATTGTCACACCGGCTGCCCGGTGAACAACCAGATCCCCGACTGGAATGATCTGGTCTATCTCAACAATTGGGAAGAAGCCTCGCGCAATCTGCACTCAACCAATAACTTTCCGGAATTCACCGGCCGCGTTTGCCCCGCCCCCTGCGAAGCTTCCTGCACGCTCAACATCGACGACAATCCGGTCACCATCAAGACCATTGAATGCGCCATTGTCGACAAGGCCTGGGAAAATGGCTGGCTCAAGCCTGAAAGCTATGGCGAGAAGACTGGAAAAAAAGTCGCCATCATCGGCTCCGGTCCGGCCGGTCTCGCCGCTGCCCAGCAGTTGGCCCGGGCCGGTCATTCGGTTCATGTTTTCGAAAAGCAGCAGAAAGCCGGTGGCCTGCTGCGTTATGGCATTCCTGATTTCAAGATGGAAAAACACCTGATCGACCGCCGCGTCACCCAGATGGAAGCCGAAGGTGTGACCTTCCACTATGGCGTCCACATCGGCGTTACCCAGGACGCCAGGCAACTCGCCGACAGCTTCGATGCCGTATTGATGACGGGGGGTTCAGAACGCCCGCGCGATCTGGCCATTCCCGGCCGCGATCTCAACGGTATTCATTTCGCCATGGAATTTCTGCCGCAGCAAAACCGCCGCGTCTCCAAGGAAGCTCCGCTCGACAATCGCCCGATCCTTGCCGGCGGCAAGCATGTCGTCGTCATCGGCGGCGGTGATACCGGTTCCGATTGTATCGGCACATCGAACCGCCAGGGGGCTGTATCGGTCACCCAGCTTGAGGTCATGCCGAAGCCGCCGGAAAAAGAAGACAAACTGCTCACCTGGCCTGACTGGCCGTTGAAGCTGCGCTCCTCCTCGTCGCATCAGGAAGGTGCTGAACGCGATTTCGCCGTGCTGACCAAGTCATTCTCCGGTGAGAACGGTGAAGTAAAGAAACTCCACTGCGTGCGCGTCGATGCCAGGATGGGAGAGATTGCCGGCAGTGAATTCGAATTGAAGGCCGATCTCGTGCTGCTCGCCATGGGTTTCGTCCATCCCGTCCATGAGGGCATGCTGGCCGCGCTCGGCGTCAAGCTCGATCCACGCGGCAATGTCGAGGCCAGCGTCAAGAACTACCGCACCAGCTTGGACAACATCTTCGCCGCCGGTGACATGCGGCGCGGCCAGTCACTCGTCGTGTGGGCAATCCGCGAGGGCCGTCAGGCGGCCCGCGCCGTCGATGAGTTCCTCATGGGATCGAGCGACCTGCCGCGTTAGAATTATTTCGTAACGCTGAAATCATCGGCGCGGCCCGGCGGCGATTTTTCCGATTGACCTGAGACGAATAGTTTTTCAGCCGAACTTCCCGGTACGGCCAGTGCCTGCAGCGCCGTGAAGCCCGCTCCGCTACCTATGATTTCGGGCCGGAATGAAGCTTCGTTGCTGTCTGAGCCAAGCTGACCAAATAACGGAACCATTGGTTCCGCCGCATGGCCGGGCTCCACTATCGTGGTTCCGGCAATCGCTGGCTGCCCGGTTGCGGGCTTCTCCGTGCCGCCTTTCTTGATCGCCGCCAGCACCAGTTGGGCCAGCCGGTTGTTGCCCTGCTTGAAGAAGCTCACGCCATCGCGCCCGCGCAGCTTGCGCACTACTCCGGTTTCGTCGGGGCCAGTGTCGGTGTATTTGCCATTTGCATCGAGAAAAGCCGGCCTGATATCGACGAAGACTGCACCTTTGGCCTCAACCCGTTCCTTCTGGATTTGCGCAATTTCCTGCATCGCCGCCTGATAATAGGCATCGCCCATCGGCGGAATACTGATCCAGTAGACTTTCGATCCGCCCGCCGTCAGTACATCAAGTATGCGGTCAACCTGCGCCTTGTAGGCGGCAATCCATTCAGGCGTATTGAAATCGAAGCGCTGTTCTCCCGAACGGATCGTCTGACGGTCGTTGGCACCGAGCAGCACGACGATGGCATCATAGGTCTTGCCATCGAGAATTTTCGGCAGCCGTTCACTCCAGTCATAAACCTCCGGCCGTGCAATCCCTGACTCCTCATTGAAGCGCAGCGTTACGTTAAAGCCGTCTTCGAGTTCCACCATACGGGTCAGTCCAGCGCCAAGACCACCGCCAAGTGCATCGCCAATGGCAAGAATGTAAAATCCATCAGCCTGCTGATCATTTTCCACCGCTGGCTCGGTCACTGCCGCCGTCGAGCCGATCAGTGGCTGACCGGAAATAATCTCCTGTGCGCCGGCCCATGAGAGGCTGAACGCCAGTACTGCCAAAGCCATTAACAGCCGGGTAAGCATCACCATGTCCTAGCTGCCCTTGCGGATGCGTTCCAGCAATTGCACCGACGGTACGCCATTGAGCGGCAATCCCGCACTTTTCTGATAGGCGATAATCGCCTCATAGGTTCTGGCGCCGAAACGGCCGTCGCTGCCGCCGGTTTCAAATCCGCGCGCACTCAACCGCCTCTGCAGTTCGACGCGCTGCTCGAAACTCAGATCATAATTGACATCGGGCCAAGCCGCGGCAATCGGCCCGCCGCCGCGAATGCGGTCAGCCAAATGCCCAACCGCCAGCGCATATGAATGAGACAGATTGTAATCCATGATCGACAGGAAATTCCGGGTCACCAGAAAACGCGGGCCATCGATCCCCTGCGGCACCATGACAAAAGCATCAGCTTGCGGTGCTGAAAATTTCCCGCCAATTGCCGGCGTCACCCCAAGCTTCTGCCATTCGGCAACACTGCGCCATTTGCTTCTGCCGATCAGCGCCCGGTTGAAATCCTTGGGCAGTATCACCTCCCAGCCCCATGGGCGGTCGGATTTCCAGCCGGCCTTGGCAAGATAGTTCGCCGTTGACGCCAATGCATCTTCCTTCGAATTCCAGATATCTTTCACACCATCGCCGGTCCAGTCGACGGCGTAGGAAAGGTACGAGGTCGGGATGAACTGCGTGTGTCCCATGGCAGCGGCCCACGAGCCGGTGAATGTATCGGGACTAACCACGCCATTCTTGAGAATTCTGAACGCCGCCACCAACTGCTCGCGCGCATATTGCTTCTTGCGGCCTGCATAGATCAACGTGGCGAGCGAGCGCATCACCTTCATTGAGCCCTTATCCTTGCCGAAATTGGACTCCATGCCCCAGATGCCGAGAAGAATGTAACGGTCCACGCCATATTTTTTCTCGATGGCCGAAAGCAGCTTGGCCTCCTCGGCTTTCTTCTGCTGGCCGGTGTCGATGCGAATCGGCGTCACTGCCTTCTCCAGATAGGCCGAAGTGGTCGAGGTAAACTCCGGCTGGTTTTTGGCGAGTTTCAAGACAACCGGATCGGGCTCGGTGATGCCGGCAAAAGCCTGATCGAACAGTTGGCGCGAAATCCCCGCCTGCTTGGCCAGCGGCCTCAGTGTCTGGATGAAGGCCTCGAACTTAGCCTCGGCCAAGGCCGGGCTGGCGCACAGGCCGCAAAGAACGATCAGACTGGCAAAGAGGCGTTTGAACATCGGCACCTTGCGATTCGGAATGAAGCTCCCGAAACTCTAACAGGGATCAAGCAAAGCCCGCAAATGCGGCTGCAGTTGGGTGCTATACGAATTCAGGCACGCAACAAATCACTGGTAGCCTAGCGCCAATCGCGCTATTTATTTCCGCTCGGTCACAGTCGAGGGAGTCTCGCTTGGATCCCCGGCCAGGATTCGGACCTGGATTTCCGGCACTTGGGAGATGGGTGTCCTTCCGTTAGACGACCGGGGAATTTCGCCGATGAAAACCCGTCTCAGGCTAAACGCTTGAATTTGACGGGTTTTTTCATCAACAATTTACTATATACCAAAATTGTGATAAGCAATCAAGTTGACAAATCACAAAAATGATATATATTCATCTTGGCGTCTGCGGTCATACGTCGATG